>DATJJB010000898.1:0-5860 GCA_035492655.1 Kutzneria sp. | reverse complement strand
GCCGTCCAGCGGTCGCCCCACCGCACCATCACCATCAGCAGGTCACACAACTCGGTCCCTTTGACGGTGAGCGCGTACTCGTACCGGGGCGGCCGCTCCGAATACTGCCGCCGTTCCAGCACGTCGTTGTCCACGAGCCATTTGAGCCGCTCAGTCAGCACCTTCCGGGAGATGCCGAGGCTCTGCTGGAGCTGGTCGAAGCGGCCGATCCCCACCATGACGTTGCGCAGAATCAGCGGCGACCATGGCTCGCCGATCACGTCCAGTGTGCGCGCAATCGAGCAGGCCATGTCGCCGAACCGGGTTCGCTGCATGAGCTCGATGATAACCGAGAGGGTTCCTTGAGGAGACGGACCTCTGCTAGCGTTGGCCGTCGTAAGTTCCCTTAAGAGACGCACAAGGAGCTCGCGTGAACCGTCCCCCTGTCGTGTCGACACAGGAATGGCAGGCCGCGCGCGAGGCGCTGCTGGTCAAGGAGAAGGAGCAGACCCGAGCACTGGACGCGCTGGCCGCGGAACGACGCAGGCTGCCGATGGTCCGCCTCGCCGACGGCTACCGCATGACCGCGCCGGACCGCTCGACGGTCGATCTGCCCGGCCTGTTCGAGGGGCACCGCCAGTTGGTGATCTACCACTTCATGCTGGCCCCGGGGCAGGACTGGCTGTGCACCGGCTGCGCCACCTTCACCGACAACATCGCCGACCAGTCTCACCTCAACGCCCGCCACACCCGGCTGATCATGATGTCCCGCGCGCCACAGGACGAGATCGACGTCCTACGGCGGCGGACGGGCTGGACCGTGCCCTGGTACTCGGCCGGCGACGACTTCTACGACGACCTCGGGCTCGGCAACGGTTTCGGGCTGAGCGTGCTGCTACGCGACGGCGCGCAGGTCTTCCGCACCTACTACACCAGCGGTCGCGGGGTCGATCGGCTCCGACTCGACTTCAACCTGCTCGACCTCACGCCTTATGGACGTCAGGAAGAGTGGGAGGACTCCCCCGAGGGCTGGCCGCAGGACCCGACGATGAGCTGGCTCCGGCCGCGCGACGAATACCCCACACCGCCGCGGCCGTGACTCCCTCCCGCCCTCGAACCGCGATCCCTGACCGCTTGCCCAGGAGGCAGCCATGGCACGCACCCTCACCGCCCCCGAGCGCGAGCACTTCCTCGCCCTGTCGCACGTCGGCGTCCTCAGCGTCGCCGCGGACGACGGCCGTCCCCCGCTCACCGTGCCCGTATGGTACGCCTACACGCCCGGCGGAAACCTGACCTTCTTCACCGGCACTCAAGGCCGGGTCGCACGCAAGACCCGGCTGCTCCAGCGGTCGGGGACCCTGAGCTTCTGCGTGCAACAGACCGAGTTCCCCTACAAATACGTCACGGTCGAGTGCACGGTGGTGGAGGAGGACGGGACGCCCTCGGTCGAGGAGGTGACGGCCATCACCTCCCGCTACCTACCGCCGGACCTCGCCCGCGCCTTCGCCGAGGCCGAGACCTCCGACCCGGCCGGCACCTTCGTGCTGTTCACCGCGCGTCCCGACCGGTGGCTGAGCTTCGACTTCGCGGACGACGCGCACTCCGGCTGATCACTGTGGCGACGCCGATCATGTGGTGGTGCGGTCGGGCCCTCGTGGCACGGAGGGCGTGGTCTCGGCCAGCCGCTCTTGAAGGAAACGCTGTTCGTGCTCGGTCTGCGCGAGGTCGAGCGCCCGGCGGTACGCGTCGTGGGCCTCGCCGTCGCGGCCGGCGCGACGCAGGAGTTCGGCGCGGGTGGAATGGAAGTATCGGTAGTGGTCGAGGTCGAGACGGTCCAGGATGGCCAGGCCGGCTTCGGGCCCGTCGATCTCGGCCACGGCGACGGCCCGGTTCATCTCGACGATCGAAGAGCGGGTCTGCCTGGCGAGGGTCTGGTACAGCACGGCGATCTGCCGCCAGTCACGGGGCTCGTGCAGGTGCAGGTCGGCGATGGCCGCTTGGACCAAATAGGGCCCGGTGGACCTTCGTGCCATGGCCCGCCGCAGCAGCGCCCGGCCCTCGTCGATCTGCCGCTCGTCCCACAGGGCACGGTCCTGGTCGTCGAGGGGGACGATCCGCCCGTCGCGCAGGCGGGCCGCTTTGCGCGCGTCGTGCAGCAGCATCAGCGCCAGCAACGCGAGCACCTCAGGCTCGTCCGGCATCAGGTCGGCGAGCGCCCGGCCGAGGTGGATCGCCTCTGCGGCGAGGTCGACGCGGCCGCCGCCCCAGCCCTGGTTGAAGATCAGGTAGACCACGGCGAGGACGGCCGCCAGCCGGTCGGGCAGCTGGTGATCGGGCGGCACGGCGAACGGGATGCCCGCGTCGCGGATCTTGTGTTTGGCCCTGGTCAGTCGCTTGCTCATGGTCTCGAACGGGACGAGGAACGCCAGCGCGATCTCGTCGGTGGACAGGCCGCCGAGGGTGCGCAGGGTGAGCGCCACCTGCGCCTCGAGGGCGAGCGCCGGATGACAGCAGGTGAAGATCAGCTCCAGCCGCTCGTCCGGGATGGTGGCGGCGTCATCCATGAGTGCCTCCGGGGGCTGTGGCCCGGTCTCGATGTCACGGGCGAGCAGCTTCGTCTTGTCGGCCAGGACCTGCCGGCGGCGCAGCTGGTCGATGGCGCGGTTGCGTGCTGTCGTGATCAGCCAGCCGGTGGGGTTGGCCGGTTCCCCGTCGTGTGGCCAGCGTTCGGCGGCGATGGCGAACGCCTCGGCGGCCGCCTCCTCGGCGAGTTCGATGTCGCCGAGGATCCCGACCAGTGTGGCCAGCACGCGGCCCCACTGGTCGCGGAAGACGGCGTCAAGCGCCACAGAAGCGTCCGTCGATGATGGGTCGCACCTCGATCGCGGTGCCGGGCCTGGTCTCCTGGAGCATTTCCCCGGCGATGGCGAGTGCCCCGTCGAGGTTGTCGGCCTCGATCAGGAACAGGCCGGCGAGGTACTCCTTGCTGTCGATGAACGGTCCGTCGGTCAGCAGCATCTGTCCTTCCTCGTTGTGCAGCGTCGTCGCCGACTCGTCAGCGTGTAGCCGTGCCCAGCCGGTGACGTGCGGCCGGTCGAGCTGTGCTGCAAGGGCACCCGAAATCGGGCGCGTCGCCCGGTCCGATTCCTCCGCCGAGGTGTAGGCCAACAACGCGTACTGCATGAGTCCTCCTGTCACGGGTCGATGCCGCGTCAAGTATCAGACGAACAGCGTCGCCGTGGACGGACAGCAACCGCCGGCCGATTTCTCCCAGCGGTGGTGTCCGTCTGGCGCGTGGCCGTTCGTCAGTGCTGCAGATCCCCCCGAGAGGGGGGCGGCAACCCGGGCCGACGTCTCGTCGCCGCCTGACCGAAGGGACCCACAATGCCTGACATCTTGCACCGCATCAGCATCGACGCCCCGCCGCAGCGGGTACACGACCTCATCGCCGACACCGACGGCATCGCCCGCTGGTGGACCGGGCGGCCGCTCACCGGTGAACACACCATCGGCTCCGGCTTCAGTGTCTACTTCGGCGACGCCGGGCGGCCCGCCGCCGTCATGCGGGTCCTGACCGACACCCCGGACGAAGTGGTGTGGCGGGTCACCGACGGACCCGACACCTGGATCGACACCCGGATCACCTTCTCCCTCCGACCCGCCGGCCAGGGCGGCACGACACTTCTGTTCACCCACTCCGGCTGGCAACGGGCCGGCGAATTCATGAGCGGATGCAGCACCAACTGGGGCGCCTACCTCACCAGCCTCAAGACCGGCGCCGAGACCGGCGCATTCGGCGCCTACCCGGCCGGCGAGATCAGCCGATGGGACGCGAAGCCGTCAGCATCGACGGATGGAGAGTGGCCGGCCTCGTCCGACAACATCGAGATCATCACGCGCTTCGAGCACGCGTTTCGCGCGGCCGACCAAGCGGCGATCGACGAGCTCTGCGACCTGGGCCTGGTCGACCACAATCCAGCACCCGACCATGAGCCGACGCTGACCGGTTTCAAGCAGAAGGTCGCGGGCTTCAAGGCGATCTTCCCCGATCTGAAGGAAGACCTGCAGGACATCGTCGCCATCGGCGACACCGTCGCCACCCGGTGGGTCGTGACCGGTTCTCAGCAGCAGGAGTTCATGGGGATCCCCGCCGCCGGCCAGACGATCAGGGTCGAGGGCATGAACTTCTACCGCCTCAAGGACGGTCGCGTGACCGACATCTGGACGCAGTTCGACGGCGTCGCCATGATGCAGCAACTCGGCGCCATCCCGGCCTGACACTCGGGTCGGCTTCCAGGTGTGCGGGCGTGGACGGCGGAGCACGCGATCGTCCGCGTCCGCCGTCTGCGATCCGCGCAACGCGCCAGGAAGTCGCCGACTAGCCGGTTGAGCGTTCAGGCGACGCGGGTGTCGTACGCCTCGCGATTGGCGAGCACCTCGTCCATGTGCGCCTCGGCCCAATCCTTGATGCCGCGCATCATGTGGTGGAGCGAGAGACCCAGGCCGGTCAGCTCGTATGTGACGGTGACCGGCACGGTCGCCGTCACGGTGCGGGTGACCAGGCCGTCGCGCTCGAGGGAGCGCAGCGTCTGGGTGAGCATCTTCTGGCTGACCCCGGCCAGCCGGCGGGCCAGCTCCGAGTAGCGCATCGCTCGCGGCTCGCCGACACGGTTGCCGCCGGAGGCGTGCGGGCCGTCGCTGCCGAGAGCCGCCAGGACCAGCGTCACCCACTTGTCGGAGATCCGGTCGAGTAGTTGGCGGCTGGGGCAGCGTGCCAGGAACGCGTCGTAGTCTGCCTGCGCCTGTGCCCGCTTCTGGGCTGCCGTCAGTGTCGGCATCGACTGCTCCTTCCTACCGGGCGGTGCCCTACGCACTCCGAGGTGCGTACTTCCTCATGGAGAGTTACCCCTCAATAGTGATGTGGGATGACCATCGAACACAAGCCCACAAGGAGCGAACCCATGAGCATGTCCACCTTCCGCACCGCCGTCGTGCGCACCCCGGGCGGACCCGGCTCGATCGAGATCATTGACGTTCCGGTCACCGAGCCCGGGCCCGGCGAGGTCCGGGTCGAGATCGCCGCCGCGCCGGTCAACCCCGTCGACCTCGGGGTCGCGGATGGCTTCTTCCACGCCATGGGGCTGATCGATCAGCCGGAGCATACCGGCCTGGGTTGGGACTTCGCCGGCATCGTCGTAGCCACCGGCCGCGGCGGGGACCTGGCCGTCGGTACCCGGGTCGCCGGTCTGGTGGTCGGGTTCGACCGCGACTTCGGCACCTACGCCGAGCAGCTCGTCGTGCCGACCGCCGACCTCGCCGTCGTGCCCGACGGGCTCGACCTGGTCGCGGCGTCGACGGTGCCGCTCAACGGGCTGGCTGCGGCGCAGATCGTCGACCTGCTCGGCGACGCGCCCACCGGCGGTGACCGACTGCTGGTGACCGGGGCGGCCGGCGCGGTCGGGGGGTACGTCTCCGCGCTCGCGCAGGACCGCGGCTGGCGGGTGACCGGCCTGGCCCGAGCCGAGGACGAGGAGTTCGTCCGCAGCCTCGGCGCCGGCTTCACCACGCGAGCCGAGTCGGGCTGGGACGCGGTTGCCGACGGCGCCGCACTGCAGGAGCGGGGTCTCGCCCTGGTCCGCGACGGCGGGGCGTTCGTCGGCGTCCGGCCGAACGCCGTGCCGGCCGCGGAGCGCGGGATCACCGTAGCCACCGTGGTGACGCACCCCGACGGCCCGCGATTGGGCGACCTGCTCGCCCGCACCGCGTCCGGCGAACTGCCGGCCCGAGTGCACACGGTCGTGCCGCTGGTCCAGGTCGCCGACGCCCACCGGGCCGTGGCGAAGAGCGGGGTCCGCGGTCGCTACGTGCTCCAGCCCTGACC
>DATJJB010000897.1:0-5357 GCA_035492655.1 Kutzneria sp. | reverse complement strand
CCCGGCTCGTGGCACGGCACGATCATCCTGTACAGCCACGGCTACGGCCCGCTCACCCCGCAGGACGCCCCCGACCAGGCCACCGCGAATGCCTTGCTGGACAACGGCTACGCCCTGGTCGGGTCGTCGTACTCGGGGCCTTCCTGGTGGGCGCTGGCTTCCGCGGTGCGCGACCAGTTCGGCGCACTCGACGCCGTCGAACGGCTGATCGGCGCGCCGAGCCGCACCATCGCGTGGGGCACCTCCATGGGCGGACTGGTCAGCGCGCTGGAAACCGAGCGGGATCGCGTCGACGGCACGCTGACCACCTGCGGCCTGGTCGCCGGTGCGCTCAACCTCAACCAGTACCAGCTCAACGGCGAATACGCGCTCGCGCATCTACTCGCCCCCGAGCAGCCGATCCCGTTGGTCCGCTACCCGAACCAGGACGCCGCGAGCGCCGCGGCCACCCTGCTCACCAGCGTCGTCGACACCGCCCAGGCCAGTGCCGCCGGCCGGGCCCGGATCGCGCTCGGCGCGGCCCTGATGAACGAGCCCACCTGGTTCTCCGGCCCCACTCCCCCGGCCGCCACCGACTACCCGGCCCAGGAAGCCCAGCAAGAACAGGAACTCACGGCGTTCGTGCTCAACTTCATCATGACCGGCCGATACCAGATCGAACTCGCCGCCGGCGGCAACAGCGCCAACACCATCGGCGTCAATTACCGAGCACTGCTCAACTCCAGCAGCCAGGCCGGGGAAGTCACCGCCCTGTACCAACAGGCCGGACTCGACCTCAACACCGACCTCGCCCGCCTCACCCGTGACGCGAACATCACGCCTGACCCGCACGCCGTGGCGACGCTCGCCCGCACCTCCATGCCGACCGGCCGGCTGCACGCCCCCGAACTCGACATCCACACGATTGCCGACCAACTCGTGCCCGTCGGCCAGGAGAACTGGTACGGCAGGCTGGTCCGGACGCCGAACCTCTTCCGGCAGGCATACGTCGACACCACCGGGCACTGCGCCTTCCAACCGTCCGAGACCATCGCCGCGCTACACGCCCTTGAGCACCGGATCGCCACCGGTCGTTGGGACGTCGACCCGGCCCGGCTCAATGCCGCCGCCGCGGCGCTCGGCCAGCCGGGACGCTACTTCCGATTCACCCCGCCCGTCCTGACCGGCGGCCTGGGCCGGAGCTGACGGAGGGCCCGATCAACGAGTGTGACCGAGCGGCGTGAAACAACTGGTCAGCAGATTCATCGGATGACTGTTGACCGCAACCGTTTACACGCGTAGAAAGGCACTACCGCGCGCCACCGCCACGCCGCGCCCGTTCCACACGGGTGCGGCTCGTTCCTCGTGAGGACGTGCGCAAGGTGATCGGACGGCTCGGTTCGGCGCTGGTAACCACGATCGGCCTGGTGATGGCACCGCTGTGCCATGACCCCGCCACGGTGAGAACATCCCGCTCCGCGTGCACCCGCCACACAGCAACCCCTGACGGGAGTTCTCGATGAAGCCACTGCATGGTGGCGTGTTCCTGGCCGTCCTGCTCACGGTGAGCACGGCAAGCCTGGTGCACGCCGACACGGCGACGACGGTGTACGTGTCGCCGACCGGTTCCGACGCCAACCCCGGCACCAGCGCGTCGGCGCCGCTCAGGACCGTGGGTCGGGCCCAGCAGGTCGTGCGCGGACTGACCGCCGGCCAGACATCGGATGTCACTGTGAGCCTCGCGGACGGCGTGTACCCGCTGCCGGCCACGCTGTCGCTGAGTTCCAGCGACAGCGGGACCGGTGGGCACAACGTCGTGTGGACCGCGGCCGCCGGGGCGCATCCGGTGCTCAGCGGCGGACTTCCCGTCACCGGATGGACGAAGTCGGACGCCGCCAAGAACATCTGGTCGGCGCCTGCTCCGTCCACTCTGGACACCCGGCAGCTGTACGTGAACGGCGTCCGGGCCCAGCGGGCGAGCGGGCAACTGCCGGTCACGCTGACCCGGACGGCCACCGGCTACACCGCGTCGGCGGCCACCATGGCCGGTTGGCGCAACCCGAGTGACATCGAGTTCGTCTACCGGGGCGGCCTCGGCGCGTGGACCGAGCCGCGCTGCCCGATCGGCTCCATCGCCGGCACCACCATCACGATGGCCCAGCCGTGCTGGAACAACTCCGAGAAGCGCCTGATGCGCACCGACGGCTCCGGCCGCACCTACGAACTCGTCGGCCGGCAAGCGATCACGGAGTCGCCGACGCTCGTGGAGAACGCGTACGAGCTGCTCAGCTCGCCGGGCGAGTGGTATCTCGATCGGACCAAGCACACGGTCTACTACATCCCGCGCAGCGGCGAGAACCTCGCCACCGCGACGGTCACCGTGCCGCAGCTCGAACACCTCGTGACCGGCGACGGCGTGCACAACGTGGTGTTCAACGGGATCCAGTTCTCCTACGCGACCTGGTTGCAGCCCAACAGCGCCGAGGGCTTCTCCGAGATTCAGGCCAACTACACGCTGACCGGCGCGCACGGCTGGGACCGGCAGGGCCTGTGCCAGTTCGTGTCCGGCGGCACCTGCCCGTACGGGGCGTGGACCAAGCAGGGCGCGGCCGTCACCTTCACCGCCGACCAGAACGTGCAGTTCACCGGCGACTCGTTCACCCACCTCGGCGGCACCGGCCTCGACCTGGGCACCGGCTCGCAGAACGACCTGGTCAAGGGCAGCGTGTTCACCGACATCTCCGGCAACGGCATGGCCCTCGGCGGCGTCGACATCGTCGCGCCGACCGCCGCCCAGCGCACCAGCGGCGACAAGATCCTCGACAACCACGTCTACGGTGTGGCGTCGGAGTTCGCCGGCGGCATCGGCATCGACATCGGCTACGTCGAGAAGGCCACCGTGTCGCACAACCAGATCGACCACGTGCCCTACACCGGCATCTCGATCGGCTGGGGCGGCTGGCCGGACAAGGTCAAGCTGCCGGCGCAGCCCAACTACTCCAACGGCAACACCCTGTCCAACAACCTGATCTTCGACCACATGCAGGTACTCAACGACGGCGCCGCGATCTACACCAACGGCATCACCGGGTCGTCGCTGGCCGGCGGTGAGCACATCACCGGCAACCTGTTCCACGACCAGACCGGCAAGGGTCACGTGATCTACACCGACAACGGTGCCAGCTACGTCACCATCAGCGGCAACGGCGTGTACAGCACCGGCGCGGCCAACGCCTGGGGCAGCCGGCACACCGACTACACCGCCAACGACGGCAACTACGACCCGCTCGACATCGAGAACAACTACTGGCAGAACGGGTCCGCCGACGGCAGCGCCAAGAAGGTCACGCTGCGGAACAACCACGCCATCACCGACGCCGGCGGCGTCCCCGCCAGCATCGTCGCCGACGCCGGCATCGAGAAGTCCTTCGCGGGCATCCTGACCTGGCACCCGGCGGCCTGACCAGGACCAAGGGAAGGAATCCTGGCGTTCAACGTCAGGAGGGGCCCCTTACTGGCGTTCAACGTCAGTAAGGGGCCCCTCCTGACATCAGGACGGGGGCTGGCCGCAGCGGATGGCGTCGCCCGAAGGGGTGCGGTGAGGGGCACTCGGGACGAACGGCGAAAAGCCTTGTTAACGGCGAGCCACACTATTGTGACAAGCGTCCTCTAGCGTTCCGGCGTTCACGCGATCAGGGGAGGCAGTCATGGCGGTCTCGGCGACCGGACCGGCGCGGTCCAGTGGGTACGCGGATCGGGTCGTCGCCGTCGAATCCGGCGACATCGAGCCCGTCGGCGCCGGGGACAGACACGGCACACCACGCCAGCTGTTCTGGACGTGGTCCTCGCCGAACCTGGAGTTCGCCACGATCTTCGTCGGCGTGCTGGCCGTCTCGGTGTTCGGTCTGTCGTTCTGGTCGGCGATCGCCGCCGTCGTGCTCGGCAACGGGCTCGGCGCGCTGACCCACGGACTGCTGTCCGCCCGCGGTCCGCGTCACGGCGTGCCGCAGATGGTGTTGAGCCGCCTCGGATTCGGGTACTGGGGAAACCTGGTGCCCGCGGCACTGATGTCCGTCACCGCCGGCATCGGCTGGTTCGCGGTGAACAGCGTGAGCGGCGCGTTCGCCCTCAACACGCTGACCGGGCTGCCCCTGCCGGCGTCGCTCGCCGTGGTCGTGGTGGTCCAGAGCGGCATCGCGTTCTTCGGCCACAATCTGGTTCAGGCGTACGAGAAGTACGTCTTCGCCGTGCTGGCGGTGATCTTCGCGATCGTCGCCGTGGTGACGTTCGCCCAGGCACATCCGAACGCGCCAAGCGGCGCCGGCGGTGTTGGCGGCTTCCTGCTCACCATGGGTGCGGCGTTCGGCTATGCGGCCGGTTGGAATCCTTACGCCGCCGACTACACGCGCTATCTGCCGGCGACGGTCAGTGGCCGGGCGGTCGGCTGGTTCGCCGCGCTCGGCCTGTTCGTGTCGTGCACAGTGCTGATGGGCGTCGGCGCCGCGTCCGCGACCATCGGCGGTGCCGCCGACCAGACTCCGACGGCCGCCTTCACCGGGCACCTGCCGGGCTGGCTGGCGGCGATCACGCTGCTGGCGATCGTGCTCGGGGCGGTCGCGGCGAACGCGCTCAACGTCTACTCCGGCGCGTTGGCCTTCCTCACCCTGGGCATCACGCTGCCGTTGGCCTGGCGGCGGGCGATCGTCGCACTCGGGTTCGGGGCCGTCGGCTACGTGCTCGCCCTGTTCGGCCTGTCCGACGCCGGCGCCGCGTACGAGAACTTCCTGCTGGTCATCTCGTACTGGATCGCGCCCTGGCTGGGCGTGGTCTTCGCCGACCAGTGGCTGCGCGTGGGCCAGGACACCACCGCCCTGCTCACCGACCGGTCACGCGTCGGCTGGCCCGGGTTGGTGGCGTTCCTGGCCGGCGCGGTGATCTCGATCCTGTTCTTCGCGAACCAGTCGCTCTATCTCGGGCCGGTGCCCGCGGCGATCCCGCAGATCGGCGACATCACGTTCCTCGTCGGCTTCGTCATCGCCGCCGCCCTGTACCTGGTCCTCGGCCGACGGGCACCGAAACCAGGTCCGTCACGACGGTGACGAACCGACGCAGGACGGGGGCGGACCGATGTTCGGGTCCAGCGCCTGCCACTCGACGTCGAAGGTCCGCGCACCCAGGACCTGGCACAGGTGGGCGAACTGCGCGTCCGGATCGAGGGTCCAGTACGTGGCGGAGGCGTCGCTTCCCCCGCTGACCAGCGCTCGTCCCACCGGGCTGAACGCGACGACGTTGACCGGCGAGCCGGGGCTCGCGGCGTCGAGCGTCGCCAGCGGTGTCCGGTCGGCCACGTTCCACAGCCGCACGACGTTCTCCTGGGC
>DATJJB010000896.1:0-3282 GCA_035492655.1 Kutzneria sp. | reverse complement strand
CTGGCGCAACGGCTCCGCGAGGTCGCCGGCCGCGCGTCCCGTGGCGAGACGCCCCCGACGGGCCCGCCGTCGCCGGCCGATCTCGGTTCGGCGAAGCGGGTGGCCATCGACTACGCCGACGCCGGCGAGCTGGCCGACAAGGCCGGCAAGGCGGTGCGGGCGATCGAGCAGGGCAATCCCGCGATGCTGCGCGCGCTGCGTGCCCAGGGGGTGTACTTCGGCTCCGGCCCCCGTGCGAAGGTCGCCTTCCTCTACCCCGGCCAGGGCTCCCAGTACGTGAACATGCTCCGGACACTGAGCCGGCGGGAACCCGTGGTCGCCGAGACCTTCGCCGAGGCGGACCGGGTGATGACGCCGCTGCTCGGCCGGCCGCTCACCGACTTCGTCTTCGTCGACGCACCCGACGAGCAGGCCGAACGGCAGCTGCTACAGACCGAGATCACCCAGCCGGCGGTGCTGGCGGCCGACGTCGCGCTCACCCGACTGCTGGCCCAGCATGGCATCGAGCCGGACATGGTGATGGGCCACAGCCTCGGTGAGTACGGCGCGCTGGTCACGGCGGGCGCGCTCACGTTCCCGGCGGCCTTGGAGGCGGTCAGCGCCCGCGGCGCCGGGATGGCGAGCCTCCAAGTCGAGGACAACGGCGCGATGGCGGCCGTCCTCGCGCCGCTGGACGAGATCGAGCGCACCGTCGCCGCGATCGACGGCTATGTCGTGGTGGCGAACGTCAACAGCACCGGCCAGGCGGTGATCGGCGGCGCCACGCCGGCGGTCGAGGCCGCGGTGGAACGGTTCACCGCGGCCGGTCGGACCACCTTCCGGCTGCCGGTCAGCCATGCCTTCCACACGTCGATCGTGGCTCCGGTCAGCGAGCCGTTGCGGCGGGCGTTGCAGCTCCTTGACCTCAAGCCGCCGGTGCTGCCGGTGGTCGCCAACGTCGACGGCGAGTTCTATCCGACCGGAGCCGACGCGCGCGAGCGGATGCTGGACATCCTGGCCCGCCAGGTCGCTTCGCCGGTCCGGTTCGTCACCGGCCTGCGCACCCTGTACGCCGCCGGGGCGCGGGTGTTCGTCGAGGTCGGACCGAAGAAGGCGTTGCACGGCTTCGTCGAGGACACGCTCGGACAGCGGCACGAGGATGTGGTCTCCGTGTTCACCAACCACCCCAAGCAGGGCGACCTGGTCTCCTTCAACCAGGCGCTGTGCGCGCTGTACGCGGCCGGCCACGGCGCGCCGGCGCAAGTCCCGGTGACGGCGGCGCAAGCCCCGGCGCGAACGGCGGCGCCGACCGAGGACCGCTACCGCCAGCTCGGCCACCTGGTGGCCGACTTCCTGGAGCGCAGCCATGCCGTCTTGGCCGGCGCGACGCCCGAGTCGACGCCGGCCGCCGGGCCGCCCGAACCGGTCGTGATCACCGGCGCGGCCCTGGGTCTGCCCGGCACGCCAAGGGTTTTCGACGACGAGAACGTGGCTCGGATCCTGGCCGGGCAGCAGTTCATCGAGCCGATCCCGGAGTCGTTCCGGCGGGCCATCGCTGCCCGGCACATCACGCGGCTGGTGAAGAGCGAGGCCGGCGCGCACCACTTCGACACCATCGACAGCCCGGACGACGTGGTCAAGCTGGCCGGCAGGGCCGGCCGCATCGGCCTGGTCGAGGACTTCGGGGTCGACGAGGAGCGGGACCGGGCGCTGGACGACTGCACGCGGCTGGCGATCGGCGCGGGCTTCGACGCCCTGCGCGACGCCGGCATCCCGTTGGTGCAGCACTACAAGACGACCACCGTGGGCAGCAGGCTGCCCGACCGGTGGGGGCTGCCGGACGCGCTGCGGGACGACACCGGCGTGATCTTCGCGTCGGCGTTCCCCGGCTACGCGGAGTTCGCCAAGGACATCGAGCACTACCTGGCCGACCGGCACCGGCGGGACGGGTTGGCCATGCTGCGCGGCCTGCGGTCCGAAGTGGACGGTGGCGCGGCCGGCGCGGAGATCGACCGCCGGATCGAGTTGCTGACAGCCGCGATCGAGGCCGAGCCGTTCGAGTTCGACCGGCGGTTCCTGTTCCGAGTGTTGTCGATGGGGCACTCGCAGTTCGCCGAGATCATCGGCGCGCGCGGGCCGAACACCCAGGTCAACGCCGCCTGCGCCAGCACGACGCAGGCCGTCGGCCTGGCCGAGGACTGGATTCGGGCCGGCCGCTGCCGGCGCGTGGTGATCGTGGCGGCCGACGACGTGACCTCCGATTCGCTGCTGCCCTGGATGGGCGCGGGGTTCCTCGCCACCGGGGCGGCCGCGACCGACGCGGCCGTCGAGAACGCCGCCCTGCCGTTCGACAACCGTCGGCACGGGATGCTGCTCGGCATGGGCGCCGCCGCGCTCGTCGTCGAATCCGCCGACGCCGCGCGGGAACGCGGTCTGCGGCCGATCTGCGAGGTGCTGGCCACCGTCACCGCCAACAGCGCGTTCCACGGCACCAAGCTGGACGTGAGCCACATCTCGGCGGTGATGGAGAAGCTCGTCGCGGACGCCGAGCGGCGTGGTGTCGACCGGCACGCCATTGCCGCCGAGACCGTCTTCGTGTCGCACGAGACGTACACACCGGCACGCGGCGGCAGTGCGCAGGCCGAGATCGACGCGCTGCGCGCCGTGTTCGGGACCGACGCCGACCGGGTGGTCATCGCCAACACCAAGGGATTCACCGGCCACCCCATGGGCGTCGGGATCGAGGACGTCGTCGCGGTCAAGGCCCTGGAGACCGGCATCGTGCCGCCGGTGCCGAACTTCAAGGAGATCGACCCGTCGCTGGGCGCGCTGAACCTGTCGACCGGCGGCGACTACCCGGTGCGGCACGCGCTGCGGCTGGCGGCCGGCTTCGGCTCGCAGATCAGCATGGTGCTGCTGCGCTGGACGCCCGTGCCGGACGGTCTGCACCGGAGTCCGGCGGAGCTGGGCTACCGGTACCGGATCGTGGACCAGGCGGCGTGGGACCGGTGGCTTTCGGCCATCAGCGGCGCGGCGCACGCGGATCTCGAAGTCGTGCACCGGCGGCTGCGGATCGCCGTCCCGGCGCCGGCCGCCAAGCCCGAACCCACCCCGGTCGAACGGCCCCAGCCGGTTCCGGTCGCGGCGGCCGAGCCGCCGGCGGACGACATCGCCTCTCGGGTGTTGGCGGTGGTCGCGGAGAAGACGGGTTATCCGGCGGACATGGTGCAGGCGGATCTTGATCTGGAGGCTGATCTGGGGATCGACACGGTGAAGCAGGCGGAGGTTTTCGCGCAGATTCGT
>DATJJB010000895.1:0-2922 GCA_035492655.1 Kutzneria sp. | reverse complement strand
CTCGCCACCGTCCAGCCCCAGCACCTGGCCCACCGCAGCGACGCGGACACCGCCCTCTGAGGCGTCCCTTTCGCCACGTGCGCTTCCCGTTTGCGTCCTGGTGCCAAGTGGGGAGCGCATGTGGCAACCCAAGCCGTTATGGGCGGTGTCGGTCGACGGCGTCGGCCATCGCCGAATCGCCGCGTTCCCGAAGGCCGGCAACAACTCCGTCGATATCGGCGGCCGGGCGGTTCTGGCTGAGCTTGAGCTTGGCCTCCACGCGGGTGATCGCCACCTCGACGCCGGCGATCGCCCGCAGCTGCCCGGCCACGAACGCCGGGGGAGCGTCGTCGACCGTCCAGGTCGACTCGTGCCGAGCGGTCAGCCGCCGCACGACATCCTCGACCCACTCGGGAGAATCGTGCACGGTGAGCGTCCCGTACACGTGCGCGGTGATGTAGTTCCACGTCGGCACAACACGACCGTGCTCGGCCTTGCTGGCGTACCAGGCCGGCGAGACATGGGCGTCGGGCCCGCGCACGATGACCAAGGCCTCGCCGAGCGCGGGTCGCTGCCACTGATCGTTGTTACGGGCGACATGCCCCAGCAACGCATGCCGTTCAACGTCGTAGACGAACGGCAGCAAGGTGGCGACGAGGCCGTCGGCGGTGGACGTGACCAGGTCGGCGGCCCCGTGATTGGCCAGCAGCTCACGAACATCGTCATCGGTGGCGGCGAAATGCTTGGGCACGTACATCAGAACAGTCCCAACTGCGGCTCGTCCGGCGGCTCGGGCACCGCCTCCTCCCAACGGTACTTCCGCAGGTCGACCCGGCCCTCCACGGACGGAACGCCTTCGGCTTCGAGCAGGCTGAGCTGCTCGTCGGCCAGGTGCGGCGCGCACGTGCCGTTGGCCCGCAACACCCGCTGCCACGGCAGGTCGTGCCCGTTCTGCAGCACCCGACCGACCATCCGGGCGGACGGCGCCCGGGAGATGTCGGCGACGTCGCCGTAGGTGGCGACCCGCCCGGCGGGAATCCGGGCGATCACCGCCCGCACCTGTTCGACGAGCACCGGGTCGAGGATCTCGGCATCCATCGGTCAAGCCTGGCAGAGGAACTCACGCAGCAGCGCACCGACTTCCTCGGACCGCTCGAACTGCAGCTGGTGACCGGCGTCCACCTCGCGCACGGTGAGGTCGTCACCCAGCCGGTCCCGCAGCGCGGCCACGAGTTCCGGCGCCACGAAATCCGCTTTGGTGGCCGGAAGCAGGAGCAACGGCATACCTCGTGGCGGCAATGCCGGCGGCCGGGCCATCTCGCTCCACGCCGTCACGGCCATCGCGGCGGAGTACCGAAGATGCCAGCGGCCGTCCGTGTGCACGAGGTTGGCGGGCACCTCGACCTCGACTGCCGATGCCGGCCGGAACCCGGCGAAGAACGACCGCGCGGAATCGAGGTCGGGCCATGTCGGCCGAGCCAGCTCCCCCTCGGCGGCCTCGGCGCACATCGCCGGAGAAAGCCCGATCGCCGGGTCCAACAGGGCCAACCGCTCGATCCGGGCCGGCTCCCGCGCGGCCACGTGCATCGCCGTCGCGCCGCCGTAGGAGTGCCCGACGAGCGGAACCCGTTCCAGCCCAAGGGAATCCAGCACGTCCAGCACATCGTCGGCGTGCTGCTCCAGCGTCCACGGCGGCAGCCGCGTCGATTCGCCGTGACCACGCAGATCCGGTGCCAGCACACGGAAATCGGTCAGTTGCTGCTCGGCCAGCGGTCGCCACCGGCCGCCATACCCGGACAGCCCGTGCAGAAACACGACGGGCCTGCCGTCGGCAGGCCCGAACTCGTGGACGTGAAGTGTCATGGGCGGATTATGCGGTGCCCGGCACTTTCATCCCACCGATAAAGGAGGGATGCGGGGCCACCGCCGATCCGCCGCCAGCTCGGCGGGGGCCCCGCAACTCGTGGTCAGCCGGTGAACCTGCCGATCACCTTGCTGAAATCGTTGGCGTTCTGGGAGACACCGGAGCAGGTGTCGCCGTCGCCGCCAGAGCCGCAGGCCCGGTCCCGGTTGGCCGACCAGTAGGTCAGCCGGGCCAGGTGGTTGGTCTGCGCGTACGACAGGATGCTGGTGAAGTTGGCCAGCGTCACCGTCTCGCCGGCGTTGTCGGTCTTGCCGTTCATCGACGAGATGCCCAGGTGCGAGTAGGCCTGCGCGTCGGTCCAGCCGAACGCGCTCTTGAGCTGCCCCTTGAGCCCCTCGGCCGCGGACTTGGTGTGCGCCCACATGTCGCCGCCGCTGCTGAAGTCGAACGGCATGATCGACCAGACGTCCACGTTCGCGCCGAGCGCCTTGCCCTGTTGGATCAGACGCTGGCCGTCGGCGTCCGGCCCGGAGGTCGTCGTGCCCATGGTCACCACGACCTTGAGGCCGGGATTGTTGGCCTTCACCGTCTTCAGCGCGCCCAACACCCGGTCCTGCACCGAATGGGTGCTCATCTCGGTGGCCTCGATGTCGATGTCGATGGCCTTCAACGAGTACTGCGTGATCACCTTCTGGTAGGCCCCGGCCAACGCGGACACGCTCGAGCAGTGCTCACCGAGCTTGTTGCCGCCCCAGCCGCCGAAGGAGACGATCACGTCGCCACCGGCCTTGCGGACCGCGTTGATCGTGTTCGACGCGGCCGACGCCCCGCCGTCGAACACCGGCGTGCAACCGCCGTTGGACAGCACGAAGGCGATGGTGAACGCCTTCAGTCCGGTCGCCGACATCGTCGAGGCGACGTTGGGCTGCCAGCCCGCGCCCAGGTAGATGTACGGCGATGCGGTCACCGGGTTCACCGCGGCCGGCGACGCGTCGGCGACCGCGGTGGTCAGGGCCCCAGTGCCCACGAGGCCGGCGGTGAGCAGGGCCGCCAGGCCGCGTCGGGTCAGCTTCATCGAC
>DATJJB010000894.1:0-2381 GCA_035492655.1 Kutzneria sp. | reverse complement strand
GTGATCCTCATGCCGCTCGGCTTCCCGAAGGCCGGCTTCGATGGCCCGGTGGAGTGCGGCGACAAGGTGATGGGACCGGGTGACTACTGCAACGTCGTGGTCAATGGCGCCGGCGGAATGCACAGCTACGAGGGCTTGCGGGACCAACAGCTCGCCGGGCGTGGCTGGGACTTCGCCACGCTGGCCATCGGCGCGGGTGTGCTGCTGGCGGGCCTCGTCTTCCTCACCCTGCTGATCCGTGGGGCGATGCGCCGCCGTTGAGCCGCAGCTGAAGTACGAAGTCGTGCAGTTGCGACTCGGCCGAGGGCTGCTCGGGCAGAGGTGACTTCTCCTGGGCGGTGACGAGTTCGGCGAGCCAGCGTTCGTAGGTCTGCCACAGCAGTTCCGACGATGGGCCGCCGGACAGGGTGAGGTGCTCGCCGGCGGCTTTCTGGGTGATGAGGTCGGGCAGGAAGGACGGGCCGCGCAGCTCCGAGACCAGCACCGACAGGTCGGCCTCGATGACGCCGGTGCGCATCAGGTGGATGCCGGTGAGCAGGGCCCGGAAGGTGTAGAGCAGGGGCTTGAGCTCGTTGGTGCGGCCGAACAGCTGCCACTGGGTCCGGGCGAAACCCCGGTAGTGGTGGGCATGCCGGGAGGTGACGCAGCCGGCGGCGAAGCCGGCCAGCTCGGCATGGGCGTCGGAGGTCTGCACGACCAGCGGCGACAGCAGCTGCTCCAGGACGTAACCGTTGGGGCGCAACAAGAGCCGGGCGAACTTGAGCAGGTCGTGGGTGACCAGGTCCAGCTCGACGCCGTCCCGCAGCCACATCCGCTCCAGCGTCTCCGGCCCGTGCCGCAGCCCGACGACCTCGTCGGCTGGCAGCAGGTGCACGCCGCGCAGGTCCACATCGGAGTCGGCCGAGGGAAAGCCGTACAGGTGCGCGCCGGACACGGTCGCGAACAACAGCCGGTACGGCTGCTCGGCGACAACCTCGCGCAACCCGGGAACATCCACTGCCGTCACTGGCCCACCTCGCTAGCGCTCGGCGGGTCTGCGACCCAGGTCCCTGTGTTGAATGGTGCCCTCGCAAGCTCGGTCACAGCTCCTCCAAAGCGGATCTCCGGCGCACCGACACCAGCCAGTCCTCGACGGCCGCGGTGTCGGGCACCGCGGGCAGCGGTGAGCGGAGGACGGCCCGCGCGGTGCGGTCGCGCAGATCCTCCACCCACTTCACGACGTCCTTCCACGGCACATCCCCATCACGCACCGCCAGCAGCTGCGCCCGGTGCTCGCCGACGTTCACCACGAGCTCCCCGGTGGTCAACAGCCGGTCGCACTGGGTCAGCAGCCGGATCACGTGCGACACGGCCTTCCACCGGGGCGTGCCGCCGCTGGCCATTGCGGCGGCGGCCCGGGCGAAATGCTGTGCGGTGGCCCGGCGGTAGCTGTCGGCCGCCCGTTGGGACAGCAGCAGCGGCAGCAGGGCCCGCAGCTCGTCGCCGAGCGGCGTGCACGTCTCGATCAGGTCGGAGGCGAGCACTTCCAGCGTGTTGGGATTGGCCTTCAACGCCAACGAGAGGAAGTGCTCGACCTCCCAGCTGACCCGCTCCTGCTCCGGCCCGTCGACCGACGGCGGCGGCTTCTCGAAGGTCCAGAACAGTTTGGTCGGCGGCACGTAGACGCCCCGACGGTCCACATCGGACTCATCGGTGTCCAGCCCCTGCGCGCGGGAGCCGACGATCACGGACAACACGGTGTGCTCGATCATCTACAGCCTCGGATCCACCGGCTCGGACTCCAACGCCAACACCGCGAACACGCATTCGTGCACGCGCCACAGTGGTTCGCCGCGGGCCAGCCGCTCCAAGCCCTCGATGCCCAGTGCGTACTCACGGGTGGCCAGCGACCGCTTGGCCGCCAGACCGCGCTGCCGCAGCCGGTCGATGTTGCCCGGCTCGGTGTAGTCGGGCCCGTAGATGATCCGCAGGTACTCCCGTCCGCGCACCTTCAGTCCCGGCTGCACCAGCCCGCGCCGGCCACGCATCAGGTTGGCCAGCGGCTTGACGACCATGCCCTCACCGCCGGCCGCGGTCAGCTCCTCCCACCACTGGACACCGGCCCGCACCGACTCCGGGTCTGTCGTGTCCACGGTCAGGTTTCCCGTGGTGGCAAACAGTTCCGGGTCGGCGGCGGCCAGCTGCTCGGCGATCGAGAGGTGCCAGGAGTGCGGCCGGTCGTGGTACGTCGCGCCTTCCGACGCGAGCAGCTGGAACGGGGCGATCCGCACCCCGTTCAGGCCCTCGGTCGGCCAGCAGTACCGCTCGTACGCCTCACGGTAGGCGACGACATTGGCGGCACGGGATTCCGTGCGCGCCAACAACTCCGTAACATCCACGCC
>DATJJB010000893.1:0-3379 GCA_035492655.1 Kutzneria sp. | reverse complement strand
GCCCAGGCCAAGGAGGAGCAGTTCCGCGGCCAGGTCGACCAGGTCGCGGCGGCCGCGTTCGACGGCGCGCAGTTCACCCAGCTCTCGGCCCTGCTGACCGGCAAGTCCGCGCAGGACTTCCTGGACCAGTCCAGCGCGCTGCAGCTGCTGGCCCAGCAGAACTCCTCCGTGCTCGACACGTACGAGAACGCGGTCAAGTCGGCTTCCGACGCCAAGACCAAGGCGACCGCGGCCCAGAAGAAGGCCAAGGACGCGTCGGACGCGGCGCAGAAGATCCTGGACGACCTGCAGACCAAGAAGGACGCCGCGACCAAGGCCGTCAACGACGCCAAGGCCGCCGTGGCCAAGCTGTCCGCCGCCGCCAAGCAGTCGCTGGGCGCGGCCGGCAACATGGGCACGTTCATCGGCCCGGCCGGCGCCGCCGGCACCGCCATGCAGGCGGCGCTGAGCCAGCGCGGCGTGCCGTACCAGTGGGGCGGCGAGACTCCGGGGATGAACGGGGGCTTCGACTGCTCCGGCCTGATGCAGTGGGCCTGGGGCCAGGCCGGCATCAGCCTGCCGCGCTCGGCGGCCGCCCAGTACGGCCCGGGCAAGTCCGTGGCCAGGAGCGACCTCCAGGCCGGCGACGTGGTGTTCTTCGGCAGCACGGCGTCGAACATCTACCACGTCGGCATGATGGTCAGCTCGACCGAGTTCGTGCACGCCCCGACCCAGAACCAGGTGGTGAAGGTCCAGCCCCTGTCGGTCATGCCGGACTACTTCGGTGCCAAGCGTTACGTCGGCTGAGGTCTAGCATCGGGCCGATGACCGGAGCGGCCCGGTTCAGGGCTTGGCTGGTCGCGGCGATCGCCGCGACGCTGCTCGGTGGCGTGGTGCTGCTCGTCGGGCAGCCCGCCACCGGGCCGGTGCCCACTGCCCCGGTCAAGGGTGGTCCGGCGGGCCAGGGCGCGCCGCTGGCCCAGACCAGCGACGCCGCCGTGACGGCGCTGTTGCGCAGTCGTGCGGCGGCGATCCTGCACCGGGACCGTGAGGCGTTCCTGGACGAGATCGACCCGAGGGCGACGCCGCAGTTCCGTGACGCCCAGGCGGCGATGTTCGACAACCTCGCCGACGTGCCGCTGTCGGTCTGGTCCTACGACCTCGACCCGGCCGACGTGGTGACCGTGCCCAAGGGCGTGTTCCCGGCCGAGGAGTTGTGGGCGCCCGAGGTGCAGCTCAATTACGCGCTGGCCGGCGTGGACCGCGATCCGACGAGCAAGCCGATGGGCTACCTGTTCTCGCGGCACGGCACCCAGTGGTTCCTGGCCTCGGACACGCTGACCTCCCGCAACACCTGGCGTGGGCCATGGGATTTCGGTCCGGTGGCGGCGACAAGGGCGAAGTCCGGGCTGGTGCTGGCCCATCCCGACAACGCCGAGCTGGCCAAGCGCATCGCCGGCGAGCTGGATACGGACGTCAAGGCCGTGAGCACGGTATGGGACCAGCCGTGGTCGCGCGAGGTCGCGGTGCTGGTGCCGTCGTCGGACGACGAGATGAAGGCGTTCGTCGGCCCGGAGTTCGCGGTCAACGCCATTGCCGCGGTGGCCGTCGCCGACCGGGTGGACAACGGCCGCCACACCGCCATCGGGCAGCGGGTCGTGCTCAATCCCGGCAATGCCGAACAGATGCCGCCGTCGTCGCTGACGGTCGTGCTGCGGCACGAGATGACCCACATCGCCGCCCGCGGCTACACCGTGGACGGCACGCCGATGTGGATGCTGGAGGGCTTCGCCAACTACGTCGGCTACCACAACAGCGGCATTCCGCCGGACGTCGCCGCGGCCGACGTCGCCGACCTGGAGCGCAACGGCAAGCCGCCGACCGACCTGCCGGCCAACGCCGATTTCGCGGCCGGCGGCGACAAGATCAACCTGGCCTACGACGAGGCATGGACGCTCACCTCGTTCATCGCCGACACCTTCGGCCAGCACACCCTGGTCACGCTGTACCTGCGCGTCGCCGGCGGCAGTCCGACCGCCGACCTCGGGCAGCAGCTGCACGACGTGCTCGGTCTGGACAAAGCGGGCCTGGTCGCGGGCTGGCAGGACTACCTGCGGCGGAAGTTCTGATCTTCCACAGGTCCGCCGGGTAGCGTTGTCGGGTGCGCAGGACGTTGCTGGTGACCAACGACTTCCCACCGCGCCCTGGCGGCATCCAGTACTACCTGCATGCGCTGGCCACCACGCTGGGCGGCGACCTGGTGGTGTATGCCCCGGCGTGGTCGGGGGCCGACGCGTTCGACGCTCGGCAGCCGTTCCCCGTGATTCGCCACCCCGAGTCGTTGCTGCTGCCCACGCCGGACGCCCAGCGCCGGCTGACCGCCGTGGCCCGGGCTGAGCGTTGCGACGCCGCGTGGTTCGGCGCTGCCGCCCCGCTAGCGTTGCTAGGTCCGCATCTGCCGGTCGATCGCATCGTCGCCAGCTCGCACGGCCACGAGGTCGGCTGGGCCATGCTTCCCGCCGCTCGGCAGGCCCTCCGCCGCATCGGTGACACCGCCGACGTCGTCACCTTCGTCAGCCGCTTCACGCGCGCTCGTGTCGCCCCCGCCTTCGGCCCTCGGGCGGCGTTGGAGCACCTGCCGGCCGGCGTCGACATCAACGTCTTCAAGCCCGACGCCGCCGCCCGTGAGTTCATCCGCGCCCGGCACGGTCTCTCGGACCGTCCCGTGATCATCTGCGTGTCGCGGCTCGTCCGTCGCAAGGGCCAGGACGACCTGATCAAGGCCATGCCGCGCATCCGTGAGCGCGTGCCCGACGCCATGCTGCTGCTCGTCGGCGACGGCCCCGACGGCGGCCGGCTCAGCACCCTTGCCGACGCCGTCGGCCGCTCCGTCGTCTTCGCCGGCGAGGTTCACGCCGAGGAGTTGCCGGCGTACTACGCCGCCGGCGACGTCTTCGCCATGCCTTGCCGGACGCTTGCCCGTGGCCTCGACGTCGAGGGCCTCGGCCTGGTGTTCCTGGAGGCCGCCGCAGCCGGTCTCCCCGTCATCGCCGGCAACGCCGGCGGCGCGCCGGAAACCGTCCACGAGGGCATTACCGGCCACGCCGTCTCCCGCGGCGACCTGGTCTCGACGCTGGCCGACCTGCTGCTCAACCGCGATTTGGCTGCCAAGATGGGCGCCGCCGGGCGGGAGTGGATGGCCACCTCGTGGCGCTGGGACGACCGCGCCACGAAGCTGGCCGCCCTCATCGACGGCCGTCGTCCGCCGACTCCCTGAAGCTGGGCCGAACGCCGCGACAGCGATACGTGAGCGGCGTGCTGAAGGCTGGAGCGAGTGCCGGTCTGGGGGAAGGACCGGGACTTACGAAATCCTGGGGGTCGGGTGGCCCGCGAGCACGAC
>DATJJB010000892.1:0-5318 GCA_035492655.1 Kutzneria sp. | reverse complement strand
GACGCCGGCCAGTGCCTGCTGACCACGATCGCCCCCGCGCACGTGGACCGGGTGCGCGACCTGGTGATCGACTCCGTCGACGACATCGCCGCGCTGGAGCGCGTGTGCCAACGGATTCTGGACCGGATCAGCACCTGCTGACCCCTTTACTCACCTATCGACTTTCGATAGATTCTCATCGTAAGTCGATCGAAGGGGTGGATCATGGGCAAGTTGGCGGTGCACGCGCTGCGCGCGGTGCTGGCGGTGGTGTTCGTCGGCACCGTGCTGGTGCAGGTGCTGATGGTGGTGGCGATGTTCACCAAGGCGGACGACGGGACGCTGCCGCTGACCCAGTTCCGGATCGTCACGATCATCGGCCTGGTCACCGTGGAGGTGACGCTGTTCTGCGTGTGGCGGCTGGTGGCGATGGTGCGCCGCGGCACGGTGTTCACCCACGCGGCCTTCCGGTACGTGGACATCGTGATCGGCGCGATCGTGGCCGCCGCCCTGGTGTGGTTCGCGGTCACGATCATCAACGCCCCGGGCCAGCGGGACGACCCGGGCGTCAGCGTGATCATGGCCGGCATCGGCCTTGCCATCCTCGGGGTGGCGCTGATCGTGTTCGTGCTGCGCCAGTTGCTGGCCCAGGCCGTCGCCCGCGACATCGAGGCCACGCAGCTGCGGTCCGAGCTGGACGAGGTGATCTGATGCCGATCGTCGTCGACATCGACGTGATGCTGGCGCGCCGCAAGATGTCCGTCGGCGAGCTGGCCGACCGCGTTGGCATCACGCCGGCCAACCTCGCCGTGCTCAAGAACGGCCGCGCCAAGGCCGTCCGCTTCGCCACCCTGGCCGCGCTGTGCGACGTGCTCGAGTGCCAACCGGGCGACCTGCTGCGATGGGAAGCCGAGGAGGCCGAGGAGTCGATCGCGTGACCGGGCGGCTACTTCATGTCATGGTGTCGAGGTGGCGGGTGAGGTCGCGGCGGCGCGATGGCGGGACGTGGCGGCGGTGGGCCAGTTCCGGGTGCTGTGGCTGGCCCACGCGCAGTCGAGGATCGGCGATCAGCTGGCCCGGGTGGCGCTGTCGGTGCTGGTGTACGACCGGACGCACTCGCCGGCCTGGACGGCGCTGACGTACGCGATGACGATCCTGCCGAACCTGGTCGGCGGGACGCTGCTGGCGGGGCTTGCGGATCGGTTCGATCGAAGGTCGGTGATGGTGGCGGCCGACGCCACCAGAGCGGCTTTGGTGGCGTTGATGGTGGTGCCGGGCCAGCCGATCGCGGTGCTGGTGGTGCTGCTGTGCCTGGTGCAGCTGCCGTACGCGCCGTTCTCGGCGGCCCGCAACGCGGTGTTGCCGACGGTGCTGGACGGCGACCGGTACATGGTGGGCCTGGCCGTGATGCGCACGACGGACCAGCTGGGCCTGGTCGGCGGCATCGCGATCGGGGCGACGCTGGTGACGTACCTGGGCACCTCGACGACGCTGGTGATCGACGCGGCGACGTTCGCGTTGTCGGCGCTGCTGATCCGGATCGGCGTGCGAAGGCACCGGCCGCCGAGGGCGGGGCATCGCCCGCGGCTCAAGGCGGGCCTGCACATCGTGGCCAAGGATCCGCAGCTCCGGGCGCTGGTGGCGATCGCCTGCGTGAACGGGTTCTACGTGGTGCCGGAGTCGCTGGCGGTGCCGTACGCGGCGCAGCTCGGCCAGGGCACGGCGGCGGTGGGCTGGCTGCTGGCGGCGGTGCCGGCGGGCTCGATCGCGGGCATGATCTGGCTCAAGAGCCTGCGGCCTGACCTGCGGTTACGGCTGATGGCGCCGCTGACGGTGGCGACCTGCGCGGTCCTGATCCCCAGCGCATGGGCCCCGGTGCTGGCGGTGTCGGCGGCGCTGTGGGCGGTGTCGGGCCTGGCCAGCGCGCACGACATGGTGGTGCAGGGCACCTTCGTCCAGCGCGTGCCGGACGCGTCGCGGGGGCAGGCGATCGGCCTGGCCAGCGCGGCGATGCAGGCCGCGCAAGGCTTCGGCATCGTGCTGGCGGGTCTGCTGGCGCAGGTCCTCACGCCGGCCGCCGTGGTCGGACTCGCGGGGGCGGCCGGCGTGGTCGCCGCCGTCGCCGCCGGTGTTGCCTGGCGACGCGCGGCGAGCTGAGACTCCGCCGAACGGGTCACTTCCAGGTGTTCTCACGCCAGGTGTTCTCACGCATTGCCGCTCACCTCCTCGCTGACAAGGCGGGTGCCCTAGAGACGCTGGGCCAACCGGGTGCGGTTCATATGGTCTCCTACCAGCGCAGACTCCGGCTGCGCCAGTCGGTTACGCTGCTCGCGTGGGATGGGTCCGCGGCTTCGAGGTGTGGACCACGCCTCGGCACGTGTTGGCGTACGTGCTGGTCGTGGATGCCCTCGCGCTGATCGCCACCGGGTCTACCGCCGCGCTGTTACCCGTCACGGCCACCGACTGGATGCGCCTCGGCATCCTCGCCGGCTGCGTCCTCGCCCACATCGAGCTGTCCCGGTCCATCGAGCGCGCCCGCAAGCTGGCCTCCGGCGCCGGGCCGTTCGTCGACGGTCTGACGGTGTGGCACTTCACCGCCGTGCTGATCCTGCCGGCGCCGCTGGCCACCGCGCTGGTCGTGTTCACCCAGACCTACGTGTGGTTCCGCGTCTGGCGGGGCCGTCGGCCGCTGTACAAGTGGGTGTTCAGCGCCGCGACCGTGCTGCTGGCCACGCAGGCCTCCGCCGTGCTGCTGCTGGCCGCGCCCGGGCCGCATCCCGGCATCCCCACCGGTTGGGTCGGCATCGGCTTCATCCTGGCCGCCGCCCTGCTCCGGTGGCTGATCAACTACTCCCTCATCCTCGGCGCCATCCTGGTCTCCTCGCCCGACCTGCGGGCCGGCCAGATCGTCGGCGAGTTCGGCGAGCAGGTCCTCGAGGCCGGCGCGATGGGCATCGGCCTGGCCGCCGCCGGACTGGTCGAGTACGACCCGCGGCTGCTCATCGGCGTGGTCGTCGGCCTCTACGCCCTGCACCGCAGCGTGCTGCTGCCGCAGTTCCGCCGCGCCTCCCAGACCGACGGCAAGACCGGCCTGTACACGCCCAACTGGTGGCACCAGATCGCCGAGGGCGCCTTCACCCGGGCCGAGGCCGAGCGCACCTCGCTCGGCGTGCTGATGCTCGACCTCGATCACTTCAAACGGCTCAACGACACCCACGGCCACCTCGCCGGCGACCAGGTGCTGCGCGCCGTCGCCGACGCCATCACCGACGCCGTCCGCTCCTACGACGCCGCTTGCCGTTGGGGCGGCGAGGAATTCGCCATCCTGCTGCCGGACGTCGGCACCGAGGAGCTGCACGAGATCGCCGAACGGCTGCGGCACCGGGTCCGCTCCCTCGTCGTCGACATCCCGTCCGACGGCCAGGTCACCGACCAGACCGTGTCCATCGGCGGCGCCCGCTACCCCAGCCCCGGCATCGCCAGCCTCTCCGACCTCCAGCTGGCCGCCGACGCCGCCCTCTACGCCGCCAAGGCCGCCGGCCGCGACCGCGTCCGCCTCGCACCGCCGTCGGTCTGACGGCGCGAGACGTGACGGCGCAGCTCAGCCAGCCGTTGTAGTTGAGGAGTTCGAAGCCCTTCTCCGGGCTCAGCCCTGCCAGCCCACCTTTGTGACGACCTCCCGAGCCGCGTCCGCCACCGACCTCTCGTGCGTGGAGACGAGGAAGTCCCGGATCCGGTGGAGATCGTCGCGTGCATGGAAGACGTCGACCCAGCGACGCAGGCCTTCCCGCCAGAACTCGTTCGGCTCGCGCGCCGTCACCCGCTCCTTGAGGACGGCTTCTGGCGCGGTCAGCTCGCACACGGCGAGGTTCGCGCCGGGGAGGGCGTCGCGCAGGAGCAGCAGTTCCGCCTCGTCCGCGATGACGCTCGGCAGCAACAGTCGGAGACCGGGGACAGCGGCGTAGCGGGGCCAGATGGCCTTGAGGTTCTCTCGTGCGAAGGACCGGCCCGGCTGGGGATGCACGATGGAGAGCTCGTCCATGTCGATCACCCCGTGGGCCAGGTCGGCCTCCCGCAGCAGCTCGGAGATGGCCCGTGCCAGCGTCGTCTTCCCGGCGCCCGGCGAGCCGTGCAGGACGAGCACATCGACGTCGTTCACCAGCCGAACCTAGTTGCGGGACTCGGCCGGGCTCAATCGCATTTCGGCGGCGGCGCGCTGGTGCCGGTCGGGCCGGAGTCGTAGGTTCGAAGGGGTGACAGACCATGATCCGGCCGAGCGCATGGTGGCAGCGGCGCAGGCCTGGCTGGACAGCCTGGACGACGAGCAGCGCGAGGCGGCGCAGTGGCCGTGGCCGGCGGAGGACGAGCGCCACCGGTGGTACTACACGCCGACGGATCATGGGGGCCTGCCGCTGGCGAGAATGGGGCAGCGGCAACAGCAACGGGCGATGAAGCTGGTGGCGGCTGGTCTGTCGCGGCCGGGATTCGTGACGGTGTCGACGATCCTGGGTCTGGAGAACGTCCTGGACCAGCTGGAAGGCTGGCAGGTGGACTGGGAGCGGGAAAGGGGCCGCGACCCGCAGTTGTACTACTTGCGGGTGTTCGGGGAGCCGACGATGGACGGTCCCTGGTCGTGGCGGTTCGGCGGGCACCACGTGTCGGTGCAGCATGTCGTGCTGGACGGCACGGTTCGGGGGAGCACGCCGGCGTTTCTCGGCGCGGACCCGGCGGCGTCGCCGTTGCTGGGCGGGCATCTGCTGCGGCCGCTGGGGGCACTGGAGGACCTGGCCCGGGAGCTGGTCAGGGACCTGGACGACGAGCAAACCGCGAAGGCGGTGATCAGCGCGGTGGCGCCGACGGACATCGTGACCGGGAATCGGCCCCACGTCGGCGAAGGCGACAAGGCGATGGCGCTGGCGGAGGTGTGGCGCGGAAGGTTCGACGACCCGAAGCTGAACGACGCGGTGGCGGAGTTCCAACGCCAGGCCGACAAGCACATCGGCATCACCGAGGAGCACCATGATCAGCTGAGCCTGACGGCGAAGCCGAAAGGTCTGGCAGCAGCGGAAATGTCGCCGCAGCAACGGGAGCAGTTGCGAGCGGTGCTCATGACGTTCCTGGGTCGCGTTCCGGACGAGCTGGCGGAGCGGGAGGCGGCGAAGTTCGCGGGCGACGCGATCAAGGACGTGCACTTCGCCTGGGCGGGCTCGACGGAGCCGGGCCGGCCGCACTACTACCGGCTCCAGGGCCCGCGGCTGCTGGCCGAGTACGACAACACGCAGCGCGACGCCAACCACGTGCACACGGTCTGGCGAGACCCGGTGAACGACTTCGGCGAC
>DATJJB010000891.1:0-22329 GCA_035492655.1 Kutzneria sp. | reverse complement strand
CGCCTTGGGGTTGCGCCGCCGCGCGGGGTGCTGATGTACGGGCCGCCCGGCTGCGGCAAGACGTTCCTGGTGCGGGCGCTGGCCGGCAGCGGGCGGCTGAACGTGTTGTCGGTCAAGGGCGCCGAGCTGATGGACAAGTTCGTCGGCGAGTCCGAGCGGGCCGTGCGGGAGCTGTTCCGGCGGGCCGCCGAGGCCGCGCCCACCCTGGTCTTCCTGGACGAGGTCGACGCGCTGGCCCCGCGCCGCGGCCAGTCCGCCGACTCCGGCGTGGCCGACCGGGTCGTCGCCGCGCTGCTGACCGAATTGGACGGTGTCGAGCCGCTGCGGGACGTGATCGTGGTCGGTGCGACCAACCGGCCCGAGCTGCTCGACCCGGCGCTGCTACGGCCCGGCCGGCTGGAGCGCGTGATCTACGTGCCGCCGCCGGACGGCGAGGCCCGGGCCGAGATCCTCCGCTCGGCCTCGAAGAACATGCCGCTGGCCGCCGACGTCGACCTGGCCGCGCTGGCCGCCGAGCTGGACGGCTACTCCGCCGCCGACTGCGCCGGCCTGGTCCGGGAAGCGGCGCTGACCGCCATGCGGGAGTCGCTGTCGGCCGCCGAGGTCACCGCCGCCCACCTGGCGAAGGCCCGCACCGCCGTCCGCCCCTCCCTCGACCCCGCCCAGCTGGCCCAGCTAGCCGCCTACGCCGACTCGCGCAAGCTCTGAAGTTCGGAAGGGACCATTCCTCCACTCGGAGTGGAGGAATGGTCCCTTCCGAACGTGAAAGTCAGCCCTTCTTGGGTGGGCTGTAGTCGTTGGTGATGATGACGATGACGCCGGGGTCGGCCGACTGGATGCCGTCGAAGCGGGGCATGGACCGCATGTGGAAGGCCTGCGCCATGGCGTTGGCCTCGGCCTCCTCGGCGGTGCCCGGCCGGAAGTAGACCGTGGTGGTGGCGATGATGCCCTGCGAGTAGTTGCCGACCGTGGGGACGGTGTAGCCGGCACTGCGGAAGTCGTTGGCGGCCTGCTCGGCCAGGTGCGGGATGGTGCCGTTGTTGTACACACGCACCGGCTCGGACTGCGGGTTGCCGCCGCCGCCGGGTGGCGGCTGGGCCGCCGAAGTGGTGGTCGTGACGGCCGGCTTGGACGTGGTGGTCGTCGGGGCCGCCGACGTGGTGGTCGTGGTCGCGGCCGGCTTGGACGTGGTCGTCGTGGCCGGGGGCGGCGTGGTGCTGGTGCCGCCGGCCTGGTTGCCGCCGCCGGACGAGGGCAGCAGGCTGATGACGCCCATCACGAGCGCGATGGCGGCGACGGCCAGCAGGACGATGCCGGCGATGCGGGCGGGGCGGGCCGGTCCGCCGGTGGGCTCCGGCGTGCTCATCGGGGCTCGAACCCCAGTCGGCGGGCCGCGCGGGCGCGCTGTCTGCCGGCGCGCAGCCGGCGTAGCCGCTTGATCAGCATGGGGTCGGCGGCCATGGCTTCCTGCTTCTCGATCAGGCCGTTGAGCACCTGGTAGTAACGGGTCGAGGACATGTCGAACAGCTCGCGGATGGCCTGCTCCTTGGCCCCGGCGTACTTCCACCACTGACGTTCGAACGCCAGGATGGCGTGCTCTCGTCGGGTCAGGCCCTCGGCAGGCTCGTCCACCTGCGTGATGGCCGTCACGGCGTCCATCTGGCTCCTCGCCCCTCACGGTCGCGGATCCCTGCGGTCGCAGGAATCACAGCCGTGTGATTCCCAGGCGACCATTCAATCACGTGATCTTGTTTCGGGCCGTCGGCGTACCCCGGCGCGTCCCGAAGGAGCGAAGCCTACCGAGCACCCCTGACAATGATCTTGCGGAACCGGCCCCTAGGGTCGGCACATGGCGATTCACCCGATCCGTGTGGTAGGCGACCCGGTGCTGAGCACCCCGACACGGCCGGTCACGGACTTCGACGACGAGCTGCGCACCCTGGTCGCGGACATGTACGAGACGATGGCCGCGGCCAACGGCGTCGGTCTCGCGGCCAACCAGATCGGCGTCGACCGGCGGGTGTTCGTCTACGACTGCCCGGACGACGAGGGCAACCGGCACAAGGGTGTGGTGGTCAACCCGACGCTGGAGACCTCGGCCCGCCCGGAGGGCATGCCCGACCCGGACGACGACTTCGAGGGCTGCCTCTCGGTGCCCGGCGAGACCTACCCGACCGGCCGGGCCGATTGGGCCAAGGTCACCGGCTTCGACGACAACGGCGAGCCGGTCGAGGTCGAGGGCACCGGCTTCTTCGCCCGCTGCCTGCAGCACGAGACCGACCACCTTGACGGCCTGCTCTACCTGGACCGGCTGGTCGGCCGCAACGCCCGCGCGGCCAAGAAGATGCTCAAGCGCAACGGCTGGGGGGTGCCCGGCCTGTCCTGGGACCCGGCGGTCGAGCCGGACCCGTTCGCCGACGAGGACGACGACGAATAGGCGGCCCGCGACCTCGCCCCGCGCGGAACGCGCGGCAAAAACACTGTGAACAACCGGGCCGGTCTGCGTGCCCGTTCGGTCGACCATTGATCCACGGCGCGTGACCGGACGTCTCCCTCTCGTAGGGCGCCACACCTGGGAGGCACAGTCATGGGCAGGGTCGTCGTCACGGCCACCACCTCGCACCGGCGCGTCATGCGCACCATCGTCGACGCGCTGGCCCGGCGCGGCCACGAGGTCGAGCTGATCACCGGGCTGGAGCCGCCGACCGGCCGCGCCCTGGTCGACCAGCACCGACGGCTGTGCCGGCTGCTGGCCGAGTCGGGCGAGCCGACGGTGGTGGTCGGTGACGTGGCGTTCCAGGGCACGCTGCCGCTGAGCTACGGCGCGCCCGGCCCCAAGCCGGCGGCGCTGATCCTGGTCGGCACCGAGCCGTTCTCGCTGAGCAGCATCGACACCGCGCCGGCCGGCCTCGGCCTGCTGCCGGACCGCACGGCCGCCGGGCGGGAGCGCAACCGCCGGGCCTACGAGTACGTGCGGGACGCGCTCGGCGGTGTGCAGGCGGAGTTCGTGGAGGCCATGCGGTCGGTCGGCGTCACGCACGACCCGCTGCCGTTCGTGCTGGACGCGCCGATCCTCGCGGCCGACCGGTTTCTCCAGCTGTCCGTGGAGGAACTGAGCTACCGGCGCAGCGACACGCCCTCGCACGTGCGCTTCGTCGGCGCGCTGCCGTCGACCCGGATCGACGGCGACGTGGTGATCAGCGACGGCACCTTCGACACCGTGCAGCGGGCTCTGCGACAGGCCAAGCCGCTGGTGCTGACCGGCCGGTCGGCCGAGCAGCTGGAGGGCAACACCCGGGCCGCCGCCACCGGCGCGGCGCTGTACCTGGCCACCGACAAGCCGTCCGAGGACGACATCGAGCAGGCGGTGCGGGTCGTGCTGTCCGACCCGACCTATCGCGGCAACGCCGAGCGCCTGGCCGCGGAGTACGCCCGGCTCGACGCGTTGGCCAGCATCACCGACGCGGTGGAGTCGTACCTGACGAAGTAGCGACGTTCTTCCTTGGCGGCGCGGGACCTCAGGCCTCGCGCCGCCACGGCACGCTCGGCAACCCGGCCAGGTCGGTCAGCGACCGGGCCTGCGCCAGCTCGTCGTAGCGCTCGGCCAGCACGTGGGCCCGGATCCGTTGCGCCTGCGAGGTGGTCGGCAGCTCGCCGAGCAGCAGGAACGGCATGGTCAGCCGCCAGCCCTGGACGATCGTCTCGCGCTGCCGGTGCGGGGCCCGCAGCACCATCCGGGCCACCCGCATGGCGTGCTCGTTGCCGGTCATCCGCTCCGGGTAGCCCATGTGGTCCCAGGCCCAGCGGTTCTCGTCGGCCACCCGGCAGCGCAGGCAGGGCAGGTCGCCGGTGCCCAGCTCGGCCCCGCAGGTCTGGCAGCGCAGCAGCGTCATGGCCACGTCGGTGCAGGTCCACGGCAGTTTGCCGACGTCCTCCAGCAGCACCAGCTCGGCCAGCTCCAGCTCGGGGATGCCGGACACCTCGACCAGCGGCCGCCAGTCCAGCGTCCAGAACTGGTCGACCAGCTCCGCGCACACCAGGCACGCCGGGTAGCCGCGGCCGGCCAGTTCGCCGCAGGCCGGGCAGTCGATGACCGCCGTCGGTCGGACCGCCCGTCGAGCGCCGGGTGGAAACGGTTGATCGTCTGCCACCGGCACAAGGTACGCGACCGAGGCTGGCAGGAACCGCCGGCATTCGCTAGCGTCGGGGAGCCGACAACTGAACACCGCGGGAGCTCGCACCACAGCGGGCTGAGAGGGCGGCTGGGTCATCCGCGACCCGGCGCCGCCGACCGCCTGAACCTGACTGGGTAATGCCAGCGTAGGGAGGAATCGCCATGACGTCTCTTGACGACCGGGTACGCCCCACCGTGACCACGGGCCCGATCCAGGGTTCCCGCAAGGTCTACGTCGACGGTCCGGACGGTGTCCGGATCCCGATGCGCAGGGTCGAGCTCACCAATGGCGAACACCTTGACCTGTACGACACCTCCGGCCCCTACACCGACGACACCGCGGTTGTCGATGTCCAAAGTGGACTGTCGAAGTTGCGCGAATCCTGGGTGGCCGAAAGGCAGCCCGTCAACGGCGCGGTGACCCAGCTGGCCTACGCCAAGGCCGGCATCATCACCAAGGAGATGGCCTTCTGCGCGGCCCGCGAGGGGGTGGACCCCGAGTTCGTGCGCAGCGAGGTGGCCATCGGCCGGGCGGTGATTCCGGTCAACCGCAAGCATCCCGAGTCCGAGCCGGCCATCATCGGCAAGAAGTTCCTCGTCAAGATCAACGCCAACATGGGCAACTCGGCCGTCTCCTCGTCCATCGAGGAGGAGGTGGACAAGATGGTGTGGGCCGCCCGCTGGGGCGCCGACACCATCATGGACCTGTCCACCGGCAAGCGGATCCACGAGACGCGGGAGTGGATCCTGCGCAACTCCCCGGTGCCGATCGGCACCGTGCCGATGTACCAGGCGCTGGAGAAGGTCGGCGGCGACCCGACCAAGCTGAACTGGGAGATCTACCGGGACACCGTGATCGAGCAGTGCGAGCAGGGCGTGGACTACATGACCGTGCACGCCGGCGTGCTGCTGCGCTACGTGCCGCTGACGGCCAAGCGCGTCACCGGCATCGTGTCCCGCGGCGGCTCGATCATGGCCGCCTGGTGCCTCGCGCACCACACGGAGTCCTTCCTGTACACGCACTTCGAGGAACTCTGCGACATCCTGCGGGAGTACGACGTCACGTTCTCGCTGGGCGACGGGCTGCGGCCCGGGTCCATCGCCGACGCCAACGACGCCGCCCAGTTCGCCGAGCTGCGCACCCTCGGCGAGCTCACGCACATCGCGCGGGCCAAGGACGTGCAGGTGATGATCGAGGGCCCCGGCCACGTGCCGATGCACAAGATCGTGGAGAACGTGCGGCTGGAGGAGGAGCTCTGCGGCGAGGCGCCGTTCTACACGCTCGGCCCGCTGGCCACCGACATCGCACCGGCCTACGACCACATCACTTCGGCCATCGGCGCCGCGCAGATCGCCTGGGCCGGCACCGCGATGCTCTGCTACGTCACGCCCAAGGAGCACCTGGGCCTGCCCAACCGGGACGACGTCAAGGTCGGTGTGATCACGTACAAGATCGCCGCCCATTCCGCCGACCTGGCCAAGGGACACCCCAAGGCGCAGGAGCGGGACGACGCGTTGTCCAAGGCCCGCTTCGAGTTCCGCTGGACCGACCAGTTCAACCTGTCGCTCGACCCCGACACCGCGCGGTCCTTCCACGACGAGACGCTGCCGGCCGAGCCGGCCAAGACCGCGCACTTCTGCTCCATGTGCGGGCCGAAGTTCTGCTCGATGCGGATCACCCAGGACGTCCGCAAGTACGCTGAGGAGCACAACCTGTCCTCAGTGGACGCCATCGAGGCCGGCATGGCCGAGATGTCCGCGGAGTTCCAGGCCCACGGCAAGCAGGTGTACCTACCAGTAGTGGAGTCGTGATCAGCACACCACCGAGGGCGTTGACCATCGCCGGCACGGACTCCGGCGGTGGCGCGGGCATGCATGCCGACTGCCGGACGTTCTTCGCCTGCGGCGTGCACGCCACCACGGCGGTCACCGCGGTCACCGTGCAGAACTCGGTCGGGGTCTCGGGTTTCCACGAGATCCCGCCCGAGGTGGTGGCCGCGCAGATCAAGGCGGTGGTCAGCGACATCGGTGTGACGGCGGCGAAAACCGGCATGCTGGCGTCGGCGCCGATCATCGAGGCCGTCGCGGCGACGATCGACGAGGTCGGCATCGGCCGGGACCACAAGATCCCGTTCGTCGTCGACCCGGTGTCCGCGTCCATGCACGGCGACCAGCTGCTGGCCGACAACGCGTTGGCCGGCTTGAAGAACCTGCTGTTCACGCGGGCTTCGCTGGTCACGCCCAACCTGGACGAGGTGCGGCTGCTGACCGGCATCGACGTCACGCACCGGGACCAGATGCTCGACGCGGCCAAGGCGATGTTCGACTTCGGGCCCCAGTGGGTGCTGATCAAGGCCGGGCACCTGCGGGAAGACCCGGAGTGCGTGGACATCCTGTACGACGGCGTCGCGGTGATCGAACTGCCGGGGCCGCGCTTCGACGTCAAGCACACGCACGGCAGCGGCGACACGCTGGCCTCGTCGATCACCTCGGCGCTGGCCAAGGGCGCGACCATGCCGGCGGCGGTGGAGTTCGGCAAGCGCTTCATCGTGCAGGCGGTGCGCAACGCCTACCCGCTGGGCCACGGCACCGGCCCCGTCTCCAACTTCTGGCGCCTGTCCGACGCGCCGTTCTGATGTTGGGAAAGGACCATTCCTCACACTGGATGCGAGGAATGGTCCTTTCCCAACACCAAGGGCTTGACGTCAGCCGACGGGGTGGGGTAGCGACTGCTGGGCGGCGTCGTAGGCCGCGCGGGCTCGCTTGATCTCGTCGAAGTTGGCCGCGGTCCAGTTGTTCAGCGCGATCAGGTAGCCGCTGATGCTCTCGCCCAGCGGGGTCAGCGCGTACTCCACGCTCGGCGGCGTCGTCGGGTAGACCTTGCGGCTGATCAGGCCGTCCCGCTCCAGGCTGCGCAGGTTCTGGGTGAGCACCTTGGGCGTGATGCCGGCCACCTCGCGGCGCAGCTCGCCGAACCGGTGCGGCTTCACGGCCAGCCGGCCGATCATCAGCGCGGTCCACTTGTTGGCCACCAGATCGAGCACCTCCCGGCACGGACAGGCGCGAAGGTACACGTCCCAGGTGGTTTCCATCAGGTACCTACTTTACAAATTAGTGCGTACTAGCGGTTGTGTACCGCCTCCCACAGGATGGCTGAGTCAGCGTTCGATGGGAAGGGACAGATCGAGATGCGAGTCGTGCGCCAGACCGAGCTGGGCGGACCGGACGTGCTCAAGGTGGTCGAGGTCGAGCGGCCCGAGCCGGGCCCGACCGAGATCCTGGTCCGGGTCCACGCGGCCGGCGTGAACCCGGTCGACTGGAAGACCCGGGAGCACGGCGTGTTCCTCGGCACGCCGCCGTTCGTGCTGGGCTGGGACGTGTCCGGCACGGTGGAGCAGGTGGGCTTCGGCGTCAGCTGGCTCAAGCCGGGCGACGAAGTGCTGGGCATGCCGCTGTTCCCGAAGGAGGTCGGCGGCTACGGCGAGTACGTCGTCGCCCCGTCGCGGCAGTTCGTGCGCAAGCCGGCCGAGCTGAGCCACTTCGAGGCCGCGGCGCTGCCGCTGGCCGGCCTGACCGCGTGGCAGGCACTGGTCGACGATGCCCAGGTGCAGGCCGGGCAGCGGGTCCTCGTGCATGCCGCGGCCGGCGGCGTCGGCCACCTGGCCGTGCAGATCGCCAAGGCGCGCGGCGCCTACGTCTACGGCACCGGCCGCACGGTGAAGCACGACTTCCTGCGCAGCATCGGCGTCGACGAGCCGATCGACTACACCACCACCGACTTCACGCAGGTCGCGCGGGACGTCGACGTGGTGTTCGACTTGATCGGCGGCGACAACGCACTGCGTTCGGTGGACGTGCTCAAGCCCGGCGGCACGGTGTTCGCGGTGCCCGGCGGCGTCAGCGAGGAGCTGGCGGCCAAGGCCGCGCAGCACGGCGTGCGCGCGACCGGCATCCTCGTCGAGCCCGACCAGCGCGGCCTGCAGGGCCTGCTCGACCTGATCACCGCGGGCAAGCTGACCGTCCGCGTGGACCAGGTGCTGCCGCTGGCCGAGGCCGGCAAGGCGCACGAGCTCGGCGCGGCCAACCAGCTCACCGGCAAGCTGGTGCTAGACGTCCTCGGCCACTAGCGCCTCCAGCGCCGGCACGGCGGCGGCCAGCGCGGTCCGCTGCTCGTCGGTCAGCCGCTCCAGGCGGTTGTGCAGCTCGTGCAGCCGCTCGGAGCGGACGCCGGCGATGATCTGCTCGCCGGCCGTCGTCGCCCGCACCAGCGAGGCCCGGCCGTCCTGCGGGTCGGCCTCCCGCATCACGTAGCCGGACTCGACCAGCGCGGCGATGATCCGGGACAGCGTCGGCGGGGCCACCCCCTCGCGGGCGGCCAGGTCGCCCAGCCGCATCGGGCCCTTGTAGGCCAGCGTGGCCAGGGCCGAGATCGAGCCCTGGCCGAGGCCGGGCGACCCGCTGCGGCGCAGGATCCGGGACAGCCGGCCGACCGCCAGGTACAGCCGCGTGGTCTCGTCGACCGTGGCCGTCGTCGTCGACATCGCCACGACACTCACTCCTCGGGTAGGTGGTCACCTACCGTTCATGATGACTCAGCGCGCCGGTGAGGACGCCTGAGCCCAGAACCGTTGCGGAATTCTCCCGGCAAGTAGGGCCGAACGGCCCGCTTCCACTGCCCCGCGCATCGCCGCCGCCATCCGCTCCGGGTCCTGCGCCCGGGTGACGGCGGTGGCCAGCAGCACGGCCGAACAGCCCAGCTCCATGGCCTGCGCGGCGTCCGACGCGGTGCCGATGCCGGCGTCCAGGATCACCGGCACGCCGGCCCGGGAGACGATCAGCTCGATGTTGTGCGGGTTGCGGATGCCGAGACCCGTGCCGAGGGGTGAGCCCAGCGGCATCACCGCGGCACAGCCGACCTCCTCGAGTCGCAGCGCCAGCACCGGGTCGTCGTTGGTGTACGGCAGCACCACGAAGCCGTCGTCGACCAGCTGCTGGGCGGCGTCGAGCAACTCGACGGAGTCCGGCAGCAGGGTCCGCTCGTCGGCGACGACCTCCAATTTCACCCAGTTGGTCTCCAGGGCCTCCCGGGCCAGCCGGGCCGTGAGCACGGCCTCGGCCGCCGTACGGCAGCCCGCGGTGTTGGGCAGCGGCTCGATGCCCAAGCGGCGCAACAGGTCCAGCACGCCGGTGCCGCCGGCGGCGTCCATCCTGCGCATGGCCACCGTGGTCAGCTCGGTGCCGGCGGCCAGCAGCGACCGCTCCAGCACGGCCAGATTGGCCGCGCCACCGGTGCCCATGATCAGCCGCGAGCCGAACTCACGGTCGGCGATGACAAACGGATCGTCCACTTCAGCCTCCCTGCACCGCGGTGAGCACTTCGACCGAGCCGCCCTGCGCCAACGCCGTGCTGGCCCACTCGGCCCGCCGCACGACCTCGCCGTTCACCGCCACCGCGATGCCCGTCGGCGGGGCATCGATGACGGCGAGCGCGTCGGCGACGGTCGACCCGTCGGCCAGCTCGCGCTCGGTTCCGTTGACCACGACCAGCACTTCAGCCTCCCCCGTTGGTGACGGCCAGCAGTCGGCCCGGATCGGCGGCCCGCGCCGGCTCCGGGGGTTCGCGGCCGGCCAGCAGATCGACCACCGCCTCGGCGGTGATCGGGGCGAGCAGGATGCCGTTGCGGTGGTGGCCGGTCGCGGCCAGCACGCCCGGCTCCAGCCAGCCCAGCAGCGGCAGGTTGTCGGGGCTGCCCGGCCGCAGCCCGGCCGCGCACTCCAGGACCGCGTACTCGCCGATGCCCGGCAGCACGCGTTCGGCGTCGCGCAGCAGGTCCCGCACGCCGCCGACCGTCACCTCGGTGTCGAAGCCCGCCTCGTACTGGGTGGCCCCCAGCACCAGGCCGCGGCCGTCCCTCGGCACGAGGTAGACCTGCCGGCCCTCGACCAGCGCGCGGACCGTTCGCTTCGGCGGATCCAGGGCTCCGTCACGGGCTTTCAGCCGCAGCACCTCGCCCTTGACCGGCCTGACGACCTTGGCCAACCCCTCGTACAGGCCGCCGCTCCAGGCACCGGCGGCCAGCACCACGGCGTCGCACTCGACCGTGGATCCGTTGGCCAGCAGCACTTCGCCGGCGCTGACCTTGGTCGCGGCGACGGCGATCGGCTGCATGCCGGCGTCCACCGCCGCCTTGCGCAGCGAGGACAGCAGCACCCTGTTGTCCACGGCCAGGTCCCCGGGCACCAACAGTCCACTTCGGACGGACGTGCCCAGCGACGGTTCCAGCCTCCTGGCTTCCCGTGCGGTCACTCTTTCCACCGCACGGCCCAGTTTGTCGAGGAAGTCGGCCACTCCGTCAAGTTCCTCCCGGTCGGCCGCGTCCACCGCGACGACCAGGGTTCCCTCTTGACGTAGTCCACCCTCTTTTTCAAGCCTGGCAGCGAATTCCGGCCAGCGGTCGAGCGACGCGCTGCCCAGTGCCAGCACGTGTTCCTCGCCCGGCCAGGCTTCGGTGACCGGCGCGAGCATGCCGCCCGCCACCCAGGACGCGCCCGACCCCGGCGCGGCATCGATGAGCTGCACCTGGTGGCCTGCCTCGGAAGCCGCCCAGGCGACCGAAAGACCGACGACCCCACCACCGACAACGGCGATCTTCATGACACATCACGCTCCCTGCGCCGGCATGACCCGGATCAGGTTCGACGGTCGGAGCTGGCAAGCTCCCTCTCAGCCCGGTTCTTCCAGGCTCCCGTGCGGACCAATGGGCTCTACCGTAGCACCCGTGCCAGCACTGGATGGAGATCAGATCAGGAAGCGGCTCGCCGACGCACGGCTCTACCTGTGCACCGACGCCCGCACCGGGACCAACGACCTCGCCGAGTTCGTCGAAGCCGCGCTCGCCGGCGGCGTGGACATCGTGCAGTTGCGGGACAAGGGCATGGAGGCTCGGCATGAGCTCGCCGCCCTCGAGGTCATCGCCGAGGCCTGCGCCCGCCACGGGGCGCTGCTGTCCGTCAACGACCGGGCCGACATCGCCGTCGCCGTCGGGGCCGATGTGCTGCACCTGGGCCAGGACGACCTGCCCGTGCCGCTGGCCCGTCGCATCGCCGGCGACGACATCGCCATCGGCCGGTCCACCCACGACTTCGCCCAGGCCGACGCCGCCGCCGTGGAGCCGGGCGTGGACTACTTCTGCACCGGTCCCTGCTGGCCGACCCCGACCAAGCCCGGCCGTCCGGCGCCCGGTCTGGACCTGGTGCGCCACGTGACGTCGGAGCGGCCCTGGTTCGCCATCGGCGGCATCGACCTGGCTCGCCTGGACGAGGTCCTGGCGGCCGGCGCCAGACGCATCGTGGTCGTCCGGGCCATCACGGCGGCGGAAGACCCCCAGGCCGCCGCCGAGGCCCTCAAATCCCGCCTCCCCGCTTGACCCCCAATGCAGGGAAGGACGCCATACCTGCATTGGATGCAGGTAAGGCGTCCTTCCCTGCATGAGGCTGAGCAGAAAAGACGCCCCGGCGGCCGGCTTTGCAGGGAGGGGTGCCGGCCGCCGGGGCGGAGGTGGGCTTGCAGGGGGAGCCCACCGTGGGAATCAGCTCGTCACGAGCCGTAGTCCATAGGTGCTCAGCGCCGGGGCCACCGGGCTGAAGTACGTGGTGCCGCCATGGGTGCAGTCGCCAGAGCCGCCGGAGGTGACGCCCTGCGCCTGACTGCCGCTGAGCCACGCGCCGCCGGAGTCGCCGGGTTCGGCGCAGACGTTGGTCTTGGTCAGGCCGGTGACCGTGCCCTGCTGGTAGACGACGGTCTGGTTCTTGGCCTGGATGGTGCCGCAGTGCCAGCCGGTGGTGGAGCCGGAGCGGCAGACCGTCGCGCCGACGGCCGCCTCGGCGGCGCCCTTGACCGCGACCGTGCCGCCGCCGTTGGCCACGGTGCCGGCCAGCGTCCACTGTCCGCTGGTCACGTCGACCTTGCCGTAGTCGCCGCCGGAGCCGAAGTGGCTGCCGTTGATCCGACCGAGTGAAACCTGGTTGTACCCGAATGCACTACCGCCGCCGGCGGTGCAGTGCCCCGCGGTCACGAAGTGCTTGCCGCCGGCGGCGTCGGTCGCGCTGAAGCCGACCGAGCACCGGAAGTTCGAGCCGTACCACGCGTCGCCGCCGCGGACGGCGTACAGCGGCCGCGGCCGCTGCGCCACGGTCTCCGTCCGAGCGGCCGTTCCCGCAGTCCGGACGAACGCTTCGGTGGCCGGCGAATGGTCGAGAACCTGCACCACGACCTGGTCGGTCGGCAGGTCGACGTACCAGCCGACGACGCCGGGCGGCACCTGCTTCTGACGAAGCCCGTCCGCGACAGCCGCCAGCTGTGCGTCCGTTCGGGTGACGACCCTTGCCGCAACGCCCGCCGCGCGCACGCGCGTCACAAATGTGACGTCAGTCACTGCCACCACGGCCTCGCCGGCCGCCGCGTCGAACCAGGAGCCGGCGAAGATCGGCCCGAGGCCTGTGCGCAGGGTTGCGACCTGCGCATCGGCGCGATCCTGCCGGGCGAACGTGGCCATCGCCCGGGCGGGTGACAACCCGAGATCACGCTGCAGAGCGGTCGCTACATCGGGTGATATGACCACACCATTCGTGGACGTATCGACAGACACGGGCGCAGAAGCTGCCGCTGCCGGTACGCTGACAGTAGCGGCGAGGCCAATGGACAACAGGGCAGCGCCGGTGATCCGAGCCGCAGCAGTGCGGTTCATCAGACGTCTCCCTCATCTTCGGATGCGGGGACTCGGGAGTGGCGGTTGCTGGGACCCCTTCCCGAGCCTTTCTGGGGGTCGGGCGGTGGGGCGGCGGCAGGGGTCGCCCCACCTTCCCCCCACCTTCGACTCTGAATCTTCGAGTCCCGGTGCGCGCCACAGCCGCCAAATTCGCCTCCCCCAGAAGACATCCGATCCGTTGGGCACGCCGCCGAATGTCCTTCGGCGGAGAGTCCGATCGGGCGCAAAGCGTGTCACATGATCCGACCGCATGGGTACGACGCGTAGCGGTTAACACTTGACGTTTGAGTAACGCCGCGCATAAATGCTGTTCCATACCGCCGGGCGCCTTCCGCTGCCCGTCCGGACGCCCTCCTGACCGTTCGGCCTACCGGCGGCGGTCGGACTACCCGAAAAGGCGGCAGCCCGGTTGGCCCCTGGCGAGCCGGCCTTCGAGGAGCTAGTCAGTTCGCCCCGGACGGCGGGTTGCCGCTGGTGCCGGTCGGCGACTGCCCGGTGGTGGTCGTGGTGGTGGTCGACGTGCTCGTCGAGGTGGACGTGCTGGTCGAGGTCGACGACGACGGCGTGCTCGACGTGGTCGTCGGCGTGGTGGTCGACGTGGGCGTCGAGGACGTGCTGGTCGGCGTGGTGCTGGACGGGGGCGGGGTGCTGCTCTGCCCCGGCTGCCCGAACAGGGCGCCGACGGTGGTGCGTTGGCCGTCGCCGGAGGAGGCGTGGCCGCTGAGCAGCTCGACGCCGGTCAACACGCCCATGCCGAGCAGGAAGGCCGCGGCGACGGCGCCGGCCAGCATCGGCCAGCGGCGCTTGGCCGGCTCCCCGGGCGGTGGTGCGATGGACAGTCGCACGGTGGCGGCGTCCTCTGACGCGCCGACCGGTGGTTCCTCGGTCTTGATCCGGGCGGTCACCCGGCTGCGAGCGGCGTGGATGGACCGCTCGTACATGGCCGTGCCGACGGTGCCGACGACGCTGGCCAGCCCGGCGCCGGCGACCGTGCCGGCGACGCCCAGCTGGGACCCCAGCACGGCCGCGGTGACTGACGCCAGAGCGCCCGCCGCAACCTGCGTCGGCTTGATTTCCAGCGTTTTCGTGTCCTGCTCCTTGCTCATCTCTCCCAGTCCCCTACTGTCCCGTCAACGCACAAGACGGGGCGGGAACTCCCGAGGTTGGGCGATCGTGAGCACGAACACGCCGTTCAGTCCACTGTGGACGATCGAACCGGCACCACGTGCGTCGGTGGTCCTTCCACGCCGCAGTGCAGGCAATCCCCCGGATGCGGGGAATCCTCGACAACGGTTGGCGTAGTGGGCTGACCCAAAACCTTGTTGTCGATGAAAAACGCGGTCAGCCCACCCAGCACGGCGGCGATTGCGCAGATCAGCAGGGCCATCTGCCAGCCGGCGGTCAACGCGGCCGGATCGCTGTACCGCTCGCCGGTGATACCGGCCGCGGCGGGCAGCACGGCCACGGCGAGCAGCGAGCCGGTCCGGGCCACGGCGTTGTTCACGCCCGAGGCCACGCCGGCGTGTCGGTCCGGCGCGGCGGCCAGCACGGTCGCCGTCACGGGTGCGACGGCGCACAGCAGGCCCAGGCCGAACACCACGACACCGGGCAGCACGCCGGTCAGGTACGACGCCCCGGGCACGGCCCAACGCAGCATCAGCATGCCCACGCCGACCAGGATCGGCCCGACGATCAGCTGCAGGCGGGGCCCGATGCGCTGAGCCAGCTTGCCGGACTGGGCCGACAGCAACAGCATGATCACCGTGATCGGCAGCCCGGCCAGGCCGGCGAACACCGGCGGGTAGTGCAGCGACACCTGCAACTGCATGACCATCAACATCATCACGCCGCCGAGCGCGGCGTACAGCAGGAACGTCAGCAGGTTGGCCACGGTGAACGTGCGGTTGGCGAACAGGTCGGGCGGCACCAGCGGATTGCGCTCACGGAGCTGGAGCACGCAGAACCCGGCCAACGAGGCCACGCCGACGACCAGCGCCACCAGCACGATCGGATCGCCCATGCCACGGGCCGGCCCCTCGACCAGCGCCCCGGTCACGCCGGCCAGCCCCAGCGCGCACAAGACCGTGCCGAGGACCTCGGGACGGCCGGTCATCTCGGCGTCCTTGGACTCCGGCACGTACCGCCGGCACAGGTAGATGCACAGCACCGCGACGGGCACGTTGACCAGGAAGGCCAGCCGCCAGCTCCAGGCCTGGATGAGCAGGCCGCCGACCAGCGGCCCGACCGCGGTGGCCACGCCGCCGAGGCCGGACCACGCGCCGATGGCCCGCGCCCGGTCGTCGTGGGCGAAGGCCGACTGGAGGATGGCCAGCGAGCCGGGGGTCAGCAGCGCCCCGCCGATGCCCTGGAGCACCCGCGCGGCCACCAGCACCCCGGTGGTCGGCGCGGCGCCGCACAGCACCGAAGCCAGGCCGAACCAGACCACGCCCACCTCGAACATGCGACGCCGGCCGTAGCGGTCGCCGAGCGAGCCGGCGACCAGGATCAGGGAGGCCAGTGACAGCAGGTAGCCGTCGAGCACCCACTGCAACCCGGTGACCGACGCGCCGAACTCCGCGCCGATCTTGGGCAGGGCGACGTTGACGATGGTGCCGTCCAGCATCGCCATGCCGGAGCCGCAGACGGTGGCCGCGAGCACGCCACGGGCCTGCGCGCTGCCCCACCGCACGCCGGTCGCCGGATACCCCATGGTGGTCATGGCAGCACTGTGTTCCCGCCGCACCGGACAATGCAAGCCAAGGTGGACGCGTACACGACTTCGTGTCACTTCGGTCGGCAAATCCGCTCTTCCGGCCGAGCGCCGGCATGGCTAGCGTCCGCTCCATGGCCGAAACGCGAGCGCTGCGCAGTCACGGCTGGTTCGCCGACCAGGGCGTGCTGGGCTTCACCCACCGGTCCTGGCTACGCAACCAAGGTCATCCCGACCACGCCTTCGACGGTCGGCCGGTGATCGGCATCTGCCAGACGGCCAGCGATCTCACGCCGTGCAACGCCCACCTGCGGGAGATCGCCGAGCACGTCAAGCGGGGCGTGTACGAGGCAGGCGGACTGCCGATGGAGTTCCCGGTCACCTCGCTGGGCGAGATCCTGATGCGGCCAACCACGATGCTGTTCCGGAACCTGGTCTCGATGGACGTCGAGGAGACGCTGCGGGCCAACCCGCTGGACGGCGTGGTGCTGCTGACCGGCTGCGACAAGACCACGCCGGCGCTGCTGATGGGCGCGGCCAGCGTGGACCTGCCGACGATGGTGGTCGGCGGCGGCCCGATGCTCAACGGGCGGTTCCGCGGCAAGCAGCTGGGCTCCGGCACCGATGTCTGGCGGTTCGCGGACGCCCGTCGCACCGGCGCGATGTCGCAGGCCGACATGAACGCCGCCGAAGCGTGCATGTCCCGTTCGGCCGGTCACTGCAACACCATGGGCACCGCGTCGACCATGGGCTGCTGGGCCGAGTCGATGGGCCTGTCGCTGCCCGGCATGGCTGCGCTGCCGGCGGTGGACTCGCGCCGCAAGGCGATGGCCCACGTGACCGGCAACCGGATCGTGCGGTTGGTGCGCGAGGACGTGCGGATGTCCTCGATCCTCACGCGGCAGGCGCTGGAGAACGCCGTCGTGGTGAACGCGGCGATCGGCGGCTCCAGCAACTTCGCCGTGCACCTTCTGGCTCTGGCCGGCCGTCTCGGCGTCCCTTTCGACCTGAACGACCTCGACCGGCTGGGCCGATCGGTGCCGCTGCTGGTCGACCTGATGCCGGCGGGCCGGTTCCTGATGGAGGACTTCTGCTATGCCGGCGGCCTGCCGGCGGTGCTGCGCGAACTGGGCGACCGGCTGCCGCATCCGGACGCGATCACCGTCACCGGCGGCACGGTCGCGGAGAACGTCGCCGACGCCGAGGTGTTCGACCGGGAGGTGATCAGGACCGCGACCGATCCACTGCGGACGGACGCCGGACTGGCCGTGCTGCGCGGCAATCTGGCGCCGGACGGGGCGATCATCAAGCCTGCCGCCGCGTCACCTTCGTTGCTGCGGCACATCGGCCGGGCCGTGGTGTTCCACGGCGTCGAGGATCTGCACGCGCGCATCGATACTGTCGAATGCGATCGGGAAAGCGTGTTCGTGCTGACCGGTGTCGGCCCCCGCGGCTTCCCCGGCATGCCGGAGGTCGGCAACTTCGGCCTGCCGCGCAAGCTGCTCGAGTCCGGTGTGGACGATGCCGTGCGCATCTCCGACGGCCGGATGAGCGGCACCGCGTTCGGCACGGTGGTGCTGCACGTGGCCCCGGAGTCCGCCGTTGGCGGCCCGTTGGCCCTGGTCCGTGACGGCGACGTCATCGAACTCGACGTCGACGCACGGCGGCTGCACCTGGCCGTGGACGACGTTGAGCTGGCCACCCGGAAGGCGGCATGGACACCGCCGCCCCGCGCCGCCGAGCGCGGCTGGGTCCGGCTCTACGTCGATCACGTCAGCCAGGCCGACCATGGCGCCGACCTGGACTTCCTCGTCGGTGGCTCCGGCGCGCCGGTGCCGCCGGGCAACCACTGACGAGCCGGGCTCAGTCGCTCGGCCGGTTCAGCGTGGCCACGAACTTGTAGCGGTCGCCGCGGTAGACCGAGCGCACCCACTCCACCGGGTTGCCCTCGGTGTCGAAGGAGTGCCGGGACAGCAGCAGCATGGGCAGACCGATGTCGGCCCCGAGCAGCTCCGCCTCCTCCGGCGTGGCCAGCGCGGTCTCGATGGTCTCCTCGGCGTGCCCCATCTCCACCCCGAACCGCTCGCGCAGCACCTGGTAGAGCGAGCCGCCGGAGCTGACGTAGCGCCGCAGCCCACGGAACCGGCCCAGCGCCAGGTGCGTGGTCTCCAGGGCCATCGGCTCGCCGTCGGCCAGCCGCAGCCGGTGCAGCCGCAGCACCTTGGCCCCGGCCCGCACGCCCAGGTAGCGGGCCAGCTCGGCGTCGGCCGCGTCCTCAGAGGCCTCCAGCAGCCGCGAGGACGGCTGGCGGCCCTGGGCCAGCATGTCCTGTGTGTACGAAGACAGCTGCAGCCGCTGCGCCACCTTCGGCTCGGCGGCGAACGTGCCTTTGCCCTGCACGCGCAGCAACCGACCCTCGACGGTCAGCTCGGCAAGCGCTTGCCGAACGGTGGTGCGCGACACGTCGAAGTCCGCCGCCAACGAGCGTTCCGTCGGTATCGGCGACCCCGGCGGCATGGACCGCAGCAGGTCGAGCAGGTGCCGCTTGAGCCCCCAGTACTTGGGCTCACGCTGCGCACGCGATCGCAGTCCGGCGTCGTTGCCGCCGGCCGGCGAGGTTTCGAGCATGGCCTCCTCCTAAAGCTCCGCCCACTCCCCAGCGAACAGGATGCCTTGTCAACCGCTGGCTGCGCGATCACACCCCCGGACATTCGTCGGATGACTTTGCAACGGTCTCGCAACGACCTTGACATCGAGTGTGGCACGGCACACTCTCTTTCCTCATTGGTCTACACCAAATTGGTCTGCACCAGACGAGGTTGTCCGGCAGGTGAGCCGGGTTGGAGGGCGGAGAAAGTGCTGCGTAGAAAGTGGATCGTGGCGGCGGTTGGCGCCGCGGCGGTGTCGATGGTCGCAGCCGGCTGCGGCGGTGGAGCCAGCAGCGGCAGCGGTGGCGACAAGACCCTCACGGTCTGGCTGATGAGCGGCTCCGCTCCGGACGCCACGGTCGCGGCGATCGACAAGGACTTCGAGGCCGCGCACCCGGGCGTCAAGGTCAAGTACGAGGTCCAGCAGTGGAACGGCATCGGTCAGAAGCTGACCACCGCGCTGACCAGCGGCGGGCCGGACGTCATCGAGCTGGGCAACACGCAGGTCGCGCAGTACAGCTCGACCGGGACGCTGCTCGACGTCACCGACGCGGCGGGCGACCTGAACGGCAGCCAGTGGCTGTCCGCGCTGAAGGAGGAGGGCGCCTGGCAGGGCAAGCAGTACGGCGTCCCGTTCTACGCGGCCAACCGCGTGGTCATCTACCGCACGGACCTGTTCCAGCAGGCCGGCATCGCCGCGCCGCCCACCTCGAACGACGAGTGGCTGGCCGACCTGACCAAGCTCAAGGCGCTGCCGGGCGGCATCGACCCGCTGTACCTGCCGGGTCAGGACTGGTACGTCTGGCTGTCGTTCCTCTGGGACCAGGGCGGTGACCTGGCCAAGAGCAGCGGCGACACCTTCAAGTCGGCGATCAACTCGCCGGCCGGCAAGGCGGCCTTCGAGTTCTACAAGAAGCTCGGCGACACCTCCGGCTCGCCGGCGCCCAAGGACGCCGACGAGGCCACCCCGCAGCAGTCCGACGTGGTGGCCAAGGGCAACACGGCCAGCTTCATCGGCTTCGGCTACGAGCTGGCCGCGGTGGAGAAGGCCAACCCGGCGCTGAAGGGCAAGTTCGGCGCGTTCCCGATCCCGTCCAAGGACGCCGGCAAGACCGCGCCGGTCTTCCTGGGCGGCTCGGACCTGGCCATCCCGGCCAACACCAAGAACGCCGACCTGGCCAAGGACTGGCTGAAGATCGAGACCAGCGCCAAGTACCAGTCGCAGCTGGCGGCCAACGGCGTCGTGCCGGGCACCTCGACCGACAGCAGCGCGCTGGACAGCACCGCGACCGGCAAGGCGATGGCCGCGGGCGCCAAGAACGGCAAGGGCACGCCGACCACGCCGAAGTGGGCCGCGGTCGAGGCGGACAACCCGATCAAGGCCGCGCTGACCGCGTACCTGACCGGTCAGAAGAGCCTCGACCAGGCCGTCGCCGACGCGGACGCCGCGATCAACAAGTCGTTGAGCGCGAGCTGACCTGGTGTCGGTGACGACGAAGGCCGCGGTGCCGGCGGGGACCACCCCGCCGGCACCGCGTTCCACTGTCTCGGGCGGTGGGTCGGGGATCAGCACGTTCGTGCGCCGGCTGTTCAGCCAGCGCACGCTGCCTTACCTGCTCCTGCTACCGGCCACGGCGACCATCGTGGTGATGCTCGGCTGGCCGGTGCTCTCCGTCTTCCTGACCAGCTTCCAGCGGCTCGACATCGGCGAGCTGGCCAGGGGCGAGGTCGTGTGGACCGGTTTCGACAACTTCCGGAACATCCTGACCGACGACGTGTTCTGGGCCGACACGCTGCGCACCGTGCTGTTCACCGCGGCCTGCGTGATCGCCACCGTCGGCGGCGGCCTGCTGGTCGCGCTGCTGATGAAGCACGTCTACGGCTGGGTGCGGGTGGTGCTGCAGCTGGCCCTGGTGCTGGCCTGGGCGATGCCCATCCTGGCCGCCACCACGGTGTTCCAGTGGATGTTCGACCAGAACTACGGGATCCTGAACAAGACGCTGGTCGAGCTGGGTTTCACCAGCTTCCACCACTACTCGTGGTTCCAGACCGGACTGAGCACGATGACGGTGATCGTCATCCTGATCACCTGGCAGGGCATCCCGTTCGTGGCCTTCACCCTGTACGCCGGCGTGCTGGGGGTGCCGGCGGACCTGTACGAGGCGGCCGGCCTCGACGGCGCGTCCAGTTGGCAGACCTTCCGCGCGGTGACCTGGACCGCGCTGCGGCCGCTGGTCAACGTGGTGATCTTCCTGTCCCTGCTGTGGGACTTCAAGGTGTTCACCCAGGTCTGGGCCATCCGTCAGGGCGGACCGGACGGCGGCAGCCAGACGCTGCCGACGTTGCAGTACCTCAAGGGCATCGCCACCAGCCACTTCGGCGCGGCGGCGGCGGTCAGCGTGATCATGATCCTCTGTCTCGTCGTGCTCACCGCCCAGAACCTGCGGCTGATGCTGCGCACCGAGGAGGTGGACTGACATGGGGCGGACCAAGAAGCGGCTGGTCTCGGTGGTCGGCCTGCTGGTCGCGGTGCTGTTCACGTTCCCGATCTACTGGATGATCGCGACCGCGCTCAAGCCGGCCAACCAGCTGCTGTCCGACAGCTTCGACCTGGTGCCGCTGGGCCTGACCTTCCAGCACTTCGTCGACGGCATCAGCAAGGAGGGGTTCCTCGGCTCGCTGGAGAACAGCGTGATCGTGGCCCTGTCGGCGGTGGCCTTCGCGCTGATCGCCGGCCTGCTGGCGGCGGTGCCGCTGGCCCGGCTTCGGTTCCGCGGGCGCAAGGGCTTCCTGCTGCTGGTGCTGGTGGCCCAGATGGCCCCGTTCGAGGCGCTGCTGATCCCGATGTTCCTGATGATCAAGTCGTTCGACCTGCTGCACGTCCTGCCCGGGCTGATCCTGGTCTACTTCGCGGCCGCCCTGCCGTTCACCGCGTGGACGCTGCGCGGCTTCGTCAAGGGCATCCCGGTGGACCTGGAGGAGGCGGCCATGGTCGACGGCTGCGGCCGGTGGGCGGCGTTCCGCCGGGTCACCCTGCCGCTGCTGGGCCCCGGCCTGGTCGCGACGTCGGTGTTCAGCTTCGTCACGGCGTGGAACGAGTTCCTGTACGCGTTGACGTTCCTGCAGAACGGCAACGTGACGCTGCCGGTGTGGCTGTCCAGCTTCGTCTCGGTGTTCGGGACGGACTGGGGCGGGGCGATGGCCGCCTCGACCGTGTTCACCATCCCGGTGCTGGTGTTCTTCCTGTTCGTGCAGCGCAACCTGGTGTCGGGGGTGACCGCCGGCGCGGTGAAGGGCTGAGCCCGGACCGCGTTGATGGACTACCGTCTACAGGCACGTCGGACCTGGGCCGCCGCCACAGTTCCCAGAACTCGAGGAGCACGATCATGACCCGCCAGACCGAACCTTCGGCCGGGCAGCACATGAGTGCCGAGGTCGCGTCCCAGCCCAAGGTCTTCGCTGATCTCGTCGCGCGGCGCGGCGAGATCGCCGAGATCGCGGCGCAGGTGTCCGCGCGGCGGCCCCGCTTCGCCCTGCTGGCGGCCCGTGGCTCCAGCGACCACGCCGCCCTGTACGCCAAGTACCTCATCGAGGTGCTGCTCCAGCTGCCGGCCGGGCTGGTGTCGCCGTCCACGACGACGTTGTACGGCGCCCAGCCCGACCTCACCGACGTGCTGATGATCTCGGTCAGCCAGAGCGGCGGATCGCCCGACCTGCTGGAGGTCACCGAGTCGGCGCGGGCCCGTGGCGCACTGACGGTCGCCGTCACCAACACGCCCGACTCGCCGTTGAACAACGCCGCCGAGCTGTCCGTCGACGTTGGCGCCGGTCCCGAGCTGGCCGTCGCCGCCACCAAGACGTACTCAGCCACCTTGCTGGCCCTGTACCTGCTCATCGACGCCGTCCGCGGCGGCACCGCCGAGCACGCGGCGTCCTTGGGCGAGCTGGCCCAGCAGACCCTGGACGAGTCCGCTTCGGCCGTTCAGGAAGCCGTGCAGCGCTTCCGCTTCGTCGACCGGGTGCTCACCA
>DATJJB010000890.1:0-15949 GCA_035492655.1 Kutzneria sp. | reverse complement strand
ATCGCGGCCATCGTGTCGTCGTCGAGGTGCTCGGCGTCGGGCAGCACGGCCAGCGCGCAGCCGGTCAGTGGGCCGTCGGCGAACATGTCGACCAGGTGGTATTCGATCATGCGGGTGCTCCCGTCAGGTCGGCGGCGATGTCGGCCAGCACGTCTTCGTCGCCCGCGTACGGGAAGTCGGCGCGCGGCCAGTGCACGACCAGGTCCGTGACGCCCACCTCGGCGAACCGGCCGGCGGCGTCGCGCCACGCCTCGGCCGAGGCCAGCACGCCGCCGACGGCAGCGCCGGTGAGCAGCAGCCGGCGCAGCGTCGCCGGATTCCGGCCGACCGCCACACAGGCGTCGTCCACGGCGCGCAGCTGGGCGGCGATCTGGGGCAGCGCCTGCTCGTAGGGGCGGGCGTCGAAGGTCGCCGGCGGACCGGCGGTGATCCACGTCTGGGCGTGCTTGGCCGCGAGCCGCATGCCGCGCGGTCCGGTGGCGGCGATGGCGAACGGCACGCGGGGTGTCTGTACGCAGCCGGGGCTCGTCCACACCTCCTCGGCGCGGTAGTGCTCCCCCACGTACGACGTCATGCGTTGCCGCAGCAGCAGGTCCGTCAGCTCGACGAACTCCTCGAAGCGTGCGGCGCGTTCGCGGGGCGTGCGCTCGGTGCGGTCGACCACGAGGTCGTCCACGGCCCCGGCGCCGGCCCCCAGGCCGCACTCGAACCGGCCGTTGCTGATGTCGTCCAGGGTCATGACGTCCTTGGCGAACGGCACCGGGTGGCGGTAGGTGGGGGTGGCGACCATGGTGCCCAGGCGCAGGCGCGTGGTCACCGCCGCGGCGGCGGTCAGCGTGGGCACGGTGCCGAACCAGGGTTTGTCGCGCAGCCACCGCCACATCAGCTGGTCGTAGGTCCAGGCGTGGTCGAAGCCGTACTGCTCGGCCCGGATCCAGCGGGCGTCGGGCCAGCGGCGCTCAGGCAGGATCAGCACTCCGTGTCGCACGGCTCGCCTCCCTGAGCTCCGGTGACCAGGGCAGCCAGTCCGGTGACGGTTTCGGTGAAGCCGCGCTCACGGGCCAGGACCGTCGGCGTGCGCAGCTCCGGCGGCAGGTCGGCGTCGCCGCGGCCCGGGTACAGGCCGTTGTCGGTGACGTCGAGGGCGATGGCCTTGAGGCGGCGCACCAGCTGCCGGGTGACCTCCGCGTCGCCGACCGGGGCGCGAAGCGTCAGGAAGTAGTTGTCGTAGACCACGGCGCGCATCTCCGGGTGCAGCAGCCGGGTCTGCGCTGCGGTCTCCTGGAGCAGCGACCGTCCGCCAGGCACGAGCCGCGCGGCGATGCCCATGTGCACGTCTTGGTACGCCTGCACTTCACGGCCGAGCGCCGCACCGTGCGGGGTGTCGGCCCACGGGAACGGCCGGCCGCGCAGCAGTCGCCGCAGTGGGCTGAAGTCCGGGGCCCACGCGCCGCTGAAGCCGCGGTGTTGCAGGTACATGCTGGGCCGGATGACCTCGTGGTACAGGTCGATCGAACAGGAGCCGGTGTAGAGCAGCATCGCGGTGTAGGCCCGGACCAGCCGCGTCATCGCCTCGACCGGACCGCGCCGCGCCGGCTCCGCCTGGGCGTCGTTGAGACTGCGGGCCAGGCACTGCCACAGGGCGAACGTCGCCTGGTGGCCGGTGATCCACCGGAACCAGAACAGCTGCTCCGGGTCGTCGGCCGCCGGCGTGTCGAGCCGGCACGGCGGCAGCGCGCCCAGTTCCCGTAACAGGTCGGCGGACTCAGCGTCGCGGTGTCGGCCCGGTGGACCGCCGCGTTGTCCCTGGCGCAGCGGCTCGGGCAGCACCAGCGGCTCCAGGCCGTAGCGGAAGTCGCCGAAGTCCCAGCGGCCGCGGGCCGGCAGGGCCGCCAGCACGGCCGGGCTCACCGGTCGCCGCCGGGCACGTAGGTCAGCTCGAACTCGAGGCCGTTGACGTCGAGCACGTAGCAGCTCTGCACGCCGTCGGCGTCGGTGACGATGTCGGTCGGCGGCTCGTCGACGGCGAAGTGGTAGCGGCCGGAGTCGTGCAGCGCCAGCCACCGGTCCCGCCAGGCCCGCATCGCCTCGGGCGAGTCGACGGCCAGGCAGACGTGCTGGAACTGGGTCTTGTTGCCGCCTGGCAGCTCGGACCGGTCCTCGGCCCGGTCGAACAGGTGGAAGCGCAGGTCGCCCACCTTGACCTCGGTCAGCCGCCGGATGCCGGGCAGCCGGCTGTGGGTGAGCTCGGAGAACTCGGCCAGGCTCCACTTCTCGGCGCAGCCGAAGAAGTCCCGGTACCAGGCCACGCAGTTGGCCAGGTCGCGGGTCTGGATGCCGACGTGGTGCAGCCGCGGCGCCAGCGGCGGTGCGGTCTCTATCGCTGATGTCATCGTTCGGGTCATGATTGCCTCCCATTCCCGGTCTCAACGATAAGCAGGCCGACCGCGTGTCGGTCAACAATTATCGGCGATTTGGCGACATTTGATCCAGCGTCCTGAAATGGGCACCAAAGAGTCCGTGAGCTGCGGTTATGCTCACTAGATCACATGCACTGAATTGTGGTTCATGCTTGGCTTGTGACGATTTCCTCCGTAAACTCAGATGGCATGGAACAGAAGAATTGGCACGCAGTCGATGATTACGTCACCCCGCTGCTCGTCGAGTCCGACGCGGCGCTGGACCGGGCGGCGCAGGCCAATGTCGGGTTCGAGCTGCCGGACATCGCGGTGTCGCCGAACCAGGGCAAGTTCCTGCACCTGCTGGCGCTGGTCCGCGGGGCGCGGACGATCCTGGAGATCGGCACCTTCGGCGGGTACAGCACGATCTGGCTGGCCCGGGCGCTGCCGCCGGGCGGGACCCTGGTGACGCTGGAGTACGAGCGGTCCTTCGCCGAGACGGCCGGGCACCACCTGGCCGCGGCCGGCGTGGCCGACCGGGTGCGCCAGCGGGTGGGCCGGGCCCTGGACATCCTGCCCGAGCTGGCCGACGACCCGGCCGCGCCGTTCGACCTGGTGTTCGTGGACGCCAACAAGCCCGACATCCCGGCCTACTTCGAGTGGGCGCTGAAGCTGACCCGCCCGGGCTCGCTGATCGTGGTGGACAACGTCGTGCAGGGCGGCGCGGTGGCCGACGCCGACCATCCCGACCGTGGCGTGCAGGGGGTGCGCCGGTTCCTGGAGGGTCTGCGGCACGAGCCGCGCGTCACGGCGACGTACCTGCAGACCGTGGGGGCCAAGGGGTACGACGGGTTCGCGCTGGCCCTGGTGGTCTGACCCGCCCCCGCGCCGACTCGGCGATGCAGGGAAGGACGCCTTCACTGCGTTCAATGCAGTGAAGGCGTCCTTCCCTGCATTCGCGGCGGTCATGGGTTGACCAGGTCCGGCGCGGTCCACCCGTCCAGGTCGTACTCGGACATGCACTCCTCGGCGAAGCCGCGGTAGTTGTCGACCTGGCCGGAAGCGGTCTGGGCCAGCAGCAGCTCGATGCGCACGTTCTCGTGGTTGCCGGAGTAGTTGCGCTCGTAGAGCTCGTGCCGGCCGGCGAACTCGGTGCCGACCGAGTCCCAGATCAGCTTCATCAGCTTGGCCCGGGACACCGCGTCGTAGCCGTTGGAGCCGCGCATGAAGCGGTCCAGGTACGGGCGCAGCTCGGGTTCCTGGAAGTCGCGGGCGTGCGAGTTGAGGTAGATCAGGGCGCTGCTGAGGTCCTGCATGATGATCTCCCGCACCCGCGGGTAGCCCAGTGTCATGAACCAGCGGTAGGCCATGCCGTAGTCCAGGTTGGGCAGCACGGCCCCGTGGTGCCAGTCGTTGGGGGTGCGGGCCATGGCGTCGCTCAGGCCCCAGAACAGGTTGCGCCAGGCCAGCACCTCCCCGACGCGGGTCTGCACGCCGCGAAAGTCCTTGGTGCCGGTCACCTCCAGGCCCTTGAGCAGCAGCCCGGCCAGGAAGTCCAGCTTGACGCCGAGCCGGGTGACGCCGTGGAAGGTGAGCCGGTGGGTGAAGCCGGAGCTGGTCAGGAAGGTGCCGGCCTTGGCCGTGTCGCCGTAGATGAAGACGTTCTCCCACGGGATCTTCACCCGGTCCAGGACGAAGATCGTGTCGTTCTCGTCGAGGCGGCTGGACAGCGGCTGGTCGAACGGGCTGCCCATGCGCTGCGAGGCCATCTCGTAGGACTGCCGGCAGATCAGCTTCAGGCCGGGCGAGTCCATCGGGAAGGTGGCCACCAGCGCGTACTCCTTCTTGCGCACCGGCAGGCCGTAGTGGGCGATGAAGTTGAAGTGGGTCAGCGCCGATCCGGTGGCCACGACCTTGGCGCCGCTGACGATCAGGCCGTCGTCGCGCTCCTCCTCCACGTGCACGAAGACGTCGTCGACCTCGTCCGGCGGCCGGTTGCGGTCGACCGGCGGGTTGATCACGGCGTGGTTCCAGAACAGCACCTGCTCCTGGGCCTGCCGGTACCAGCGGCGCGCGTTGTCGGCGAACTCGCCGTAGTAGTCGGGGTCGGCGCCGAGGGTGGCCAGGAAGCTGGCCTTGTAGTCGGGGCTGCGACCGAGCCAGCCGTAGGACAGCCGGGCCCAGCGGGCGATGGCGTCGCGGTCGTGCACCAGGTCGTCGACGCTGCGCGGCACGCGGAAGAAGCTGTGCGTGAAGCCGTCGCTGCCGGTGTCGGTCGGCACGGTGAGCGTGTCGTGGTGCTCCGGGTCGTGCAGGGCGTCGTAGAGGCGGGCCGTCATGCGGGCGGTGTTGCGGAACGCGGGGTGCTTGGTGACGTCGTCGACGCGTTCGCCGTAGGCCCACACCTCCCGTCCGTCACGGATGCTCTCGAGGTACTCGTCGCCGGTCAGCGGTCGGGTCACGCGCTGCTCGGTGCTCATGCGGTGTCTCCTTCCGTCAGCTGATGAGCTGGGGGGCGTAGCCGTCGAGCGACTGCGACCACACGGGGTCGCCGTCGGCCAGGCGTGGGAACTCGCCCCGGTGGAACAGCAGTGGCCGGCCGCCGCGCAGCGCGAGGTCGGTCACCTCGGCCACGTGCAGCACGTGGTCGCCGCCGTCGTAGTTGCGCCACACGCGGCAGCACAGGTGGCCGACCGCGCCGGCCAGCCGTGGGTGGTCGCCGTGCTCGTCCAGCCACGCCACCGGCGTCGGCATCGGCCGGCCGGCGAAGTGCATGGCCACGTCGCGTTGTGCCTCGCCGAGCACGTTGACCACGAACGCGCCGTCGGACAGGTGCGCGCAGGCGCGGCTGTTGCGGTTGAGCGCGGTGAGGATCAGCGGCGGGTCCAGCGACACCGACGTGAAGGCGTTGACGGTGGCGCCGTGCACGACGTCGCCGCGGCGGCAGGTCACGACGGTGACGCCGGTCGGGAAGTTGCCCAGGAACCGGCGCAGCGCGATGGCGGTGTCAGGCATGGACCTGTTCTCCCTTCACGGGGCTGGTCAACGCGTCGCGGAGCAGGGCACGCAGGATGCGCGGGCTGTCCTCGGTGAGGAACGACTCCGCGTGGAACTGCGCGGTGGCCAGGCCGGGGGCGGTCAGCGCCAGCACGTGGCCGTCGGGGTCGCGGGTGATCTCGGCCGTGGTGACGGGCGCTGGGCCGGCGGCGTAGCTGTTGTAGAAGCCCAGCCACTGCTCGCGGCCGTGCAGCCGGACCCGGGCGCGGCGGCCCTGGTTGGACCGGGGCAGCTGGATCAGCGGCAGTCCCAGCAGGTCGCAGACGATCTGGTGGCCGAGGCAGACGGCGATCAGCGGGCGGTGGCACAGCAGCGCGTCAGCGGCGAGTTCCCGCAGCACGGCCATCTTCGGGTTCTCACGGTCGTCCGGCGCACCGGGGCCTGGGCCCAGCACGAGCACATCGTCGTCAGTGCTTGCCAGCCGCCAGGGCTGAATCCGCACCGCGCAGCCCAGCGCGCGCAGTTGGTAGGCCAGCATGGCGCTGAAGTCGTCCTCCGCGTCGACGACCGTGACGCTCAGCCCACGCAGCGCCGGTTCCGCGACGTGCTGCTCGGCCGCGGACCGCCAGAACCTCGACACACCAACGTTGCGTTGGTGCAGGGCGCGGACGACGGCGTCGTCCATCGGTACCTCGACCTGGTCGGCGCGGCGGCCGCCGGTCATGGCCCGCAGCATGCCCGCGGCTTTCGCGGCGGTCTCGGCGGCCTCGCCCTCGGGGTCGGAGTGCCGCACGATCGTCGCCCCGGCAGTGAGCCGCACAGCGCCGTCGGTGGCGATGTCGGCGGTGCGGATCAGGATCGACGAGTCCAGGGCGCGCCGGCCGCGTTCGGCGCCGACGAGGGCGATCGCGCCGGCGTAGTAGCCGCGGCCGCGCGGTTCGTGTTGGGCGATGGCCCGGCAAGCGTTGCGCATCGGGCTGCCGGTGACGGTCGGCGCGAACATGCTGCCGCGCAACACGTCGGCCAGCGTGCGGGTGCAGCGGCCGGTGAGGTGGTAGCCGGTGTGCGCGACGTGGGTCATCCAGGTCAGCGACGGCCCGCGCGCGACCAGGTCGCGGTCGCACAGCGCGGCCATCATCTTCAGTTCTTCGTCGACGACCATGTAGAGCTCGTCGATCTCCTTGGGGTCGTGCAGGAAGTCGAGCATCCCCTGCCGGTCCTCGCCGTCACCGCGCAGGCGGTAGGTGCCGCTGATCGGGTTCATCGCGACCTCGTCGCCGCGTACGCCGACGTGCAGCTCCGGCGGGCTGCCGATCAGGTAGCGGTCGCCGGTGTGCACTAGGAACGTCCAGTACGCGCCGCATTCGTCGGCCAGCAGACCACGGAACACCGCCAGCGCGGCGTCGCGGTCGAACGTGCGGAACCGGCCGCGCAGGCTGCGTGACAGCACGAAGTTCGAGCCCTCGCCGGCCTCGATCTCCGTGCGCTGCACGCGGCGCACGAGCCGGCCGTAGTCCAGGTCGTTGAGGTCGAAGGCCAGGCCGTCCAGCGGCGGCACCGTGTCCGGCAATGCCGTGAGCACCTGGTCCACGGGCACCCGGTGGTGGGTGTGGACGTCCATGAGCGCCAGCGGCGTGCCGTCCTCCGGCGCGGGGTAGCCGCGCTCGGCGATCTGTCGGTACGGCAGCACCGCCAGCGCCGCCGGCCCGTCGGCCGCGCGCGCGGCACGGCCGTCCAGGTCGAGGTCGGCCAGGCGGTCGGCGTGCCGCATCGGGCCGGCCAGCACGTCGACCATGGTCGGGTCGCCGCTGCCGGGGCGGTGCAGCAGCGCGAACGGGCCGTGCGCGGGCAGGCCCGGCAGACCGGTGCTCACGCCGCCACCGCCAACCGCTCGCGATGCCAGTGCGCGACGGCGGCGACCGCCTGGGTCGTGTTCAGCCGAGGGTCGCACAGCGTGCGGTAGTGCTCGCCGCGTTCGACGACGACGCCGGCGCCCTCGCACTCGGACACGTCGGCCGCCGAGGCCTCCAGGTGCAGGCCGGCGGCGGTGCCGCCGTTGCCTCCGACGACCGCGAGGAACCGGTTGATCTCGGCCATCACGTCGTGCAGGCGGCGGGTCTTGAGGCCGTGGTCGCCGACGATGGTGTTGCCGTGCATGGGATCGCACATCCACAGCACCGGGTGGCCGGCGCGGCGCACGGCCCGCACCAGCGGCCCGAGGCGGTCGATGTCCGCAGCGCCGAAGCGCGGGATGAGCGTGAGCCGACCGGGCGTGCGGCGCGGGTCCAGCACCTCGCACAGCGCCAGCAGCTCGTCCACGGTCATCGAGGGCCCGACCTTGCAGCCGACGGGATTGTCCACAAGGGACAGCAGCCGTACGTGCGCGCCGTCGAGCTGTCGCGTGCGCTCGCCGATCCACGGCCAGTGTGTGCTGGCCAGGTACACGTGCCCGTCGGTGGTCGGTCGGACCTGCGGCACCTCGTAGTCCAGCAGCAGCGCCTCGTGGCTGGTCCACACGCGATGCTCCGGCGCGCATCCCGCGCCACGGCCGAGGCTGTCGATCGCCCCGACGGCGCGGCGCGCGGAGACGTGGCCCAGCAGCATCCGCTCCGGGTCGGCGCGGCGCGCGGTGGGCGACGGGGCGGGGCCGTTGACGATGGAGCCGCGGTAGACCGGCAGTCGCACGCCGTCGCGCACCTCGTGGTCGGCGGAGCGCGGTTTGGCGTACTGGCCGGCGATGCGGCCCACGGTGAGCACGGGCACGTCGGCGCCGACCCGCATGATGTCGGCGAGCAGGTCCAGCAGCTCGACCTTGGGGCGGATGTCGTCAAGGCCGCATTCGGCCGGGTCCTCGGCGCAGTCGCCGGCCTGCAGCACGCAGAACTCGCCGCCGGCGGCCCGGGCCAGCAGGCCGGACAGTTCGCGCACGGTGTCGTCGCCGACGGTCGGCTCGGCGATGGCCAGCCGGGTGCGGGCCTCGGCCAGGCGGCCGGCGTCGCACCATTCGGGTTGTTGCCGCGCCGGGCGCAGGGCCGCGGCGAGCGTCTCGCCGAGCAGCCGGTCAACGCGTGCGTCACGCATCGTCGTCATGATCGTTCCTCACGGATCGTGGTGGTCAGCCGACGGGCACGGCCGCGGTCAGCTCGCCGGCGCCTTCGAAGAAGCGGACGAGCCGGGACACCGCCGCCGGGTCGACGGCCGGGAACGGCAGCCCCAGCCGGCGCAGCAGGCCTTCGGTGGCCTCGTTGCGGTAGGTGTTGTCGCCAAGCTCGAGCGCGCCCTCGCGGAACAGCGGCAGCGTCGCGGCCAGCGCGTTGCCGCCGGCCGCCTCCAGCAGCGCCCACCACTGGTCCTCCGACACGACACGCACGGGGTATCCGCAGGCGCGGATGCCCTCGTAGACGGTGTCGAAGTCGGCGCCGCGCGGGTGGAACAGGTGCAACGTCCGGTCGCGTGCCGCCGGTTCGCGCGACAGTGCGACGACCGCGCGGGCCACGTAGTCCACGGGCAGCAGGTCGGTGCGCATGGTGTGGCCGGGTGGGGCGGCTTCGAGCTCGATGAAGCTCTTCACCTGCCGCCACAGGAAGTCCTCGGTCTGGCAGGCGCCGGTGACGCTGTCGCCGGAGATGCGGCCGATGCGGTAGACGGTCGCGGGCAGGCCGCGGTCGCGGGCGGCGGCCACGATGCGTTCGGCGACCCACTTGGTCTGGGTGTAGCCGATGCCGAGCGCCTCGGGCGCGCTGGGCGTGGACTCCTCGGTGAGCACGCGGTCCGGCTCGGCCGGGGAGAACACGGCGATGGTCGACATGTGGTGCAGCGGCTTCACGCGGCCGCGGGCGGCGAACTCGACGATCCGGCGGGTGCCGGCCACGTTCGTCGCCTGCACGGAGGCATACGGCAGCACGAAGTTGATGTGCGCGGCGGCGTGGAAGACGGCGTGCACGGTGTCGGCCAGCCGGTCGATGTCCTTCACGCCGAGGTTCTCGGCGGCGAGGTCGCCGGGCACGGCGATCACCCGGGTCGGGTCCAGCGTCTGCTCGATGCCGTACGTGCGGGCGGTGTCGGCGATGCGCCGCCAGCCGTGGTCGGCGTCGTCGGCGCGGACCACGCAGTGCACCCGCCAGTCGGTGGTCGTCAGCAGATCGCGCAGCAGGAACGCGCCGAGGAAGCCGGTCGCGCCGGTGAGCAGCACGTCGGTCACCTCGTCGTCCGGCACGGGCGTGCCGTGCACGGAGAACCCGTCCGGCAGGGTGACCTGCGCGTGCAGGTCGAGGGCCGGCGCGCTGGTGCCGGTTTCGATGCGCTCGGCCATGCCGGCGATGGTCGGGTTGTCCAGCAGCGCCCGCAGCGGGATGTCCTCGTCGTGCTCGCGGCGCAGCCGGTAGACCAGCTCGGTGGCCATGATGGAGTGGCCGCCGACGGCGAAGAAGTCGTCGTGCCGGCCGAGACCGTCGCGGCCAAGCAGCTCGGCCCAGTGCCGGGCGATCGAGCGTTCCATCGGCGTGGCCGGCGGCTCGGACGGCGTCTCGGCGGTGTCGGCGAGGCTGAAGCCGACGCGTAGCGCCTTGCGGTCGACCTTGCCGGCCGGCGACAGCGGCAGTCGGTCCAGGGACACGACGTGCGCGGGCACCATGTGGTCGGGCAGCACGCCGGCCAGCGTGCGGCGCAGGTCGCCGGGGTCGCCGACCACGAAGGCCACCAGGCGGCGATCGCCGGGCCCGATGTCCACGGCCACCACGGCCGCCGCCTCGACCAGGTCCAGGGCGTCGATGGCCGCCTCCACCTCGGCCGGCTCCACCCGGTAGCCGCGGATCTTGATCTGGTCGTCGATGCGGCCGAGGTACTTCAGGCCCTCGCGGGTCCGCCGGACCAGATCACCCGTGTGGTACAGGGTTTCGCCGGGGTGGTGCGGGTCCGGGCGGAAACGGAAAGCGGTTTCCGCCTCGCGGTCGTGGTAGCCGGGCGACAGCAGCGGGCCGCCGATGCACAGCTCCCCCGGCACGCCCGGCGGCACCACGGCGTCGCGGCGGTCCAGCACCGCCAGCCGCAGGCCCGGGATCCCCGCGCCGATTCCCGGCGCCTCGGGCCAGGTTTCGGGATCGCCGACGACTTCCTGCCAGGTGGCCAGGTGCGTCTCCGACGGCCCGTACATGTTGAGCAGACGCGCGTCGGGGTGGGCGGTGAAGAAGGCGCGGATCTGCGGCGAGACCGCCAGTTGCTCGCCGACGGAGGCGACCTCGCGCAACCCCGGGGCGTGGATGCCGGCGTCGACGGCGATGGCCGCCAAGCCCTGCAACGCCACGTACGGCAGGTAGACGCGGTTGATGTCGTTGTCCCGCAGGAACTCCGCGAGGGCGTGCAGGTCCTTGCGGACGTCCTCGCCGATCAGCACGAGCGTCCCGCCGGCGCACAGCGTGCCGAGGATCTCCATCACCGACACGTCAAACGACAGCGACATGTACTGCAGCGTGCGGCCGGTGGCGCCGATCGGCGACAGGTCGTGTTGCACACGCACCAGGTTGGCCACGGTCTCGTCGTGGATCACCACGCCCTTGGGGCGGCCGGTGGAGCCGGAGGTGTAGACGACGTAGATGTCGTCCTCGGGCCGCTTGACCCGGCCCAGGTCGGTGCCCGGCCACACCGCGAGATCGGTGGGCACCAGGCGGTCCACGCCCTGCGGCAGGTCGGTGTCGGCGTCGGTGACGACCAGCCGGACGCCGGCGTCGGACAGCATGTCGGTGACGCGGTCGGCCGGGTAGGACGGGTCGATCGGCACGTAGGCGGCGCCGGCCTTGACCGTGCCCAGCAATGCCGCGATGGCGTCCGGGCAGCGGGGCAGGCACAGGCCGACGCGGTCGCCGACGCCGATGCCCCGTGACCGCAGCGCGTGCGCGATCTGGTTGGCCCGGGTGTTGAGCTCGCGGTAGGTGAGGCTGGTGTCGCCGTCGACGGCGATCGCGTCCGGGGTGGCGGCGGCCTGTTCCTCGAACAGCTCCGACACCGGCCGCGGCGTCGCGCGCTGGGCCACGCGGTCTTCCTGGGCCAGCAGCTCCCGTTCCTGCTCGGGCGAGAGCAGCCGCAGCTCCCCCAGCGGGGCGTCCGGCCGTCGGGCGAACTCGGCGAGCACGTGCACGAGGCGCTCCCCCATGCCGCGCACGGTGTCGGCGTCGAGCAGGTCGGTGTCGTACTCGAACACCGCGCGCAGCTCGCCGTCCTCGCCCGGTTGCAGGACGAGGGAGATGTCGTACTTCGCGCCGTGCCCCAGGTCTCGCTCGATCCGCAGGCGCTGGCCGGCCCACTCGACGTGGGCGGAGCCGGGCGGTGTGAGCACGAGCATGGTCTGGATCAGCGGCGAGTAGCCGCCCGCCCGCTTGGGCCGCACTCGCTCCACGACCTTCTCGAACGGGGTCCACTTGTGCCGCAACGCTTCCCCGGCCTCGTCACGCACGGCGTGCAGCAGCTCGGGCACGGTCATGGCGTCGTCGAGCTGGTGGCGCAGCACGACCATGTTGACCAGGTAGCCGATCAGGTCCTCGGCCTCGTCGACGTCACGCAGCGAGACCGGTGTGCCGACGGCGACCATGTCCTGGCCGCTGTAGCGGCTGAGCAGCACCGCGTAGGCGGCGTGGGCGATCATGAACAGGGACACGCCGGTGGCCGCGCCCAACTTCTCCAGCTCGCGGACCAGCTGTGCCGGCACGGTGAACGGGTGGACGTCGCCGGCGAAGCTGCGGGTGGCCGGGCGGGGGCGGTCCAGTGGCAGGTCCAGCGCCGGCAGATCGTCGCCGAGCTTGCGCTGCCAGTGGTCGAGCAGTGCCGGGTCATCGGCGCGTAACTGCTGCCAGCGCGCGAAATCCGCGTACTGGACGCGGTCCTCGCTGCCTGCCGGCCGGCCAGCAGCGACGTCGTCGTAGCGGGCGAACAGGTCTTTCAGGAACACCCCGGCCGAGGCCGCGTCGGAGGCCGCGTGGTGGATGTTGCACACGATCGCGGTCTCGTTCGGCCCGGTGGCGCAGACGATCGACATGACCGGGCCGGCGGTGAGGTCCAGGCGGGTGCGGGCCAGCTCGGTGGCGATGGCCGTCAGCTCGTCCTGGCTGCGATAACTCGCCACCCGGTAGGCGAACTCGGGCGTCGGCGACACGACCTGAGTCAGCACGCCGTCGTGCAGCTGAAGCGTGGTGCGCAGGATCTCGTGCCGGCTGGCGACCCGCTCGACCGCCTCGTGCAGCATGGCCGGGTCGAGGGTCTCGGGCACCCGCACGTAGAACGGTCCGTTGTAGGCGGTCGAGGTGTCGGAGTACTGGTCGGCCAGCCAGATACCGCTCTGCCCGGACGAGGCCGGCGGTCCGCCGGCCGGACGCGGCGCGAGGCCGGGGCGCAGCGTCGGGCGCTCGGGCGCGGACCGGCCCGCCTCGATCGCGGCGGCCAGCTCGGCCACCGTGTCGGCGGCGGGGAGCTGGGCGGTGGCGAACACCGTGCGCACGGCCTCCCGGACCCGCTCCGCCGCGTCGTGCAACGGGTCGGTCGCGGTCAGGTCGGGCGCGCCGGTGACCGTACGCGCCAGCTCCAGCACCGCGGCTTGCATGGGGTTCACTGTTGCGTCGCCTCCGTTTCGTTTCCCCCAGGGGAGGTCCGGCTTCGGCTCAGCGGCTCACGGACTGCCGTTCGCGGGCGTCGTCGATGAACGCGGCCAGCTGTTCCACGGTGCCGTGCCGGAACACGTCCTCGGTCTCCACGTCCACCGCGAAGATCTTCTGCAGCCGGTGGGCCAGCTGCACGAAGTGCAGCGAGTTGCCGCCGTGGCCGAGGAAGGAGTCGGTGGCGGTGAACTCGGCGGCGCCGGAGATGTCCCGCCAGGCCTGCAGGACGACCGGCTCGATCAGGGCTGCGGAGTCGCTCATGGTGAGATCGCCTTTCGCGGTCGGGCGCAGCGCGTCGGTCTCGGTCAGCGCGGCGCGGTCGATCTTTCCGTTCACGTTGTGCGGCAACGCGTCGAAGTGACGCAGCTGCCCGGGCAGGGCATAGCGCGGCACCCGCTCGGCCAGGTGGGCCAGCAGCACCGCCGGGTCGGCGGCCCGTCCGTCCACTGTGGAGTAGAAGCCGACCAGGCGCTTCTCCTCGGTGTGGTCGCCGAACGCCTTGACCACGGCCTGGCGGACCGCCGGATGGTCGCGCAGGGCCAGCTCGACCTCGCTGGTCTCGACCCGGAAGCCGCGGATCTTGACCATGCTGTCGGCCCGGCCGACCAGGATCACGTCGCCGTCGACGGTGCGGCGGGCCAGGTCGCCGGTGCGGTAGAGCGGGCCGACGGGACCGTCGGCGAACTTCTCGGCGGTCAGCGCCGGGTCGAGGTAGCCCAGCGCGACACCGGAACCGCCCAGGTGCAGCTGCCCGACTTCGCCGGGGCCGCAGGGGGCGAGGTTGTCGTCGAGCACCAGCGCGTCGACGCCGGGCAGGGGGCGGCCGACCGGGACCCGGTCGTGGCGCGTGACGTCCTCGGCGGTGCGCATCGGATGCAGCAGCGAGATCGTGGAGTTCTCGGTGCAGCCGTAGCCGTTGTAGACGACGTCGACCAGCTCGGTGGCCCGCGCGAGGTGTGTCGGCGACGGGAAGTCGCCGCTGAGCAGCACCGCGCGGACGCCGGTCAGCGCGTCCGGCTCCTCGCCGACGACCAGGTTGAACAGGCCGCCGGGCAGGCTCAGCACAGTGACCCCGTTGTCACGCACCAGGTTCCGTAGCGCGCCGAGCGAAGGCAGGCCCGGGGGCGGCACGACCAGCGTGGCGCCGTGCAGCAGCGCCAGCCAGATCTCGATGGTCGACGCGGCGAACGAGTAGGCGGCCAGCTGGATCAGCGTGTCGTGCTCGGTGACGGCCAGCTCGCCCTGGTCCGGGCCGAGGCGGGCCAGGCCGCGGTGGGCGATCCGAACGCCCTTGGGCCGGCCGGTCGAGCCGGAGGTGAACATCAGGAACGCCGGGCTTTCCCCGGTGAGAAAAGGGTTTTCGTGCTGGACATCGCCCTGGACGGCGTCCTCGACCGGGATCGCTCGCAGCGGCGGGTCGAACGCGCGGGCGTCGTCGTGCACGAGCACGCGCAGGCCGGCCTCGGCCACGATGCGGTCCACGACCAGCGCCGGGTGCTCGGGGTTGAGCGGCACGACGCAGGCGCCGGCCTTGAGCACGCCCAGCATCACCGCGTAGAGCTCGGTGCGGCGGGCCAGGTGCACGCCGACCGGTTCGCCCAGCTCCACCTGGTGCTCGTGTAGCCGGGCGGCGACCCGGTCGGACATGGCGTCCAGCTCCGCGTAGGTGGTCCGTCGGCCGCCCTCGACCAGCGCGATCCGGTCGGCGAACCGGCGGGCGACCCGGTCGAACAGTGCGGTCAGCACCGGCTGGGTGTCGCCGGCGCTCGTCTGTGTTTGTCGGTGGTGCACAGCCTTGGTGGGCACGTCACAACCTCCTCGCGCCGCGGCACGGCCGAGTTCACTTGAGCGGAAACTGTCGACGGGGCCCGGGAACGATCACCCGGACGCTCCCGCCATCCCCATCTGGTTGTCTCTCAGAAACCATCCTGCCTCCCGCCGACTTGAGGTGTCAACTCGACCGAGCTATCGCAAGTGCCAAAGGAGCGGATGTTCAACAGTGCGTGACTAACCATGTCCGTGACCATCGCACGCAGTTCTAGTTTTACTCTTTCCCAGCCTTTCAGCAGCTCAGAGCCGCTCTTCGAGCACGTCGAAATGGCGGTGCACGTCGCCACGAGAAGACCCACCCCTTGCTCCGTTCGGCGCACGTAGAGCACTTTTGGGCAAAGGTCACGGTCCATGAAATCATTCGCTCCGTAGTCATGGATGATTAACCACAGGAAATGATGTTGGTGCGCATGACATATCGCCGAACGGCGTTGGCCAGATTTGCGCGCGTCACTCTCGTCGCACCGCGCGGCCCCAGTGTCAGGTCGTGTACCCGGAATCGCCCTGCCCAAATCGTCCGCGGTCATCGACATCGCCGACGCCACGATCGGCCGCCACCGTCCGCAACCGCATCGCCCCGGCCACACGTTTGTCTGTCAGCAAGCACCCTGCTGCCACTTCGCGCCATCGGCACGCAGTGTGCTTTGTCCCCCAACGATCTGTGGCGGTCGGGTTGCACAGGTGGCGCGTCAGTGTTTTCCTGGAGGCAACGAGATGACCGCACGGGAGGGAAACCTCATGCGCATCGCCGTGATCGGTGGAGGTCCAGGCGGCCTGTATCTGGCGGCACTGGTGAAGAAGGTGGCACCACGGCACGAGGTGGTGCTGTGGGAACGTGGCGAGAGCGTGGGCTTCGGCGTCGTGTTCTCCGACGGGGCCCTCGGGGGCGTGCAGGCGGCCGACCCGGAGCTGTTCGAGCCGCTGATGGAGCGCTTCGTGCGCTGGGAGTCGGTCGACGTGGCCTATCGCGGTCGCACGCTGTCGCACCCGGGCTACACGTTCTCGGCGATCGAGCGCCGGCAGCTGTCCCGGCTGCTGCGGCTGCGCTGTGCGAGCCTGGGCGTGGACCTGAGGTTCGGG
>DATJJB010000889.1:0-10056 GCA_035492655.1 Kutzneria sp. | reverse complement strand
CAAGTGTCAAGCGGCTCCACTGCGCCCGGTGCCTGCGCCCATCACCGATCCAGACCGAATCGCCCACCTGAACATACGTCGACACGACCGACTCGGCGGCGTCCTCCACGAATACCTGTACGCCGCCTGAGCTGCACGGATGAGGTTATCGGCAGGCGCAGGTCAGGCGATCAACGCGGTGTGCGCCTGATGGGTGCTCCATGCCCACGTGCTGCCGGTGCTTCGCGCTGGTCGGCTGCCGGAGGTAACCCTGGCATCGTCTCGTCCGTCAAAGAACCGGGAGGGCCAGGGGGCGGGTGGGGGTGAAGCCGGGGAGGATGAGGAAAGTGGCGGTGGCAGTGGCGGTCGTGAAGTCCAGGAGGGCGTCGCGGTCGTCCATGGCTTGCTGGGTGCGGACGTACGAGTGCAGGTCGCGCTGGAACGAGATGAACAGCAGACCCAGGCCGGAGGCGTCGCTGATGCTGTAGGAGCGGCGCAGCATCAGTTCGGCGCCGGTGACGCTGGGATGCGCGCGGCGGACGTGGGCGTCGACGGGCACCAGGTAGCGGCCGTCGGGGGTTTTCGCGCCAAGATCGGGGCGGTCGGTGGCGGCCCCGCCGGACAGCGGGACCGAACTGGCCCGGCGCCGGCCGATCACCTGCTCCTGGGCGTCGACCGGCAACGCGAGAAAACGGCCGGCGTCCAGGCTGAAGCGCCGGACCACGGCGATGGTGCCGCCGGTGACCCGGCCACTGGGCTCGTCCAACCACAGGGTCCGGCCGTAGTCCGCCGGCAACGGATTGACGATCCCGTCGGCGAAGCCGAGCGGATTGCGCGGCGCACCCGTGTCGGCGGTGGGCTCACCGCGAACTCCGGTCTGCCGCCAACGCGGCATGAACCCGGGCCCGAGCGCGTCGGCCAGCGCCACGCCAGCCAGGTTGACGGTGAGCGCGTCGGCCGCACAGACCTGGAACAGCAGATCGCCGCCGCGATCGGTGGGGGCGATCCGCTCCCGGGTGAAGACCGGCAGATCGGTCGCACCGGGCAGGGAAGGATCGACGGCGGCGACGATCCGGGGACCGATGCCGACGGTGACGGTGAGCGAGCCCGGCGGCATCCCGGCCAACGCCGGCGCGTCGCCGGTCGCCAGTGCCGGGATGACGGTGCTCAACCGCCGCAGCGCCGCGGTGATCTCGGGCAGCCCTGGCGCGTCCCACACGAACACGGCGCAATGGCGCTGCACGACAGCAGGTGTGACAATGCCGGCCTGGTGCACGCCGTGCGCGGGCACCTGGTCGGCCGGGACCGGCGCGATCTCGCCCGGCGACGAGCAGCCGGCGACCAGGCCGGCGCAGGCGCCGAACAACAGGCCGCGCCGGGACAGGCGGACGGGCTCGGTCATGCCCGGCATCCTGTCGTCGCCGCCCCCGATTCGACGGTGCCGACACCCGATTCGCATGACGGGGTTCACCCCGACGAGTGAGATCTGCCGGTTGTTGCCCAAGGGGTGTGCCAGAGTCCGGGCTCGTGTGGGCACGAACAATCCTTCTCGCCGCGATGTTGGTGCTCGCGGGCTGCGCGGGGGGAGCAAGGCCGGCCGGCTCGGCGCCGGTCACCATTCACGTCCCCCAGGACGCCGCCACGATCTCCGACGCGGTGAGTGCCGCTCAGCCCGGCGACCTGGTGCTCGTCTCTCCCGGCGTCTACCAGGAGAGCGTGGTGGTGCGCACGGCGAACGTCACGCTGCGCGGCACCGACCGGAACTCGGTGATCATCGACGGCCAGGTCCGCAGGGCCAACGGGATCGTGGTCAGCGCGCCGGGGGTGACCGTGGCCAACCTGACGGTGCGCAACTACACGCTCAACGGCGTGCTGGTGACCGGGATGTCGGACGACAGCGGCACCGGCATCGCCAAGGGCAGCGACGGCTACCGCTCCCTCGACCCGGCGAAGTTCCCACCGTTGCAGGGATTCCGCGTCAGCTACGTGACGGCCAGCGACAACGGCCTTTACGGCATCTACGCCTTCGACACCCAGAACGGCGTCATAGAACAGAATTACGCCTCCGGCAGCGCCGACTCGGGCATCTACGTCGGCCAGTGCCGGCCGTGCCGGATCGTGGTCCGGGACAACGTGGCCGAACGCAACGCGGTCGGCTACGAGGGAACCAACGCCTCCGGTCAGATGTACGTGGTGGGCAACCGGTTCACCGCCAACCGGGTCGGGCTGACCACCGACTCCGACCACCAGGAGGCGCTGGTGCCGCAGACCGGCGCGACGATCGCCGGAAACCTGGTGTCGGCCAACGCCGACCCGGTGTCGCCGGCGCAGGCGGAGGGCGGCTTCGGTCTGGGCATCGGCATCGCCGGCGGCACGGAGAACCTGGTCACCCGCAACCGGATTGCCGACAACCCGACGGCCGGCGTCGAACTCGCCTCCGCCGAGGACATGCCGCCACTGCGCAACCAGGTCACCGCGAACCTGCTGAGCGGCAACGGGATCGACCTCGTCTACGCCGCGTCCGAGCGAGCCCCCGGGTCGGGGAACTGCCTGCGCGACAACACGTTGGCCAGCACGCTGCCGGCCGGCCTGGTCACGTCGATGCCGTGCCCGGCCGGTGGTCAGGTGGCCGGAGCCGTCATGCCCGCGGCACGGGCCCCGGCCGGTGTCCCGTTCACCGACGTGCCCGCGCCGCCACCGCAGCCGAACATGCCCGGCCCGGTGGCCCCGATGTCCGCGCCGGCCGCCGACTTCCTCGACCGGTTCGACGTCGGCTCGGTCACCATGCCCGGCGACGACCTACTCGCGGACCGGGCGGTGCGCAAGCTGTGAGGGCGATCGTCGTCGCGATGGCACTGCTGCTGGCCGCCTGCTCGGACGGCGGGCCGCGGCCGCTGACCGAGCCCGAGGCGGATCGGCTGGCGGTCATGCGGTTCGTCGGCTACCGGGACCGGGTGGTGGGCTTCACCGGCACGATTCCCGGCGCGACCGGGGCGATCGCGGTGCAGGGTCGGCTCGACTTCGTCGCCCACATCGGATACGGCACGATGCGGGCGAACGGTTCGACCAGGGTCCTGCAGTGGTCGCCGTCGACGTTGGCGGTGCTGTCCGAGCCTTCCTCGGTGGCGTCCGACCCGCCGCCGGCTGGTCAGTGGCAGCTGCGCGCGCTGCGGCCGGTCGGCAGCGAGTTGGACGCGCCGCTGGAGGTCCTGCTGGCGTTGGGCCGGGACCGGCCCGACAACGCCCAGCTGCTGCGGCAGGGCAGCGCACGCTGGCTGCGGTCGGACACCGTCCGGGACAAGCCGGTGGACGTGTTCGCCGGGCCAGCGGAGTCGTCGCGACTGCGCTACTGGGTCGACGACGACGCTCGACTGTGGCAGCTCGAGGCGTGGTTCGGCAACGCCGGCAGCGCCGCGGTCTTCGACTTCACCCCGGGCGGCAGACCCGTCACCGCCCTCCCGCAGCTGGCGACCTCGTGATCGAGGCGGATGGCACACCTTCGGTGTAAGAGCGCACCGCGGACTGGCCGCCCTGCCAAGCCTTCGGCAGGCTCGCTGGTGTCGACAGCCGGTAGTCGCCCGCGGTGTCCGGGGTGACGGGACGAGGAGCGTGGTTCGATCGTGGGTGCGCACAGGGTCAGGACCCGGCGCCGCAAGCCGGTGCGCGTGGCTCCCGATCGGCGGTGGCGTGTCGCGTTCGCGGTGACTGCGTTGCTGACGCCTACGGTGCTGGCCGGCGACGCCACCGCGCACTGGACCGGTGTCGTCCATCGGGCCCTGATCGCGGCGCCGGTCCGCGTGCCCGACAACCCGCTGGGCGCCACCGGCGCGCTGCCGCAGTCACCCAGCCCCGACTATGTCGCGGTGGCCGAGCGCGTCCAGTCGGAAGTGAGCGACCCTCAGGCGATCGTGCTGCCCGTCGGCCCGTCGCGGATCCCGGCGACGGTGTTGGCCGCCTACCGCAAGGCCGCGCAGATCCTCGCCCGCACCAGGCCGGGCTGTCACCTGGACTGGCCGCTGCTGGCCGGTATCGGACGCATCGAGTCCGGCCACGCTCGCGGCGGCGCCGTGGACGCGCGAGGCACCGCGCTGCGGCCGATCCTGGGGCCGGCACTCGACGGCAGCGCCGGGTTCGCCGCGATTCCCGCCACCGACGGCGGGAAATGGACCGGCGACCGGGCGTGGGACCACGCGGTCGGCCCGATGCAGTTCATCCCGGCGACGTGGAAGGTGTACGCGCCGATCTCCAACGCCAAGGGCTACGGCGAAGCCGACCCGGAGAACGTCTACGACGCCGTGTTGGCCGCCGGCAACTACCTGTGCGCCGGCGGCGGCGACATGCGCGACCGACAGCAGCGCGCCGCCGCCGTGTTCCGCTACAACCACTCCGACAGCTACGTCGACACCGTGCTGGTCTGGGCGGACGCCTACGCGCGTGGGGTGGACATCGTGCCCGACAGTCCGGTCGCGCCGACCTCCCCGCCCGTCGCAGCAGCCGCCTCGGCCCCTTCGCCGGCGGCCGGCGCCACGTCGAGTGCCGCAGCCACCACGACATCGCCGGCCTGCCCGACTGTGACCGCGTCGTCCTCGGCCCGGCCCGGTGCGTGCGCTGCCCGTCCGACCTCGACATCGGCCTCTCCGACGGCGTGCCCGACGGCGACCGGCCAACGCCCTGACGGTCGGCCGACCGTCACCACCAAGCCCACTCCGTCCGGTCCGAGCCCGGATTCCTGCGGCCCGGCCACCGGGGGCGTCGATCCGACTCTGGGCGGTGTCGAGCGCCCGCTCGGCGAGCTGCTCGGATCGCTGTGGTCGGAGCTGCGCGGGCCGACGCCGTCGGGCCGCTGATTCCACACCATTTATCGGTAACCGGTGCGGGTGACCGGAATAGGGTGAACGGCCTCGCGGAAAGCGTTGGCGCGCGGTGGCAAAAGAGGTGTGAGCTTTCCTCGCGTAGACACTATCGGCTGATGCTGTCGAGCGTCCTGCCGTACCAAAGGCTTACGTTGCTTGAACTTCGCCGTACTTGTGACGGCGAGTAACGTGCCGCCATCCTTTTGGGTGGTCTCGCGGTCGCGGTGTTTAACCGTCGTGTGTGACCCGTTTTCGCGTGGCCTCACCCAATTGCCCCGGTTAATGTCCCTCCGGTGGCCGTGAAGAAACTCTGGGCTGAGCGGGAGGTTCCGAGGTGAACCGCATGGTAGGTGCCGCCCTTGTGGGCGCGCTTGTCGCGATGGCAGCGCTGCCCGTTGCCGTCGTGGCGACGCCAGTGGCCGAAGCGAGTGCTTCGGACGGTTCGTTGAGCGTTCGCGTGGTACGCGACCTGAAAGGTGTCGGAACCTACGATCCCGCACTCGACCTGGGTGTCGCCGCCGCGGGCGTGACCGTCGTGGACGCCGCCGGCACCACGGCGGCCGGGAAGACGGGGCCGGACGGGACGATCACCGCCGACCTGAGCAAGCTGTCCGGCGGTAAGTACCGCGTCCAGGTCGACCCGCCGGCCGGCAGCGTCCTGCAGCCAGCCCCCGCCGGCAGCAGCCTGGCCAGCGCGACCTCGTTCGTGGACGTGTCCAACCACGCGAACGTCAGTCTGGTCGTAGGGCTGTGGAACCCCGCCGACTACTGCCAGGAGAACCCGACCCTGGTGACGGGCTGCCAGCGCAACGGCATCGCGCCCGGCATCGATTCGGCGGCGCGGTCCTTGGTGACCATGCCCTTCACGGCCCGAGGCACCGGACCCGCCCCCACGCAGCTGGCCACCCAGGGCCAGACCGGCACGGTCTACGGCATCGCGTACCGCCAGGCCGACAAGCGCGTCTTCGCCGGCGCCTTCGCCAAGCGCGCGGCGGCCTACGGTCCCGGCGGCCCGGGCGCGATCTACGTGACGGACACCGTGGCCAAGACCACCAAGGTGTTCGCCACCGTGCCCAACGCCGGCGCCAGCACGCACAACATGCAGGCCGGCGCCGATTCGGCGTTCGCCAATGTCGTGGGCCGCGAAGGCCTGGGAGACATCGACATCAGCGAGGACGGCAGCACGCTGTACGTGGTGAACCTGGCCGACCGGCGGCTGTACCTCTACGATGCCACGGCCGCCACCGCCGCCGCGGCCAAGGCGAGCTACGCCATCCCCGATCCCGGCTGTCCGGCGGCCGGCGACTGGCGGCCCGGCGCGCTCGGCATCCGCGACGGCGTCGTCTACGTGGGTGGCGTCTGCTCCGGCGAGTCGACGCAGAAGCTGGCCGACATGCGGGTCGTGGTGCGGACCTTCAACCCCGCCGGCGGCACGTTCGGTGCGCCGGTCGTCAACCAGGCGCTCAGCTTCGAACGCGGCACCGCCCTGTGGCAGGGCAGCGGGACCAATCACTGGAACCCGTGGCAGACCACCTACAAGCAGCCGACGCCCCAGGCCGGCACGCTGGTGACGTACGCGGAGCCGCTGCTGACCGACATCGGCGTCGAGGCCCGTGGCGATCTGGTCCTGGCCTTCCGCGACCGCTTCGGCGACCAGGGCGGCAAGGCCATGCCGCCGGCCGACGGCTCGGCCGGGGTGTTCGACACCGTCAGCGCCGGCGACCTGAACCGGGTGTGCCGGCAGGCCAACGGCAGCTACGCCTGGGAGGGCACGTCAGGCTGTCCCAACAACAACACCGCGGCCAACAACGGCGGCGGCGAGTCGACCACCGTGGTCGAGTACTACCCCGGTGAGTACTACAGCGACGCCACGCACGGCAAGCCGCACAACGAAACCGCCCAGGGCGCGGTGGCCATGGTGTACGGCGCCGGCCGGATGCCGGCCACGGTGATGGACCCCACCGACATCAACACCGGTGGTGTCGGCTGGTTCGACCGGGCCGACGGCACGATGGCCAACGACAACCACTCGAACGCCTATCAGATCAGCGACACGGCCAGCGAAGGCTGGGGCAAGGCCAACGGCCTGGCCGACATCGAGGCGTTGTGTGATCAGGCGCCGGTGCAGATCGGCGACCGGGTGTGGTTCGACAGCAACGCCAACGGCATCCAGGATCCCGGCGAGCCCGCCGTGGCCGGCGTCAGCGTGCAGCTGCTGCCGTGTGCCGGCGGCGCACCGCTGGCCACCAGGACCACCGACGCCCGTGGGCTGTACTACTTCGGCGCCGCCGACGGGCTCAAGCCCAACACCTGCTACGCGCTCCAGTTCGACTACAGCAAGGTCAATCCGGCGACCCTGCCGGGCAGTCCGCCGATCAGCGCCGTGGCGTGGACGACGTCCGGGGCCGGCGGGGACCGGCTGATCGACTCCAATGTGGACAAGGCCGGCAAGGCGACGGTCACGACGGGCAAGCCCGGCGCGGTCGACCACGGCATCGACGCCGGTCTCGTTGCCGCGCTGAACAAGGTCGGCGACTTCGTCTGGGTCGACTCCAACCGCAACGGCATCCAGGACGCCGGCGAGCCCGCTGTGCCGAGCGTGTCGGTGACCCTGCAGGACGGCACCGGCAAGGTGGTCGGGACGACCACGACCGACGCGAACGGGAAGTACCTGTTCGACAAGCTGGTCGACGGCACCTACAAAGTGTGCTTCGACGTCTCGAAGTTGCCGGCACCGTACAGCGACTACCTGTTGACGAAGCAGAACGCGGCTGGTCACAACGGAAAGGACTCGGCCGCTGATCCGGCGACCGGCTGCACGATGACGACCACGCTCGGTGCTGCTCATCGTGAGGACCTCACGCTGGACGCCGGCCTGGTGTCGCCGGCGAACCGGGTCGGTGACTATGTGTGGGTCGATCTGAAGCGGACCGGTCTTCAGGATGCTGGTGATCCGGGTGTGCCGAACGTGCCGGTGACGTTGCGGGATGGCAGTGGCAAGGTCGTGGCGACCACGACGACCGATGCCAACGGCAAGTACCTGTTCGACAACCTTCCTGACGGCACCTACAAGGTGTGCTTCGACATGGCGAAGTTGCCGGCACAGTACGCCGACTCCGTGCTGACGAAGCAGAATGCCGCTGGTCACAACGGAAAGGACTCCGCTGCTGATCCGGCGACGGGGTGCACGATGACGACCACCCTTGGTGCTGGTCATCGTGAAGACCTGACCCTCGATGCTGGTCTGGTCGCTCCGCCCAACCGGGTCGGTGACTATGTGTGGGTCGATCTGAAGCGGACCGGTCTTCAGGATGCTGGTGATCCGGCTGTGCCGAACGTGCCGGTGACGTTGCAGGACGGCGGCGGGAAGGTGGTGGCTTCGACCACGACCGACGCGAACGGCAAGTACCTGTTCGACAACTTGCCCGATGGCACCTACAAGGTGTGCTTCGACATGGCGAAGTTGCCGGCGCCGTACAGCGACTACCTGTTGACGAAGCAGAACGCGGCTGGCCACAACGGAAAGGACTCGGCCGCTGACCCGGGGACCGGCTGCACGATGACGACCACGCTCAAGGCTGGTCATCGTGAAGACCTGACCCTGGACGCCGGTCTGGTCGCGCCGGCCAACCGGGTCGGTGACTATGTGTGGGTCGACCAGAAGCGGACGGGTCTTCAGGACGCGGGCGACCCGGGTGTGCCGAACGTGCCGGTGACGTTGCAGGACGGCAGTGGCAAGGTGGTGGCTTCGACCACGACCGACGCCAACGGGAAGTACTTGTTCGACAACTTGCCCGATGGCACGTACAAGGTGTGCTTCGATGTCTCGAAGTTGCCGGCGAAGTACGCGGATTACGTGTTGACGAAGCAGAATGCTGCTGGTCACAACGGGAAGGACTCCGCTGCTGATCCGGCGACGGGGTGCACGATGACGACCACCCTCGGTGCTGGTCATCGTGAGGATCTGACGTTGGACGCTGGTCTGGTCGCGCCGGCGAACCGGGTCGGTGACTACGTGTGGATCGACCAGAAGCGGACCGGCCTTCAGGACGCGGGCGACCCGGGTGTGCCGAACGTGCCGGTGACGTTGCAGGACGGCAGTGGCAAGGTCGTCGCGACCACGACGACCGATGCCAACGGCAAGTACTTGTTCGACAACCTGCCCGATGGCACGTACAAGGTGTGCTTCGATACCTCGAAGTTGCCGGCGCCGTACAGCGACTACCTGTTGACGAAGCAGAACGCCGCTGGCCACAACGGGAAGGACTCGGCGGCCGACCCGGCCGCGGGCTGCACGATGACGACCGTGCTGGGTGTCGGCCATCGCGAGGACCTGACGCTGGACGCCGGTCTGGTGTCGCCGGCGAACCGGGTCGGTGACTACGTGTGGGTCGACCAGAAACGGACCGGCCTTCAGGACACCGGTGATCCCGGTGCGGCCAATGTGCCGGTGACGTTGCGGGACGGCAGTGGGAAGGTCGTGGCGACCACCACGACCGACGCCAACGGCAAGTACCTGTTCGACAACCTGCCCGACGGCTCCTACCAGGTCTGCGTGGAACTGGCGAAGCTGCCGAAGAACCTGCTGGGATACACGTTCACCAAGGCCGGCGCCGCCGGTCACAACGGCACGGACTCGGCGGCCGATCCGGCGACCGGGTGCACGCCGGTTGTCGCGCTGAACCCGGGCCACCGGCAGGACTTGACGCTGGACGTCGGCCTGCTCGCCAAGACCAACCCCGGTCCTGGCGGCGGTCCGAGCCAGCCGACCACCGGACTGGCCTTCACGGGTGCGAACGTGGTCTGGGTGGCGGCGACAGGTCTGTTCCTGCTCCTCGGCGGCGCGGTGCTGACGATCACCGGCCGGCGGCGGAGGAGGAACGGCTGACCGCACGGCGCTGACAACGTAGGTCCGGTGTGGGTGGTCGCGAAAAGCGGCCGCCCACACCGGCTGTTGCCGAACGTCGTTGTTGTGTCCGTTCGAGAGATTCGATGAACTGGGGGCGGGGGTCCGTCCTTCCATAGTGGACAGATGCGGGTCTGTCGCGTGCTAGCGTGCACACCGGTCGGCCCGGGGGCCGACATGGGACGGAGCTTCGGCGGGCACGACTTTCTCCTCCCGCCGACGAGAGCGAGGAACATCGTGACCGTCGCCGGCATCTACGGCACCGCCACGGCGACCAGGCGCATCTTCTTCGTGCAGGTGGTGCCGGCGGCACTGGCG
>DATJJB010000888.1:0-2819 GCA_035492655.1 Kutzneria sp. | reverse complement strand
GTACCGTTTAGTTCAGTCGTGGGGTGTGCGGCCGGATTTTGTGGCTGGTCATTCGGTTGGTGAGGTCGCGGCGGCGCATGTCGCTGGTGTGTTGTCGCTGGAGGATGCTCGCAGGCTGGTGTCGGCTCGCGGCAGGTTGATGCAGGCGTTGCCGGCTGGTGGTGCGATGGTGGCGATCCAGGCTGCCGAGGACGAGGTCGCGCTGGTTGACGGTGTGGGTATTGCGGCGGTGAATGGTCCGCGGTCGGTGGTGATCTCTGGTGATGAGGCCGCTGTGTTGGCCATCAAGGCGGAGTTTGATGCGCGGGGCCGCAAGACGACTCGGCTCAAGGTCTCGCACGCGTTTCACTCGTCATTGATGGAGCCGATGCTCGATGAGTTCCGGCAGGTCGTTGCGGGGCTGGAGTTCAACGCGCCGAAGATCCCGGTGGTGGGCACCTCGGCCGGCGGCGGGGACTGGACGCAGCCGGAGTACTGGGTCAGGCATGTGCGCGATGCGGTCCGGTTCGCCGATGCGGTGACGACGCTGGCCGGCAAGGGCGTCACCCGGTTCGTCGAGATCGGGCCGGACGGTGTGCTGACCGGCATGGCCGCGAGCTGCGTCGACAGCGCGGTGTTCGTGGCGTCCCAGCGCCGTGGCAAGCCCGAGGAGCGCGAGCTGGTTTCCGCGCTGGCGCAAGCGTTTGTCAACGGGGTCCACGTCGACTGGCCCGCGTTCTTCGAGGGGCGCGACGCGCGTCGGGTTGACCTGCCGACGTATGCCTTCCAGCACCAGACGTTCTGGCTGACCGCGCAGGACTACCTGGCCAACTCGTGGCTCGGTGGTGGCGCGGGCGATGTGGTGTCGGCCGGGCTGGAGGCCGCCGGTCATCCGCTGCTCGGTGCTGTCCTCACTGCCCCCGACGGCGACGGCCTCGTGCTCACCGGCCGCCTGTCGCCGGCCACCCTGCCGTGGCTGGCCGACCACATGGTTGGCGGCTCGATCTTCTTCCCGGGCACGGGATTCGTGGAACTGGCGCTGCGCGCCGGCGAGTTCGTCGGCTGCGATGTCGTCGAGGAGTTGACGCTGGAGGCGCCGCTGGTGCTGCCGGAGCGCGGCAGTGTCGCGGTGCAGCTGCGGGTCGGCGACGACCGGCAGATCAGCGTCTTCTCGCGGGCCGACCAGGACGAGACGTGGACGCGGCACGCGACCGGCCGCCTCGGTCGCGGCGGGCGAGCGGAGACCGTGGAATGGCCGCCCGCCAACGCCGAGGCGGTCGACCTGACCGGCCACTACGACGTGCTCGCCGACGCCGGGCTGTCGTACGGCCCCGTCTTCCAGGGTCTGCGACAGGCGTTCAAGCGCGGCGACGAGGTGTACGCCGAAGTTCAGTTGCCCGAGGGTGTCGAGATCGACGGCTACGGTGTGCATCCCGCCCTGCTGGATGCCGCACTGCACGCCATCAGCCTCACCGGTGTCACCGGTGATCAGCCTGCGCTGCCCTTCTCCTGGGCCGGCGTTTCCTTGCACGCCACCGGGGCCAGCACGCTGCGCGTTCACGTCCGCCCGACCGGTGAGGGGGTCGTCTCCTTGCACGCCGTCGACCCCGCCGGCGGCAGTGTCGTGTCAGTCGAGTCCCTCATGCTGAGGCCTGTCACCCTCGACGCGGTCAATGTCCGGCGTGCCAACGACTCCCTGTTCGGTCTGAGCTGGACTCCCATCACCGCCACTCCGGCCGATACCTCCGGCTGGACCGTGTTCGAGCCGATCGGCGACGCGCGGCAGGCCACCTACGCCACTCTGGCCGAGCTCCAGAAAGACACGCCGCTGGTCGTGGTGACCCGTAGCGGCCTGCCCAGCGCGGCGGATGCCGGTTCGGCCGCTGCTGTCGAAGCCGGACTGGCCGCTGCCGCGGTCGGCGGTCTGGTGCGCTCTGCCTGGTCGGAGAGTCCGGGGCGGGTCGTGCTGGTGGACCTCGAGCCGGGGGCCTCGCTGGACAAGCTGGCCGAGATCATCGGGTCGGGGGAGCCTCAGGTTCGGGTGCGGGACGGGCAGTTGTTCGCGGGCCGGCTGGCTCGGGTGCCGGTGCCGGAGTCGACAAATCCGTTTGGCGGCAAGGTGCTCATCACCGGCGGCACGGGTGGGCTTGGGGCGAGGCTGGCCCGGCATCTGGTGGTTGATCACGGGGTGACGGAGCTCGTGCTGACCAGCCGCCGGGGCATCGAGGCGCCGGGGGCGCGGGAACTTCGGGAGGAGCTCGGCGCGGCCGTGACGATCGTGGCCTGCGATGTCGGCGACCGCGAGGCACTGGCCAACGTGATCACGCCGGATCTGAAGGCGGTGATTCATGCGGCTGGGGTGCTGGACGATGGGGTGATCTCGGCGTTGACGCCGGCGCGGCTCGACAAGGTCTTCGAGCCGAAGATCGACGCGGCGTGGCACCTGCATGAGCTGACCAAGGGGCTCGACCTCAACGCATTTGTACTGTTCAGTTCAGCTGCTGGTGTGTTGGGCACGCCGGGGCAGGGGAACTACGCCGCCGCGAATGCGTACTTGGATGCACTGGCCGAGCTCAGGCACAGCGAGGGGTTGCCGGCGGTGTCGCTGGCGTGGGGGCTCTGGGACGACGGCATGGGCGACCACGCCGACACGTCCCGGATGCAGAAGAGTGGCGTGCTGGGCCTGACGACCGAGGACGGCCTGGCGTTGTTCGACGCGACCTGTACTAGCGAAAACCCGGTGCTGGTGCCGATCCGACTCGACGTGAAGGCGTTGAACGCGGCGGGGCCGGATCGACTGGCGCCCGTCTTCCACGGCCTGATCCGGACCACCCGCAAGG
>DATJJB010000887.1:0-24173 GCA_035492655.1 Kutzneria sp. | reverse complement strand
CCGGGCTGCGGCAAGAGTTTCACCGTGCGGTCCATCGTGATGCTGGCGAAGGCCAAGGGGGCCAAGGTGTTGCTGGCCGCCCCGACCGGTAGGGCGGCCAAGCGGCTGGCCGAGCTGACCGGCGTGGACGCGGCGACCGTGCACCGGATGCTGGAGCTCAAGCCCGGTGGTGACGCCGCGTACGACCGTGATCGGCCGCTGGACGTGGATCTGCTGGTCGTCGACGAGGTGTCGATGCTGGATCTGTTGCTGGCCAACAAGTTGCTCAAGGCCGTGCCGCCCGGCGCGCACGTGCTGCTGGTCGGCGACGTCGATCAGCTGCCCAGCGTCGGGGCCGGCGAGGTGCTGCGCGACCTGCTCGCCGCCGAGCCCGTGCCGCGGGTGCGTCTGACCCAGATCTTCCGTCAGGCCCAGCAGTCCGGCGTCGTCACCAACGCCCACCTGATCAACTCCGGCCGGCGGCCCGTGACCGACGGCCTGCCCGACTTCTTCCTGTTCGCCCAGGACGACACCGAGGCCGTCGCGTCGCTGACCGTCGACGTCGTCGCCAACCGCATCCCCCGCAAGTTCGGTCTCGACCCTCGTCGTGACGTCCAGGTTCTCGCCCCCATGCACCGCGGCCCCGCCGGCGCCGGCGCCCTGAACACCTTGCTCCAGGAGGCTTTGACCCCGTCCAAGCCCGGCCTGCCCGAGCGCCGCTTCGGCGGCCGCGTCTTCCGCGTCGGCGACAAGGTCACCCAGATCCGCAACAACTACGACAAGGGCGTCGCCGGCGTCTTCAACGGCACCGTCGGCGTCGTCACCGCGCTCTCCGCCGAGGATCAGACCCTCACCGTCCGCACCGACGAGGACGAGGACGTCGACTACGAGTTCGGCGAGCTGGACGAGCTGGTCCACGCCTACGCCATCACCATCCACCGCTCGCAGGGCAGCGAGTACCCGTGCGTGGTCATCCCCATCACCACCAGCGCCTGGATGATGTTGCAGCGCAACCTGCTCTACACCGCCGTCACCCGGGCCAAGAAGCTCGTCGTCCTGGTCGGCTCCCGCCGCGCCATCCAGCAGGCCGTCCGCACCCCGTCCACCGGCCGCCGCTACACCGCGCTGGCCCACCGCATCCGCAGTCAGTAGCGGACGTCCGAGGCCAGCAGCGGCGGGTACACAGTGGACTCGACACCGTCCACAGTGGTCCCGGCGAACTGGAGCATGGCCTGCTGAGCACCGTGCATCGGAGCCGGATAGTCGAGCGTCGGCGCGGAGATCTCGTCCAGCACCCGGAGCTGCTCGTCGGTCAGCACGACGTCAAGGCCGGCGAGGTTGCCGGTGAGGTGCTCCAGCCGTCGAGCGCCGACAATCGGCACGACGGTGCCCGGGCGGGTCCGCAGCCAGGCCAGGGCCACGGCGGCGGACGTGGTGCCGAGCTCGTCGGCGATCACCGCCACGGCGTCGATGACCTGGTACTCCTCGTCGGTGGGACCGCCGACATAGGCGGTGCGCTCGGAGTCGGCGACCATGGCGCCGCGCCGGTACTTCCCCGACAGGAAGCCGTTCTTCAACGGGCTCCACGGGGTCAGGGCCATGCCCTGGTCCAGCGCCAGTGGCGCGAGCTCGCCCTCGACGGTCCGCGCCAGCAGCGAGTACTCCACCTGCAACGCGATGATCGGCGTCCACGACCGCAGCAGTGCCATGGTCTGGGCCTGCGCGGTCACCCAGGCCGGCGTGTTGGAGAAGCCGATGTAGCGGATCTTGCCGGCCGTCACGAGGTCGTCCAGCGCGCGCATGGTCTCCTCGATCGGCGTGTGCCGGTCCCAGTTGTGCAGCCAGTAGAGGTCGAGGTGGTCGGTGTTCAGCCGCCGCAGGCTCTCGTGCAGCTGCGCGGTGATCGAGGCCCGGCCGGCCCCGCCGCCGTTGGGGTCGCCCGGATACATGTTGCCGAAGAACTTGGACGCCACCACCACGTGCTGGCGGCGCCGGCCGAGGAAGTCGCCGACGATCTTCTCCGAGTGGCCGTTGGCGTAGAAGTTGGCGCAGTCGATGAAGTTCCCGCCGCGCTCGAGGTAGCCGGCCATGATCTTCTCGGCCTCGCCGACGTCGCAGCCGGCCGAGCCGGGATCGGTGCCGAAGGTCATCGCGCCCAGGGCGAACGGACTGACCCGCAGCCCGGAGCGGCCGAGGGTGACGTAGTGGTCGAGCGGCATGGTCTGCTCCCCGATGGATCGGTTGTGGTGACCACTCCATGACACCGCCAGCGGCCGGTCGGCCGGTAGACAGATCCGCCTCGCCTCTTGCCCGATCCTGCCGACTTCGCCGCGATCGGGTTGCCGGCGGGGCCGGCCGGTGCTGTCCTGGTGGCATGGCGCTCGACGAGATCCGGGACCTGATCGCCCGGCACGCAAGGCCGGACCTGACCTCCCCGATCGACGGCCTCCAGGTGTCCAGTGTGGACAGCACCGAGGAGCACCACTCGCTGACCGAGCCGTTGCTGGTCGTGCTCGCGCAAGGTGGCAAGCGTTTGCTGCTGGGCGAGGAGGTGCACGAGTACCGGGCCGGCGACTGCCTGGTGGTCAGCGCGGAAGTGCCGGTGAGCGGCCATTTCTTCGGCATCAGCAAGGACGAGCCGGCGCTCGGCGTCGGTTTGGCGTTGCGTCCCACCGTGATCGCCCCGCTGCTGCTCGCCGCGCCGGCCGATCGTCGTCCCGCGCCGGCCATCGCCACCGGCAAGGCCGAGCCGACGCTGCTGGATGCCGTGCTGCGCATGCTCCGGCTGCTCGACCACCCGAGCGACGCGAGGGTGCTGGCACCGCTGTACGAGCAGGAGATCCTGTGGCGGCTGCTGACCGGTCCGCACGGGCCGCTGGTGCGCCAGATCGGGCTGGCCGACAGCGGCCTGTCGCTGGTCGGCCGGGCCATCCGCTGGATAAGGGAGAACTACGCCGAGCCGATCCGGGTGTCCGACCTGGCCCGGCTGGCGGGCATGAGCGAGTCCGCGTTCCACCGGCACTTCCGCGCGGTCACCACGATGAGCCCGATCCAGTACCGCAAGATCATTCGGTTGCAGGAGGCGCGGGCGCTGCTGGTTGCCCGTCCGGGCGATGTCGCCGGCATCGGGCATCTCGTCGGCTACGACAGCCCGACCCAGTTCAGCCGGGAGTACCGCGAGCTGTTCGGCGCGCCGCCGGGCCAGGACGCGGCCCGGCTGCGGGCCGATGCCGGCGCGTTCGGGCAGCGTCAGCTGCCATAATCGATGGACGCCACCGGAAATGCCGGTTTCACTGGCCCGATGCGACTTCCCGACGGTTATCGGACCCTGCGACCGGCGCTGGCCGACGTCGACGAGATCCTCGAGCTGGTGCACGCCACCGAGGAGGTCCACCTCGGCTACCGCGACTACGAGCGCAGCGAGGTGGTCGACGCGCTGACCGGTCCCGGTATCGACCCGAACACCGACGCCTGGCTGGTGCGCGACGGGGCGGACCGGCTGGTCGGCTGGGGGCAGCTCTACCCGTCCGGGCCGTTCTGCGACGCCTACGCCCGGCCCGGCGAGGGCCCGTCGGTGCAGGCGCACCTGATCGGGTTGCTGCTGGACCGCGTGGTCGAACGGGCTGACGGCAAGCCGTTGGTCAAGGCCGGCGCGTTGCAGAGCGAACAGCAGTACATCGGCGTGCTGGCCGACGCCGGCTTCGAGTTCAATCATCTCCACGCGCGGATGACGCGGCCGCTGACCGGCGACGAGCAGCCGCCCGCCCCGGTGCCGGGTTACACGATCCGCGCGCTGGCCGAGGGGGAACTGCCCGCCGCCGGCGAGGTGCTGCGCGCGGCGTTCGCCGACCAGCACGACTACGCGGCCACGCCGAGCCTGGTGCTGGCCGAATGCCTGGTGGCCGAGGCGGAATCCGGCGAGCTGGGCGGCGTGCTGCTGGGGTCGGAGCCGTCCGAGGTCACCGGCGAAGGCTGGGTGAAATGGCTCGGCGTGCATCCCGATCACCGCCGCCGCGGGCTGGCCGCGGCGCTGCTGAGCACCGCGATCGCCGCGAATGCCCGACTGGGGCGGCCATCCGTCGGGTTGGGCGTGGACACCGACAGCCCGACGCGGGCCTTCGATCTGTACGAGCGGCTCGGTTTCACGGTGAAGTACCGGGCCGACGACTACCGCTTGGATCTTGGGCCGCGCATGGTCGGGGGATGAGCTTCGTACCCCGTCGGACGGCCAAGGCCTGGCTGGCGTCGATTTCCCGGGGGTGACGTGCATGCCGGCGGGCGGCGGGATGCCATGACACGATGCGGACATGACGACACGGGTGATCCTCGACTGCGATCCCGGGCACGACGACGCGCTGGCCATCCTGCTGGCCGCCCGGCGGCTCGACCTGCGGGCGATCACCACCGTGGCCGGCAACCAGACCCTGGCCAAGACCACGGTGAACGCCCGTCGGATGTGCACGGTCGCCGGTGTCACCGACGTGCCCATCGCCGCCGGGGCCGACCGGCCGCTGGCCCAGGAACCGTTGTACGCCGGGGAGATCCACGGTGACAGCGGCCTCGACGGGCCCGACTTCCCGCCGCCCACCGTGGCAGTCGACCCTCGTGGGGCGGCGAAGCTGGCGTCCGATGTGCTCACCGAGCCGACGACGATCATCGCCACCGGGCCGCTGACCAACGTGGCCGCACTGGTGGGCAACACGAACATCGAGCGCATCGTGCTCATGGGCGGGTCGACCGGTCGCGGCAACATGGCTCCGCTGGCCGAGTTCAACATCCTGGCCGACCCGGAAGCGGCGGACGTCGTCTTCCGGTCCGGGGTGCCGATCACCATGTGCGGGCTGGACGTCACCCACCAGGCGTTGGCCACGCCGGACGTCCTCAGGCGGATCGAGGCGATCGGCACGCCGCTGGCCCGGGTGTGCCATCAGCTGCTGACGTACTTCAGTGATGCCTATCGGACGTACTTCGGCTTCGAATCGCCGCCGGTGCACGACCCGGTGGCCGTGGCGGCGGTGATCGATCCGACGATCGTCGCGGTGCGGCCGTTGAACGTGGAGATCGAGCTGACCGGCACCTACACCCGGGGCGCGACCGTGGTCGACATGGACCGGGTCACCGGCCGCAAGCCCAACGCCCTGGTGGCCACCGGATTGGACGTCGCCCGGTTCTGGGACCTGATGATCGGGGCGATCCACCAGTGATCAGATGTGGCTCCAGTGGCAGCCACCGGCACGCCGGCGACACCGATCGCGAAGACCACGCTCGGTGCCCCGTACGGCAAGGGCCGGCTGCCCGAGCTATTCGCTGAGCAGGCCTTTGCGCAGGTCCACCAACGTCCGCGCCAACAGCCGGGACACGTGCATCTGCGAGATCCCGATGCGGTCGGCGATCTGGGTCTGCGTGAGGTTGCCGAAGAAGCGCAGCAGGATGATGGTCCGCTCCCGCTCCGGCAGCTGCTGCAACAACGGCTGCAGCGCCTCCCGGTTCTCCACGCCCATCAGCTCGGGGTCGTCGTCGCCCAGGGCGTCGCCGAGCGAGACGGACTTGTCGGTGCCCACGAGCAGTTCGTCCAGCGAGGAGCTGCGGTAGGCGTTGGACGCCTCCAGCCCCTCGTACACCTCGTCCTTGGTGATGCCGAGATGGGTGGCGAGCTCGCTGGGTGTCGGCGCGCGGCCCAGGTGCTGGGACAGCTCGTTGGTGGCGCCGGTGATGGCCAGGTGCAGCTCCTTGAGCCGCCGCGGCACCCGCACGCTCCAACTGGTGTCCCGGAAGTGCCGGCGCACCTCGCCCATGATCGTCGGCACCGCGAAGGACAGGAAGTCGCTGCCCCGCGTCGGGTCGAAGCGGTCGATGGCGCTGATCAGGCCGACGGTGGCGACCTGCACGAGGTCGTCGTGCGGCTCGCCGCGCTGCCCGAAGCGCCGCGCGATGTGCTGGGCCACCGGCAGGAACTCGGTCACCAGGCGGTCCCGCAGCTCGGTCCGGCGAGGATCGTCCGCGTCAAGGCCGGCCAGTTCGGCCAGCACGGGATCGAGGTGCGCGTAGTCGTTTGTCGCGCGTTCCGAAGACTGGGTCACAGGCCCACCTCGCTGGCGCTCGCCGGGTCTGCGACCCAGGTCCCAGTGCTGAATGGTGCCCTCGCAAGCTCGGTCACTGGCCCACCTCGCTGGCGTTCGCCGGGTCTGCGACCAGGGTCCCTGTGTTGAATGGTGCCCTCGCAAGCTCGGTCACAGGCCCACCACGTCGTCGGCTCGCTTCTTCACCAGGTCGAACCGCAACACGTGGCCGCCGCCGGGCCCGGGCACCACCCACGTGTTCACCGAGTCGGTGAGCGCGGTCAGCACCCGCCAGCCGAAGCTCTCCCGGCTCGGCGGCACGACCGTGGTGGTGGCGGCCTCGGCCGCGAAGTGGATCTGCTCGCCCTCCACGGAGAACCGGCACACCAGGTCCCCGTCGGGCACCGACCGCGAGATCAGCTCCGAGCAGGCCTCGTCCACGGCCATCTTCAGATCCGAGATCGCGTCCAACGTGAAGTCGGCACGCATCGCCAGATCGGCGGCGACCGCGCGGACCACGGACAGGTGCGCGGGCGATGCGGCGATGCGCACCTCCACGTCGGCCCCGGGCGCGGGCTTGTCGCTGGTGGTGGTGCTGGGCTCGTGCTCGCTCACTGTCACCTCGGTGCCGTCGACGTCTACCTCGCCCATTGTTCCCCCCAACCCCTCAGCCGGGCGCGTTGACCGCGTCGTCCCGGCTGGGAAACGTGGTCAACACCTCAGTGAGCCCGGTGATCTCCAACGGCCGCTGCACCGACCGGCCGGCCGCCACCAGGCGTAGCTCCACCTGCCGGCGCTGTGCCTCGTGCGAGGCCTCGACCAACACGGCCAGTCCGGCGGAGCCGAGGAAGTCGACCCCGGACAGGTCGATCACCAGCACCGTGCAGTCGTCGAGCTCGGTCAGCACCACGGCCCGCAGGGCCGGTGCGGTGAGCATGTCCACCTCCCCGCCGACGGTGGCCACGACCACGCCGTCGGCCGGTCGGTCGACCACCACGTCGATGGGGAGTGCGCTGCTGTTCTCGGTCACGTTCAGGCCACTGTCCTCACGTCCACGGAAAGGGAGCTGTCGGGAGTTCGGCACCGACGAAGACGCGGCGGCTGGTTGCTCAACCACTGCGTTCGACACGTTACCCGAGCCGGTGATCATTCGAGTGCCTGCCAGGTCACCCGCGCGGCCTGCAGGGCGGGCGGCGGCGGCACCGTGGTCGGACCGGTGTCCGGCTCCTGGTCGCCGACGGGCGCGCCGCCGACCACCTCGACCAGCGCGGCCGAGATGTCGCGCAGCTTGACGTTGAAGTGCTGGCTGGTCCGCACCAGCGTGCGGAACGCGGCGCCGGCGTCGCAGCCCATCCGGGCCATGATCAGGCCCTTGGCCTGCTCGATGAGCCGGCGGTTCTGCACCATCTCCACCATCTGGTCGGCCCGCAGCATCTCGTCCGCGCAGAACTCGATGACCGCGGTCGCGGTGGCCAGCAGCGGCTCGACCTGGTCGATCAGCCGGAGGTCGTCCTCCTTGGGCTCGTGGTCGGTGTACACCGACAGCACCGACGGACCGTCCTGGGTCCAGCTGCCCGGCACCGCGGTGATCCACGTCATGCCGTCGGGCAGGGCCTCGACCAGGGTTTCCTCGCCGGTCGCGGCGGCCACCACCGGGCCTTCGCCGCGCTTCCACTGCTCGGCGTCCCGCGTCGCTGCGACGCCGATCGCGCGCAGGCTTCGGGAATTCGTGCTCATCCCGGCTCCGTCGCAGCCGGGCACGCACTCGACCAGGTGCCGCAGCAGCCGGTCGAGCAGTTCGGGGCCGAATCTCACCTCGTCCACCGGGCGGGGATACCCGGTCGGGGGAGATCGTCAAACCCGAGGTTTGGGTAATTCGCGGACGGGTACCAGATGGCGGACGACGAGTACCTCAAGGAGGCGCACATGGCCGACGTGCACCGGCTACCCATCCCGGTCTCGGAGAACTGGGACTGGCAGCGCCTGGGCGCCTGCCGCGGTGCCAACAGCGCTGTCTTCTTCCACCCGGACAGCGAACGCGGGTCCGCGCGTCAGGCCAGGGAGGCCAACGCCAAGCGTATCTGCCATTCCTGTCCGGTGCGCGCCGAGTGCCTCCGGCACGCGATCAACGTGCAGGAGCCGTACGGCATCTGGGGCGGCATGGGCGAGAACGAGCGCCGGGCCGTCATCTCCGCGACCCGGCGTCAGCTCAAGACGCGGGCGAGCTAGGCCAGGACCGTCACGGATTCGGGCGCGCCCGGGGACTTCGAGCTGTAGAGCACCGTTCCCGGGGCGTCGATGGGCGCGCCGCCGAGGTTGCAGACCACCCGTAGCCGGCCGCGGTGCAGCGTGACGACCCGGCGGTCCTCGTCCAGGTCGACGGTGAACTGGTGCAGCCGGGGATCGGACAGCTCGGGGTGGTTGCGCCGCAACGCGATCAACGCGCGATAGACGGCCAGCAGCTCGCTGTTGTCGACTTCCTCCCACCGCAGCTTGGACCGCTGGAACGTCGCCGGGTCCATCGGATCCGGCACGTCCTCGGCGGCCCAGCCGTGGTCGGCGAACTCCTTGCGGCGGCCGGTGCGCACGGCGTCGGCCAGCTTCGGGTCCGGGAACGAGGCGAAGAACTGCCACGGCGTCGACGCCGCCCACTCCTCGCCCATGAAGATCATCGGCGTGTAGGGGGAGCACAGCACGATCGCCGCCCCACAGGCCAGCAGGCCGGGGGAGACGGTGGCGGACAGCCGGTCGCCGGTGGCGCGATTGCCGATCTGGTCGTGGTTCTGCAGGTACGCCAGGAACCGGTGGCCCGGCATGGTGAGCGTGTTCACCGGGCGGCCGTGGTGGCGGCCGCGGAACGAGGACCAGGTGCCGGCGTGCCAGAAGACCCTGGTGAGGGTGGCCGCAAGCGCTTGCAGCGAGCCGAAGTCCGCGTAGTAGCCCTGGGTCTCGCCGGACAGTGTCGAATGTAGACAGTGGTGCAGATCGTCGCTCCACTGCGCGTGCAGGCCGTAGCCGTTGGCCTCGCGCGGGGTGACCAGCTTGGCGTCGTTCAGGTCCGACTCGGCGATCAGTGTGAGCGGCCGGCGCACATGGGCGGCGAGAGCGTCCACTTCGGACGACAGCTCCTCCAGCAGGTGCGTGGCCCGGCGGTCGGACAGGGCGTGCACGGCGTCGAGGCGCAGGCCGTCGACGTGGAAGTCACGCAGCCAGCCCAGCGCGTTGTCGATGACGTACTGCCGGACCTCGTCGGACTGCGGCCCGTCGAGGTTGAGCGTCGGGCCCCAGATCGTCTCGCCGGCGAAGTACGGGCCGAAGCGGTCGAGGTAGGCGCCGGACGGCCCGAGGTGGTTGTAGACCACGTCGAGCAGCACGGCCAGACCCCGGTTGTGGCAGGCGTCGACGAAGCGCTTGAAGCCGTCCGGGCCGCCGTACGGGTCGTGCGTGGCGTACCAGAGCACGCCGTCGTAGCCCCAGCCGTGCGGACCGTCGAAGGCGTTGACCGGCAACACTTCCACGAAGTCGATGCCGAGATCGACGAGGTGGTCCAGCTTGTCGATGGCCGCGTCGAAGGTGCCCTCGGGCGTGAACGTGCCGATGTGCAGCTCGTACACCACGCCACCGGGCAACGCCCGACCCGACCAGGCGGAATCCGTCCACTGGAAGGCGTTGTGGTCGTAGCTCCGGGACCGTTGGTGCACACCGTCGGGCTGCCAGCGCGAGCGCGGATCGGGTAGCTCGTCCGGCTCGTCGTCCAGCTGGAAGGCGTAGTCCGGCGCGGCGGCGGGCACCTCGGCCCGCCACCAGCCGTCCTCGCCACGGCTCATCTCGTGCACGGACGGTCCATTGTGGACCCGAACCCGGGATCGGTTCGGGGCCCACACGGAGAACTCGGTCACGGTCCTTCCTCGCTTCGCTCGAAGACGAAGGCCCGCGACAAGGTCGCAGTGCTGGATGGTTCCCTCGCAAGCTCGGTCACGAACGCACCACCAAGGCAACCGGATACGTGGACAACAGCTCGGACAGCAGGGGTGCTTCCGACGCGGTACGGCCGGTGATCACGTCGGTCCACTCCCCGGCGGGCAACGGCAGCACGGTATCGCGCCAACCCCCGGCGGAGGCCAGACCGATCGGCAATCTCGTGCACACTGCGACAAGTCGGTCGCCGCGGCCGAAGGCCAGCGCGTGCTCGGCCGCCGGGCCCTGCGCCGCCAGCGGGCGGTAGCCGGTGAACAACTCCGGCCGTTCCCGCCGCAGGCGCAACACCTTGCTGGTGACCAGGAGTTTCGCCGCGCCGGAGGCGTCGATCTCGGGCAGCCAGCCCTCGTCGATCCGGGCCAGCAGCGCGGCCCGCTGCTCGAAGTCCACCGGCCGCCGGTTGTCCGGGTCGACCAGCGAGAAGTCCCACAGTTCGGTGCCCTGGTACACGTCCGGCACGCCCGGGCCGGCCAGCTGCACCAGCTTCTGCCCCAACGAGTTCGACCAGCCGGCCGGCGTGATCCGGTCGACCAGGTCGGTCACCTCGGCCATCAGCGCCGCGTCGCCGAACACATCGTCCGGCCAGGCCGCGATCGCCTTGTCCACCTCGGGGTTGCCGTCCACCCAGGAGGTGGCGATCTTGGCTTCCTTGGCCGCCTTGGCCAGGTAGTCCCGCAGCCGGTCGGCGCTGATCGGGTACGCGCCGACCACGGTCTGCCAGCCCAGCCGGGTCAGCGACCGCTCGGGCAGCGGCTTGCGCTCGCTCCACCGGGCGAACGCCGTCTCGAACTCCACTTCGGACAGCACGGCCAGCCGGGCCCGGACGTCCTCGGCCCGCTTGGTGTCGTGAGTGGACAGTGCCGTCATGGTCTCCGGCGACCCGGCCTCGCGGGCCTGCATGGCGACGTGGAACTCGGTCGGCGACACGCCGAACCGGGACGGGTCGCTGCCGACCTCGTTCAGCGCGACGAACCGGTTGTAGCGGTAGAAAGCGGTGTCCTCGACGCCCTTGGCCATCACCATGCCCGAGGTCTGCTGCACGCGCGTGGCCAGCTCGCCGTGCGGATCGGCCAGCATCAGCCGGGCGATCTCCGCGGCCCGCGGGTTGGCCGAGGCGGCCTGCTCCAGCGACTTCCGGCCCTCCGGCAGATAACTGCGGTAGACCGGAAACATGGACAGCAGCTCGATGACGGCTTCCTCGTCGTCGAAGGGCAGCAACGCGTTGATACGCCGCACTTCCGCGCGCAGCAGTGACCTGGCCGCCGTTTCCTTGCAGCGGTTTTCCAGGAACTGCAACGATCCCGCGTTCGGCGGCTCGCCGTTGGGGTCGATGAACAGCCCGCAGATCTCGCGCATCGCGTCGTAGCCGGTGGTGCCGGCGACCGGCCACGACACCGGCAGCGACTCGCCGACGGCCAGGATCTTCTCGGCCACGATCCACGTGTCCGGCGCGGCGTCGCGCAGCCGGCGCAGATAGCCGCCCGGGTCGGAGAGGCCGTCCGGGTGGTCGATGCGCAGGCCGTCGACGCCCCAGCTCAGCACGTGCCGATGCGTCGCCTCGAACACCTCCGGGTCCTCGACCCGCACCGCGGCAAGGGTGTTGATGTCGAAGAACCGCCGGTAGTTCAGCTCGGCATTGGCCGTCCGCCAGTGCACCAGCCGATAGTGCTGGCGTTCGTGCACCTCCTGCGGCGTGCCGTCGGCCGTGCCCGGCGCGATCGGGAACATCTGCTCGTAGTAGACGAGGCGATCCCCGTCCAGCCGCAGCTCCTCGATACCGTGCTCGTCACCGAGGATCGGCACCATGATCGGCCCGCGCGACCAGTCGATGTCGAACTTGTCGGCGTGCGAGGACTCCTGGCCGTAGCGCAGGACGTCCCACCACCACGGGTTGGCCTGCGGCACCGAGATGCCGACGTGGTTGGGCACGATGTCGACGACGAAGCCGAGGCCCAGCTCGCGCAGCCGGTCGTGCAGCGCCTGCCGGCCGACCTCGCCGCCGAGCCCGGCCGACGTCGCCGTCGGATCGGTGACGTCGTAGCCGTGCGTGGAACCGGGTGTGGCCTGCAACAGCGGGGAGGCGTACAGCGCGCCGACGCCCAGCCGCTGCAGGTAGGTCGCGATCTGCTTGGCCCGTGCGAAACCCATGCCGGGACCGAACTGGATCCGGTACGTGGACGAGGGAATCATTCGGCACTCCGACGCAGCACGACCAGCGACCGGGCCGGCACCGGCAGCGTCGCGCCGCCCTCCAGTTCGATGTCCGGCGCCTCGTTCGACTCCGCCGACGTGTCCACCACGACCCGCCAGTTGCTGCCGTACTCACCGTCCGGGATGCGGAAGTCGACGGCCTCATGCCAGGCGTTGAAGCACAACAGGAACGAGTCGTCGGTGACCCACTCGCCGCGCCGGTCCAGCTCGTCCATGGCGTCGCCGTTGAGGAAGACCCCGACCGCGCGGCCGAAGTCGGCGTCCCAGTCGGCCTCGGTCATCTCCTCGCCGTCCGGGTTGAACCAGGCGATGTCGCGGCGGTCGTCGTCCTTGCGCAGCGGGCGGCCCTGGAAGAACTTGCGCCGCCGGAACACCGGGTGCGCGGCCCGCAGCGCCGCCAGCCGGCCGGTGAACTCGACCAGGTCGGCGTTGTCCTTGGCCAGCCCCCAGTCGATCCAGGAGACCTCGTTGTCCTGGCAGTACACGTTGTTGTTGCCGTGCTGGGTGCGGCCGAGCTCGTCGCCGTGCAGCAGCATCGGCACGCCCTGGGACAGGAACAGGGTGGCGATGAAGTTGCGCCGCTGCTTGGCCCGCAGCGCCCGCACCTCGGGATCCTCGGTCGGCCCCTCGGCGCCGCAGTTCCACGACCGGTTGTCGTCGGCCCCGTCGTTGCCGTCCTCGCCGTTGGCTTCGTTGTGCTTGTCGTTGTACGACACCAGGTCGTCGAGGGTGAAGCCGTCGTGCGCGGTGACGAAGTTGATCGAGGCGAACGGCCGGCGGCCGTCGTCCTGGTACAGGTCCGAGGAACCGGTGATGCGGGAGGCGAACTCGCCCAGCGTGCCGGCCTCGCCGCGCCAGAAGTCCCGCACGGTGTCCCGGTACTTGCCGTTCCACTCCGTCCACAATGGAGGGAAGTTGCCCACCTGGTAGCCGCCGGGGCCGACGTCCCACGGCTCGGCGATCAGCTTCACCTGGCTCACCACCGGGTCCTGCTGCACGATGTCGAAGAAGGCGGACAGCCGGTCCACGTCGTAGAACTCACGGGCCAGGGTAGCCGCCAGGTCGAAGCGGAAACCGTCAACGTGCATCTCGGTCACCCAGTACCGCAGCGAGTCCATGATCAGCTGGAGGGTGTGCGGGTTGCGGGCGTTGAGCGAGTTGCCGGTGCCGGTGTAGTCCATGTAGTAGCGGGGCTCGTCGTCGACCAGCCGGTAGTAGGCCGCGTTGTCGATGCCGCGCATGGACAGCGTCGGCCCCATGTGGTTGCCCTCGGCCGTGTGGTTGTAGACCACGTCGAGGATGACCTCGATGCCGGCGTCGTGCAGCGACCGCACCATCGCCTTGAACTCCTGCACCTGGTTGCCCAGCGCGCCCTGCGAGGCGTAGCGGTTGTGCGGGGCCAGGAAGGCGATCGTGTTGTAGCCCCAGTAGTTCGACAGGCCGCGTTCGGTCAGGTGGTGGTCGTCGACGAACTGGTGCACCGGCATCAGCTCGACCGCCGTCACGCCCAGCCGGGTGAAGTGCTCGATCATCACCGGGTGCGCCAGCCCCGAGTAGGTGCCGCGCAGGTCCTCGGGGATGAAGGGATGGTTGATCGTGGTGCCGCGGACGTGCGCCTCGTAGATCACCGTCTCGTGGTACGGCGTGCGCGGGCGGCGGTCGTCGGCCCAGTCGAAGAACGGGTTGATCACCACCGACTTCGGCAGGTGCGGCGCCGAGTCGGCGTCGTTGCGCTGATCCGGTTGGTCGAAGTGGTAGCCGAACAGCGACTCGTCCCAGTCGATGATGCCGTCGAGGGCCTTCGCGTACGGGTCGATGAGCAGCTTCTTCGGGTTGCAGCGCAGGCCGTCGGCCGGCCGGTACGGGCCGTGCACGCGGTAGCCGTAGCGCTGGCCCGGGCCGATGCCCGGCAGGTAGCCGTGGTGCACGAAGCCGTCCACTTCGGGCAGCCGCACCACGGTCTCCGTGCCGTCCGCCTCGAACAGGCACAGGTCGACGTACTCGGCCACCTCCGAGAACAGTGCGAAATTGGTGCCGGCGCCGTCGTACGACGCGCCGAGCGGGTAGGAGGTGCCCGGCCACGGACGCATTGCCGCTCCTTCCAGCGTTGTGCCGGACGATCAAATCATCCAGCCGCTCACCGGGCCACTGAACCATGAAAGTGGCAGCCTGGGGTGGTGGGCGACGAGTTCGACCGGCTCGCCGGTCAGTGGTGGCGGCCGGACGGTCCCTTCGCGATGCTGCACTGGCTCGCCGCCGCCCGGGGAGCACTGGTGCCACTCGCGGGACGACCTGGGGCGTTGCTCGTCGATCTCGGCTGCGGCGGCGGGCTGCTCGCACCCCACATCGCCGGGCTCGGCTACACCCATGTCGGTGTGGACCTCGTCGACAGCGCCTTGCGGGAGGCCCGCGCACACGGTGTCGTGACGATCAAGGGTGATGTGCTTCACGTGCCATTGGGTGACGGGTGCGCCGACGTCGTCGTCGCCGGGGAGATCCTGGAGCACGTGACCGACCTCGACGCGGCGGTCGGCGAGGCGTGCCGGCTGCTGCGGCCGGGCGGACTGTTGGTGCTCGACACCCTGGCCGACACGGCCCTGGCCCGGTTGCTGGCCGTCACGGTGGCCGAGCGGGTGCCCGGGGTGCCGCGGGGCCTGCACGACCCGGCGCTGTTCGTGAACCGCGAGCGGCTGGTGCGGTTGTGCGCGCGGGCCGGTGTGCCGCTCTCGTTACGGGGTATTCGTCCGTCCGTGCCGCAGCTCATCCGGTGGCTGCCGCGTCGGACGGGCAGGGTGGAGCTGGTGCCGTCGGCCTCGACGGCAGTTCTGTTCCAGGGCCGGGGGACTAAGGAGGCGGGATGACCGCCGTGAGCATCGCCGGCATGGGGCGGGCGCTGCCGGCCGCCGTGTCGCAGCAGGAGCTGTGGGACGGCTACTTCCGGCAGCACGTCGACTCGGTCGGCTTCGGCGAGCGGATCTTCGCCAACTCCGGCGTCGTGCGCCGGCATGCCGCGCTGAATCCGCTGGTCGAGGACGTGTCGAGGTGGTCGACCGGGCAGCGGATGAGTCGCTACCTGGCCGAGGCGGTGCCGTTGGGGTCCACGGCCGTGTCCGCGGCGTTGGCCGATGCCGGGATCGCGGCGTCGGAGGTCGGGCTGTTCGCCGTCGCCTCGTGCACCGGCTACGTCAGTCCTGGGGTGGACGTGCACGTCGCGGCGGACCTGGGGATGCCGGTTGACCTGCGGCGACTGGTGTTCGGGCACATGGGTTGCTACGCCGCCATTCCCGCGCTGGGGGCGGTGTCGGACTACGTCGCCGCCCGCGGCCGACCGGCGGTCCTGCTCAACGTGGAGATCACGTCGCTGCATGTGCAGCCCTCGTTGTCGCGGGATCAGATCGTGGCCCATGCCCTGTTCAGCGACGCCGCTGTGGCCACCGTGCTGACGCCCGGCCGCGGGCTGGAGGTCGTGGACCTGGTGGCGCTGACCGATCCCGGCACGCTCGACCACATGACCTGGGACATCACCGACCTGGGGTTTCGGATGGGGCTGTCGCCCAAGGTGCCCGATGTGCTGGCCGTGCACCTGCGGCCGGCCGTGGAGGAGCTTCTTCGGCGCAACGGCGTCAGTTCGGTCGCCGGGTGGGCCGTGCATCCCGGCGGGCCGCGAATCCTGGAGACCGTGGAGGACGTGCTGGGGCTGCCGTCGGACGCCCTGGACGCCTCCCGGGCCGTGCTGGCCGAGCACGGCAACTGCTCCTCGGCCACGGTTCTGCTTGTGTTGCAGCGGCTTCTGCCGGTGGACGGTCCGATCGTGCTGCTGGCCTTCGGGCCAGGGCTGACCCTTTACGCCTTGCTGCTGCGCCGCCAGTGACTGTTGGCGATCAGCTCCTCCAGGCCGCGGAGCCGCTGGGCGGTCAGGTCGGGCTCGTGGTTGAGGTCGTAGGCCAGGAAGTGCGCTTCGCGGGCGGCGCAGGCCGTGCGGAGCACGTCCTTGGGCGTTGACGTCGCCTCGGCGACCAGGTCGAGCACGTCGGCCAGGTGCGGGCCGCTGAAACGGATCAGGAAGAACCAGTCGTCCATCGGCTCGCCGAAGCGGGCCCATTCGAAGTCCAGCAGGGCGGTAACGGTGTCTCCGTCAGCCAGCCAGTTGTCCCAGAAGCAGTCGGCGTGCACCGGGACCGTGGTCTTGGCCTGCTCGGGCGCGTCCTCGGCGATCGCCCGCAGACCGTCGATCAGGTGTTGCGGTACGTCCTTGAGGCGGTCGATCTCCTGCTGGAGCGCGTCCTGGCCGGTGAAGCCGCCGTGGTCGAAGTCCTCGCGCAGCGTCGGCCGGGCCTCGGCCGGCGGCGCCCAGTCATGCAGGCGTTCGAGCGTGTCGATCGCCTGTGCGGCCAGGGTCCGCGCCGTCCTGGCGTCGACGTCGTCCATGCGGGGCGGTTTTCCGGGCAGCCGGCGGTAGCAGGCGTAGTGGATGTCGTCCTGTTGGCCGCTGGCCAGCAGCGGAGCCGTGATGCCGGCGGGCAGGTACGGCGTGAGCGCCACTTCCCGGCTCAGCCTGGTGTGCCGGTCGTTGAGCTTCACCACGACGTCGGCACCCAGGTAGACCTGGTTGGACAGGCTGTCGGCCTTGGTCAGCGGGCCGGGGTCGCGGCCAAGTGCGGCGGCCGCGATACTGCGGGGATCGACGGTCATCGAAGGCCTTCGGTGAAGGCGGCCAGGTTCTGCGTGCCCAGGACCGCGAAGACGACGTGCTCGAAGAACCGATTCTCGTCGATCGCGGCCCGGAACGCCTGCGAAACGGCGAACGGGTCGTTGGCGAAAACGCCGCAGCCCCAGGCGCCCAGGACAAGGCGCGTATGGCCGTGCGCCGCCGCGACCTGGAGCACGCGGGCCGCCCGTCGGCGCAGGATCGCCGGGATGTGTTGGGCCCGTTCGGGTTGGTTGCGCTCGACGGCCCCTCGGTTCGGTGCGGCGGCCGTCAGAAAGCTCACCGTGTAGGGCTTGGCCAGGAGCTCGCCCCGGTCGTCGCGGAACACCGGCACGTCGGGGGAGTAGATCACCCGGTCGCTGTAGGTGAGGTCCTCGTGCGCACGGTGGTGGGCGTAGAAGTCGCCGGCCTTGAGCTGGTACGGGTACAACGCCGAGCTACGGGCGATGCTTTCCTCCTGGGCCTGCGCCCCGTTCAGGAAGCCGCCGCCCGGATTCCGGGCCGACGCGAAGACCAGTGCCGCCGCGTTCGGTAGCCGCTGGGCCGCCTGGAGCGTCGACTCGTTGGTCAGCTCGATCACCGGCAGCGATCGTGGCTCGGGCAGGTCCAGGGGCTCGGCCGGCAGATACAGGCGGGTGCGGTCCGGCTCGACGGTGATCTCGACTCGGCCGGTCGTCGTCTCGTACCGGCCTCGATCGCTGATCGCCACGGTCTCGTGGGCGATCGTCCTCAGGTTTTCTCTCATCTCCCGGTCATTGTCCGGGCCCGGCGCAACCGGGTTTCCGCGCCGGGCCCGGGCCATGGGTAAGCCCACGACCTGCCAGTGGTTGTACTTGTTGATCATCTGGTAGCTGCGGCTCGAGCAGTGGTAGGCCGCGTCACCCGAGTCGAAGCGGGTGTCCGAGTTGGCCGTGCTGGCCGCCGTCCAGGTGCTGCCCAGCCGCACCTGGATGTTGTTGGCCGAGAACGTCTTGTTGGCCATGTCCGTGCAGGCGTAGCTCTGGCCGTTGCTCTGCAGCTCCGAGTACAGCTCGTTCACGTCCCAACCGGTGGTGCCGGCCTGGGTGCTGCCCGAGGACGTGTAGAGCTTGTCGTAGGCCTTGGTGGAGTAGTTGTAGAGGTAGGCGACCCAGGTGCTGCCCGTCGTCTTCACGATCTGCGTCGTGTACGCGCCGCCGCTGGTGTACTTGCTGACGAAGTTCGCGTTGATCGTCACCGACGCCTCGAAGTCGATGTGGTTGCACCAGTCCCACGCCTCGACCGCCTGCGTGACGTTGGTGTACACCGTCGTCACCTCGATGCACGAGCCGCCCGCCGGGTACAGCGTCGGCGTGTAGATCGTCGTGCCGCCGTTGGCCGGCTTCAGTGCCGTCGTCACGCTCTGCGCCGCCGACGCGCCCGTGTTGTTGCCCATGTTGATGAACGCCGTGCCCGCCGACGGGTGGATCGTCGCCGGCGCCGCCACCGCGTGGCCGCTCAGCCGCCGGCCCAGCAGGCCTTCGTGCGCCGTGAGGAACGACTCCTTCTGCTGCGCCGTCGCCTGCCGCACCGCTTCGCCGCGCTGCACGCCGGCCACATCCTGGCCCTGGTTCGCCGCCGCGTTCGCCGGCACCGCCATCAGTGCCATCGCCGCGCACGCCACCACCCCGGCGCCCACGCGCCGGAAAATACTTGCTCGCATTGATTTGTCCGCTCGTCGCAGGGTTACGAGTGGCTCTCGACGCTACCGCCGCGTTTCCGGCCGCGAACCGTCCGGAAGTCCTGTCCGCCGGCCAGGAAATCAACAGTGAACGGGCCGTCCGGGCTCGTCCAGCCACAGCACCCGCGCGTTGCCGCTCACCGTCAGCCCGAACCGCTCCCACCCCGGGCCGCCCTGGCCGAGCCACCATTTGTAGGCCCGCTCGACTTCCGCCCACAGCGGCGTTGGTCCACCTTCCGACACCACGCCTTCGCTGATGCGGCACCACGAGCCGTCCGGCGCCCGCAGTGTTGCTGCCGTCGGCCGCCGGGTGGCCGGATCCAGGGCGTAGCCGTACCTCAGGCCCTTCGGCAGTCGTCGGCAGGCCAGGAACCAGGCTTCCCGGTGGTCGTCCCAGGGCATCGCCGGGGCAGCGGTTTCCCTGGTACTCCGCCGCTGTGCCTTCGGCTGTTCGACCGGTTCGACGTCGCCCTCATGCCGCATCGCCATGAACGCCGCCCACCGCTTCGTGAAGCGCCCCTCCAGCCGGTCTTCGCGCTTGGTCAGCAGCACCAGATTGCCCGCGCCCGTGTTGACCTTGACGTCCACCAGCACCTTGCCACCTTCGGGCAGCTGGCCGAGCCAGGCACTTGGCACTTCCGGCACCGCGCAGGTGGCGATGATCCGGTCGTACGGGCCGTGCTCCGGCCAGCCGCCTCCGCCGTCCACCACCCCCAGCCTTGGCCGCCGGCCGAACCCGGCCAGCCGCTCCCGCGCCGTCCGCACCAGATCCGGATCCACGTCCACCGAGCACACGTTCTCGTCCCCGAGCCGGTGCGCCAGCAGCGCCGCGTTGTACCCCGTCCCCGTGCCGATCTCCAGTACCCGCTGCCCGTCACGCACGTCCAGGATCTCCAGCATCCGCACCATCAGGTCCGGCTTCGTGCTCGACGACAACGGCCGGCCGTCCACCACACGCGTCACCAGCGTCGTCGTCGAGTAGGCCAGGCCGCTCTCGTACGTGTCGACCTCGGCCCAGTTGCCGTCCCCGCCCTGTTGACAGGCCTTCGGCACCAGCACATGTCTCGGCGTCCCCGCCACCGCCGCCACCCACGCCGGATCCGTCAGGTCACCGCTGTCTCTCAACCGCTCCGCCAGCGCCGCCGCACGCGCCGCCCAGTCCTCGCCCGTCACGCGGCCGCCCCCGCCAGCAGGTCGGCGAGCTGGGCCGTCAACGGTGCGCCGGTGGCGTTCTCCACGAACCCATACTGGCCGGTCGGGTTGATCTCCAACAGCACCCACTCACCTGACGGCGTGACGACGAAGTCCAGCGCTGCGTAGACCAGACCGAATTCCGCCATCAGCAGCCGCACCGCCGACACCACCTCCGCTGGCGGAGTCACCAACGCGTAGGACAGGGCCGAGTAGTCGACCCGGTAGTCAACGTGCGTCGCCGCTGTCCCGGCCGTGATCGCCGCCGCGGTGACGTGCTCCCCGATCACGATCACCCGGGCTTCTCGTGCCTTGGGCACCCAGCGTTGGAACAGGTGGGCGGTGTGTTCGACACCCCGCAGGTCTGCCAGGCCCTCGGCACTCAGCCGTCTGGTATAGACGCTCTTGCGGACGCCATCCTCCTCGATGGCCATGCCGCCGACCAGTTTGGTCACCGTCGGACCGCTTCGGGCGAACACCTCGGCCGGCGCGGCGTCGTTGGTGATCATCGTTCTCGGCACGGGGAGACCGCAGCGCGCCGCGCGAACGAGCTGCACCGGCTTGTAAGCGGCATCGGCGACTCGGCTGGGATGGTTGCACCACAGCGCCGGCAGCGACGCCAACACGCCACCGAGCCCGTACTTGGCTTCGGCGCAGGCGTGCTGTGCCTCCCCGGCGCTGAGCTCGGGTGGCATGCGGTAGGCCTCGGGCGAGCGGTACCAGACGGCCTGCACCGCGTCCAGATCGAGACATCCGCGGGGTGCGCGCACCGTGCCGCGCCACCGGCCGCCATCCAGCTCGGCGACCACGCGGAGCTGGGTCGGAAACCACGCCGTGTTGAGGCGGAAGACCTCAACACCCCGGTTCTCCAGCGCAATGACCATCCGATCGGCCGTCGGGTCGAAATCCCGGGCCAGTATCAGCACGGTCATGCCGCTGGCCCCGGCACATCCGGGCAGAAGTCGTAGCGCCAGTCCTCCGACTTGCCTTCGTCCCCATCCAGGTCGGACACCGATTCCGCACTCGGGTCGGCCGTCAGGACGTCGGCCAGCCGTCGTCCGTCGACCAGTACCGCCATCTGGATGCGGTGGTCGTATCGCCAGGCCCCGATGTGTGCACCCGGCGAGCCGGCGACCGCTCCGCGCAGATTCCACGGCCGGATGCCGACCGCCGACGGCGTCTGGCGGGCAACCGGCAACCCAGCGGGCCTGCCCAAGCCGAACCGTGCGGAGTGCGAGGCAACAGGGTCGTCGGCGAACCCGTTCGGGTACATGAGATTCCCTCCTTCGGCTTGACGAACAGCAGCGACACTGAGCAGACCAGCGACGAGCGGTGTGCCACTAGGCTGAGCGCTTGCTCACGGTGGGTTCACGCCCACTCACGGTCCGAGAAGGTGAGGGCGGGTGCCGGTCGACGGCGACAAGGGTGATGCGTTCGGGATCGAGCTCGCCCGCTGGCGTGACGTGCGGGGACTGTCCAGGACCGCGCTGGCCCGGCAGATGGGGTACGACCGGTCGTACGTGTCCAAGGTCGAGTCAGGCTCCGAGCGAGCGTCCAGGGAGTTCGCCACCCAGGCCGAGACTGTGCTGCGAGCCGGCGGAGCCCTCACGTCCGCGTTTCGTGAGCATGCGACCACGCGGGCCCGGCCGCGATCCGCGTCGGAGCCGCCCGAGCAGGCCGGCTTGGGCATGCTGGTCGTCGACCATGACGACGCGACGCTGCGTTACGAGGGCCAGGTCTACCGGTTGACCCATCGGCGCAAGCTGGTCAACGGCGGTCGTGAGCCGATCACTCGCTACCTGATCCGTATCTCGGTCGACCGCCACCCGGGTGACTCGGAGCGGTCCAACCGCCTCTACGCCCGTGATCCCCTGCTGTGGTCGGAGCTGGGCCTTCAGGCCTGGCACGGCGAGAGCCGGGACGAGCCGATGACGTGGACCGCGCATCATGACCGGAACGCGTTCAAAGAGGTATGGCTGCACTTCTCCGGCCCGACCGGGCACTTCCCGCTGTATCCGGGTGAGTCGACGTGGATCGAGTACGAGTTCACGGTGCGGGACCAGCACTGGGGCCATTGGTTCCAACGCGCGGTCAGGTTGCCGACGACGAGGCTGTCCGTGCGGCTCGACTTCCCCGCCGGGCTCGCGCCGGCGGTGTGGGGCCTGCACACGTCGATGACCGCCGACGCGATGCCGCTGCCGACCGCGGTCGACCGATCGGTCGAAGACGGGCGTGCGGTGTTCTCGTGGTCTTGCGAGAACCCGCCGCTGCACGCGCGATACCGGCTGGAGTGGGATTTTCGGTCGCGGCAGGAGTCGGCGGCGACGGCGCGGCCGAATGAGGCGATGGCGGCGCTCGGTGTGATGCAGGACGGGGATCCGTTGCTGCGGCAGGTGGCGCGGAGGTTCGATCTGCCGGCCGAGGCGGAGGATGCCCGCAGGGTGGTGGCGGAGCTGAGGTCGGCATGTGAGCGGATCGGGCAGGCGCACCCGTTCGGCAAGGGGATGGGGTTGGCGGCGCCGCAGATCGGGGTGGACCGGGCGGCGGCGCTGGTGTTGCCGCCCGGTGGCGCGGAGGCGATCACGTTGCTGAATCCACGGATCGTGGAGGCCGGGTCGGAATCCGACGAGCAGTACGAGGGCTGCCTGAGCTTCTTCGACGTGCGGAGCCTGGTGCCCAGGCCGTTGACGGTCCACGTGGAGCACGAGGACGTGACGGGTGCCAAGCGCATCACGGCGTTCGACCGTGGCCTCGCCCGGCTGGTGGCGCACGAGGTCGATCACCTGTACGGCGTGTTGTGCCGGGACCACCTGCCGCCGGGCCGGGAGCCGATCCCGGTGGAGCAGTACCGGGGCACGGGCTCCGCCTGGCACTACGACAAACCATCCAATTGAGCGGTGCTCGGTCGGCCCGCCACGGGGCGTCGGACCGGCACTGGTCCTGGTGAGCTAAAACCCTGACTCTTCGAGTCAGGACTAGAGTAGTCTGGGTTCGTGAAGATCGTGCTGCCGGGTGGGACGGGACATATCGGCGAGTTGCTGGCCGGGGCGTTGCGGGGCGGGGGCCACGAGGTGGTGGTGCTGAGCCGACGGCCGGGTCACGTGTGGTGGGACGGCCGCACCCAAGGGCCATGGACCAGGGAGGTCGACGGCGCGGACGCCGTGGTCAACCTGGCCGGACGCAGCGTGAACTGCCGCTACACGCCGGCCAACCTGCGGGAGATGATGGACTCGCGGGTCGACTCGACGCGGGCGGTGGGGGAGGCGATCGCCAACGCGAGCAACCCGCCGGGCGTCTGGCTCCAGATGAGCACGGCGACGATCTACGCCCACACCTTCGGCCCGCCGAATGACGAGGTCACGGGGGTGATCGGTGGCAGCGAGCCGGACGCGCCGGGCTATTGGGAGTACAGCGTCCGCATCGCCAAGGCGTGGGAAGAGGAGCAGCGCAAGGCGGTCACGCCGACCACCCGCAAGGTGGCGCTGCGGACGGCGATCGTGATGGCCCCGGGCCGGGGCGGGGCCTTCGACATGCTCCGCCGGATGGCCCGGCTCGGCCTGGGCGGACCGGTCGCGGGCGGACGGCAGTTCGTGTCCTGGATCCACGGGCACGACTTCGTCCGGGCCATCGAGTTCCTGCTGGCCGACGACATCGACGGCCCGGTGAACATCGCGGCCCCGAACCCGTTGCCGCATCGGGACTTCATGCGCACCCTGCGCACCGCCAACGGCCGGCTGATCGGCCTGCCGGCGACCAGGTGGATGGCCGAGATCGGCGCTTTCGCGTTGCGGACGGACACGGAACTGCTGCTCAAGAGCCGTCACGTCGTCCCGACCCGACTACAGCAGGCCGGCTTCGAGTTCGACTTTCCGACCTGGTCGGAAGCGGCCTACGACCTCACGGCGCGCGCCTAGAGCAGCTCCAGGGCCAGCTCGCGGGCCGTTTCGACGTCCCCGGCCACCCGCACGAGCTCACTCTCGGTGACGCCGCCGGCCGGGTCGCCGACGACGACGTGCGGAATCCCGGCCAGCAACGCCAGCAGATGCCCGTGCAGGTCGTCGGTGACGACGACCCGCCCGCCGCCCAGCACGGTCAGCGCGTACTGCACGTGGGCCTTGGACAGCGGCACGAAGGTGGCGGACAGCGCCCGCCAGGTCCGACGGGCGAACTCGGGGTCGCGGAACGCTCGTGAGCGCAGCTCGGCGTTGGCCCGCGCGGTCACGCGCTGGCGCGGCGTGTAGGCCGGCTCCGGCGATTCCCAGGACACGACGCGGCTGCTCACGCCCTCGGGTGGGGCGCCGTCGGCGCAGAGCCACAGCACGTCGACCGCGACGCTGCCCAGCCGCGG
>DATJJB010000886.1:0-7664 GCA_035492655.1 Kutzneria sp. | reverse complement strand
CCGCGGCGAGATCGCCGCCGACGTCGATCCGGAGATGGTGCTGGACATCGTGTTCGGCGTCCTCTGGTACCGGCTGCTGCTCGACCACGCCCCGCTCGACGAGGCCGCCGGCCAGCATCTCGCGGCGCTCGTCACCCGCGCCGCCCGCTGACCCCCTAAATCGGTTGCCGGCCGCTGTCGCGTTCGGCCCATGCTGACCGGGAAGCTCGTGCGGTTGCGGGCGTTCGAGCCGTCCGACGCCGAGGCGCTGTACCGCTGGAACTCCGATCCCGACGTGCTCCGGTGGATGGTCAACGACTATCCCGAGTCACTCGCCCAGCTGACCAAGCGTCTCGGCGAGGAAGGCCGCGAGCGCGAACGCTTCCGCCGCCACGGCAAGTGGCACGACCTCATCGTCATGAGCCTGCTCGAAGGCGAACTCGTCGAGGACTGACCGCTCAGGTCGTCCGGCCGGCGCTCAAGGCCCACTCGCAGATTGCGGCGAGGGGCTGTTCGAGGGTCTTGCCGAGTGCGGTCAGGGCGTACTCGACGTGTTGTGGCGGCGAGGATTTGAGGACGTGGCGGGAGACGAGGCCGTCGGACTCCATGTCGCGCAGGGTCTCGGTGAGGACCTTGGCGCTGATGCCGGGGATGCGGCGGCGGAGCTCGGCGTGGCGCTGGGGGCCGGCGAGCAGGGCGTAGACGACGAGCACCCGCCACTTGGAGGCGAGTCGTTCCAACGCCTGCCGCGTGGCGCAGCTCTCCAGCAGCACGTCCGGCACGAACACGGGGCAAGGTTACCGCGAAGTGCCTTCTGGCCGAGGGGAAAACGGAAACCTAGGGTCGACGGCATGACACGCGTGACGTTCCGGGCCGACGGCATCGAGCTGGTCGGAAACCTCGACAGGGCAACGAATGGGCCGGCGGTGGTGCTGACGGGGCCGTTCACGGGGGTGAAGGAGCAGGTGGTGGGCACATACGCCGGCCTGCTGCACGAACGGGGCATCACGACGCTGGCCTTCGACCACCGGGGCTTCGGGGAGAGCGGTGGCCGGCGGGCGCACGAGGACAGCCAGGGGAAGCTGGCGGATCTACGGGCGGCGGTGAGCGTGCTGGCCGAGCACACGGACCGGATCGGCGTGGTCGGGGTGTGCCTGGGCGGCGGTTACGCGGTGAAGGCGGCGGCGACGGATCCGCGCCTGAAGGCAGTGGTGGGCATCGCCGGCGCGTACAACAGCCCGGCCCGCTTCAACGTCGACAGCGGCTACCGCTCAGCCATCCGCTCCTTCATCGACCGCTACGACGACGAACTGCCGGCGGTGGCCCCGGACAACGGCCTCGCGGCGATGGCCGGCGACGAGCCGTACGCCTACTACGGCACGGATCGGGCCAAGGCCGAGCACTGGGAGAACCGCGTCACCTACGGCTCCCTGCACTCCCTGATGACCCTCGACGCCCTCGGCGCGGCGCCGCTGCTGACCGAGACCCCGCTGCTGATCGTGCACGGCCGCAAGGACGACTACTGCTCCCCGGAACTCGCCGCCGCCGTGCACGACGATGCCACCGGCCCGAAGGAGATCCGTTGGCTGGACGCGATGCGGCACATCGATCTGTACGACGTGGAACCGTATGTGACCCAGGCGGCCGATGCCGCGGCGGAGTTCCTGCACCGCCGGCTGTGACGACGACAGCCGGCGGTTCCACAGTGGACGGTCAGGAGTAGAGCTCGGCCCAGGTGGGCACGTGCGGGGTGACGAGCAGCCGCATGCCGGCTTCGGAGAGCAGGCGGTTGCCCTTGCGGGCGTTGCAGCTGCGGGCGCTGCCGCCGCAGCAGGCGACGGTGTTGAGCCAGCTGGTCCGGGCGCCGCCGCGCGACAGCGGGACGACGTGGTCGATGGTGTCGGCGGGGCCGCCGCAGTAGGCGCAGCGGTGGTTGTCACGCTTCAGCACGGCGCGCCGGGTCCAGCTCGGCGGACGGCTGTAGCGCCACTTCATCACCACGTACCGCACGAGCCGCACGACCCGCGGCAGCGGGTAGTGGCCGAACTTCGTGCCGGCGTCGGCCTCGTGGATCTCGGCGACCTCACGTATCAGCATTCGGACGGCGTGCGGCACCGACACGGTGTGCAGCGGCTCCAAGCTCGCGTTCAGCACTAATACGCCCATGACCTCCCACCTCCTCTCACGTTGACAATCTTGTGCGCGGGGGAGGGGGTCGTCAATCGGTATATCGGGTTAGTCCACAGAGGACAGTGCGCCGAACACGGCGCGGATCCGCGGCAGGTGCTCCCGGCCCCGCCGCGTTCCGATGTGGACGGTGTTCACGACCGGCTGGGAAGGCCGGTGCAGCACGGAAAGTCGGCCGGCGGCCAGGTGTTCCTCGACCAGGTAGTGCGGCGCGATGGTGAGCCCGGCCCCGGCCAGCACCGAGGCGACCACGGCCCGAAAATCATTGACGACCAGCGCCGGCGCCGGCGGCCGAATGGCCCAACACTCCCGGAAATAACGCCGCGCCATCGGCATCTCCTCGGAGTAGCCGACGAACCGCCGCTCCTGCCCGGGCTCGTACGGCTCGTCGCCGGCCCGCCCGACCAGCAGGAACCGCTCCTCCAGCAGCCGCACGAGGTACATCCGCCGGGTCGGCACGCCCTCGATCTTGGTCAGCAGCGCCACGTCGATCTCGTCCCGCAGCACGGCCTGCACGAGGTCGGGCGACAGCCCGACCCGGCACCGCACGGTCAGTCCCTCGGCCAGCAGCGGCGTCATCCGGGTGACGACGTAGCGTTCCAGCAGGTCGACAGGAGCGCCGACGAACACCGGACCGGCCCCGGACAGGGTCGCGGAGCGCAGCCCGTCCAGCGCCCCCTCCAGGGCGTCGATGTGCTCGGCGACCTCGGCGGCCAGGCTGTGCCCGGCCTCGGTCGGCGCGATGCCCCGGCCGGACCGCCGGAACAGCGGCCGGCCGACGGACTCCTCGATGGCCTTGATGTGGTGCGACACCGCCGGCTGCGACAGCCGCAGCGCCTCGGCCGCCCGGGCGACCCCGCCGGTCCTGTACACGCTCAGGAACGACCGCAGGGCGACCAGCTCGGGACGGTTCGTCACCCGACCCAGCTTATTTGACCCCGGCCAAGGCGAAGAACTCCTGGCGCGACCGCGCGTCGGAGCGCAGGACGCCGAGCATGGTCGAGGTGACGGTGCTCGACCCGGAGGCCCGCACGCCGCGCAGTGTCATGCACGTGTGCTCGGCCTCGATCACCACACCGACGCCCTTGGGCGCCAGCTGCGTGCTCAGCCAGTCCGCCACCTGCTTGGTCAGCCGCTCCTGAACCTGCGGCCGGCTGGCGAAGTGCTCGACCACACGGGCCAGTTTGGACAGTCCGAGGATCCGGCTGTCCGGCAGGTAGCCGACGTGCGCGACGCCGACGAACGGCAGGAGGTGGTGCTCGCACACCGACCGCACCGGGATGCTGCGGGCCAGCACCAGCTCGTCGTAGCCCTCGTCGTTGGGGAATGTGGTGAGATCGAACGGGCGCGGCGTGAACAGCTCGGCGTAGGCCCGCGCCATCCGTCCCGGCGTGGCCCGCAGGTTCTCACTGTCGGTGTCGACGCCCAGCGCGCGCAGCAGGTCGCCGGCGGCGCGCTCGGCGGCGGCCAGATCGACCCCGCTGGCGGGCTCGTGAACCACCCGTAACGCCTGCATGCGCCCTCCTTCACCCTAGTTTCACCAATAGATGTTGGTCTTATTACCGTCGCAGGTCAAGAAGTGTGGTTGCGGACACGGTCGTAGGCGATATTCTGGGCAGGGTGAGCACCGATCGGGCGATCAGCGCCGTTGCCGCCCTCGACGACGGCCTGCGCCGCGGCATGTTCGACTTCATCCGCGCCGCCCGACACCCCGTGACCAGGGACGAGGCGGCCGCCGCCGTGGGCATCTCCCGCAAGCTGGCCGCGTTCCACCTGGACAAGCTGGTCGACGCCGGCCTGCTGCGCGCCCATTACGAGGGCGTCGGCCGGGTCGGCCGGGCCCCGAAGGTGTACGAGCCGTCGGACGTGGACGTGCAGGTCAGCATCCCGGCCCGGCAGTACGACCTGCTGGCCGACATCCTCATCGACGCCGTGCTGTCCGAGGATCCACGTGGCTCGGCCGAGGGCATCGCCACCGACCGCGGCCGCGAGATCGGCACGGCCGAGCGCGAGGGGGAGCGGCCGGGTCGGCTGGGCACCGAACGGGCGCTGACCATGACGTGTCGGCTGCTCGCGCGGCACGGTTTCGAGCCGCTGCGGGACACCCCGACCACCGTCCGCATGCGCGACTGCCCGTTCCATCCGCTCGCGTCCAAGGCGCGCGACCTGGTGTGCGGCATCAACCGGGCGTTCCTGGAGGGCGTGATCGACGGGCTGGAGGCCCGGACCGTGGAGGCGGTGCTCGCGCCGGAGGGCGCCGGCGGCTGCTGCGTGGAGCTGCGGCCGCGTCCGGAGGAGTGATTCCTGCCCCACTCCAATCTATAGCCGATGGGGGGACTTGCCGCAAGGCCCCCGTATGCCCGCACAATCGCTCCCGTAAAGCGATGAGTGACGGGGGTATTTCCCATGCGCGTGTTGCTGTCGACCATCGGGTCGCGCGGTGACGTCCAGCCGGTGGTCGCATTGGCTCTTCGACTGCGGGAAATCGGTCATCAGGCACGGCTGTGCGCGCCGCCGGATTTCCGGGAATGGATCGAGGGGCTGGGCGTCGACTTCGTGCCGCTCGGGCCCGAGGTGCGGCAAGGCACCAAGCCGGACTCCGAGGTCAGGCGGCTCGCGGCGACGCCGGAAGGCCGGCAGCAGCTGATGAACGGCACCGTGGCCACGCAGTTCGAGACGCTGCTGTCGGCGGCCGAGGGCTGCGAGGTGATCCTGGGCTGGTCGGCATTGCAGATCGCGGCGCCGTCGATAGCGGAAAAACTGGGTATTCGCCACGTCTACGCCACCTTCAGCCCGAATCAGCTCCCTTCGGGGCAGCTGCCGCCGGCGCCGCTGCCCGGACGGGTATATCCGGCCGACGCCGACAATCGCGCGTTGTGGGCGCTGGAATCGCAGGTGTGGAACGAGCAGTGGCGGCCGGCGGTCAATTCCAACCGCGCCTCGATCGGGCTCGGGCCGATCGAGGACGTGCTCAGCTACCTGAACTCGCCGCGGCCGTGGCTGGCGGCGGACCCGGTGCTCGGCCCGTGGCCCGGGGATCTTGACGTGGTGCAGACCGGGGCGTGGCTGATGCGGGACACCCGGCCGCTGCCGGCGGACCTCGCACGGTTCCTGGACGCCGGTGAGCCCCCGGTGTTCTTCGGCTTCGGCAGCACCGGCGACACCCGCTCCGAGGTCGTGGCCACGATGGTCGCGGCGGCGCGGGCTTGCGGCCGGCGGGCGATGATCTCCAGTGGCTGGGCCGATCTGGAGCTCGCCGCTCAGGCCGACGACGTGCTCCTCATCGGCGAGGCCAACTTCCAGGCGCTGTTCCCTCGCGTAGCCGTGGCGGTGCATCACGGCGGCTCCGGCACGACCACCGTCACGTCGATCTCCGGCACCCCGCATGTGATCGTGCCGCACCGCTACGACCAGTTCTACTGGGCCGATCGTGTTGAGGCGCTGGGCATCGGCGTCCGTCATGACGGCATCGAGCCGACCGTCGAGTCGTTGACGGCGGCCGTCGACCGCGCGCTGCGGCCCGAAGTCGCGGTGGCGGCCAAGGCCGTTGCGACTGAGATGGTCCGCGACGGCGTCGAGGTCGCCGCGGATCTCCTTGTCAGCTAAGAGATGCTGCGGTCCCGGCCGTCCCAGTGCCGGGACCGCAGCACCCGCTTGAGGATCTTGCCCGCCCCGGACACCGGCAACTCCTCGACGAACTCCACCGAGCGCGGCGCCTTATAGCTCGCGATGTGCTCCTTGCAGTGCGCGCGTAGCTCGTCGGCGCTCGGCTCGTGCCCGGCGACGAGCACGACAACGGCGTGCACCCGTTCGCCCCACTGCTCGTCCGGCACGCCGATCACCGCGCACGAAGCGACCGCCTGGTGTTTGGCCAACGCGTTCTCCACCTCGGCCGAGTACACGTTCTCCCCGCCGGAGACGATCATGTCCTTGAGCCGGTCGACGACGTACACGTAGCCGTTCTCGTCCATGTATCCGCCGTCGCCGGTGTGCATCCAGCCGCCGCGCAGCGCGACTTCCGTTTCCTCCGGCCGATTCCAGTAGCCCAGCATCACGTTGCCGCCGCGCACCACGATCTCGCCGACGGTGCCGCGCGGCACCTCGTGGTCCTGCTCGTCGACCACCATCACCTCGACGTGCGGCGCGGCCTGGCCGGCCGAGCGACGCAGGCGGGCGTTGTGGTGCGCCTCGGGGCTGAGCAGCGTCGCCACCGGCGCGAGCTCGGTCATGCCGTACGCCTGCATGAACTCCGTGCCGGGCAGGCGTTTTCCGGCGCGCTCCAGCACGGCCTCGGAGATCGGGGACGCGCCGTAGACCAGGTGGCGCAGGCTGGAAAGGTCATACGCGGCAGCCTCTTCGGAGTCGACCAGCAGTTGGATCATCGTCGGCACGAGCAGCACATCGGTCACCTCGTGGCGCTCGATCGCCGTGGCCACGCCCTGGGGAGTGAAGGAGGGCACCACCACGTGCGTGCCGCCGACCAGGTTGCGCGCCGTCCAGGCGGCGATGTCGGCGAGGTGGAACATCGGCGCGGTGTGCAGCGAGCGGCCGCCCGGCTGGACGAACGTGCCGGCGGCGGCGCTGCCCAAGGCCGAGACGATCATGTTGTCGTGGCTGAGCATCACGCCCTTGGGGTTGCCCGTGGTGCCGCCCGTGTAGAAGATGCCGGCCAGCGCCTGGCCACCGCGGCGCGCGTCGGGCACGGGCTCGTGGGTGTCGATCAGGTAGTCCACGACCTCCGCGCCGCCGATGACCGTGGTCAGGCACGGGGCCTGCACGCGCAGTTGCGGCACCATCGGCGCGAACGTCTCGTCCACGTACAGCACCTTGGTGTCGGAGTCCTGGAGCGAGAAGGCGATCTCGCTGACCGACCACCGGGTGTTGACCGGCGTGACGACCGCGTCGGCCCAGGGCACCGCCAGCAGGAGCTCGTGGTAGATGTCCGAGTTCAGCGCCAGCAGGCCGACCCGGTCGCCTGGGCCGACCTTGAGGTCCTGCAACGCAGCCGCCAGCCGGGCGATCCGGTCCGCGCTCTGCGCCCAGGTTCGGACCCGGTCGCCGAAGATCGTCGCGGGCAGGTCCGGCGTCTGCCGGACCGCGCGGTGCACGCACTGGGTCAGCTCCATGGCCCACTCCCTCCGTATCGGCATTCACTTTGTAGTCGATACCGCACGTCGATCGCTATGCCTTGAGCCAGATGCACCGACGCGTGGTTCACTATCGACCATGGTCATCCGCCCCCGCGATCGTCGCCAACAGGTGCTCGCGGCCGCCGCCGGCCTGTTCTGGCAGCACGGTTTCCACCGGGTCGGCATGAGCGACATCGCCGCCGAGTTCGGGATCGGGGCCAGTGCGCTGTACCGGCATTTTCGGGGCAAGGAGGACCTGCTCGCCGCCGTTGTCGACGAGAGCCTCGACCGCCTGGAGGCCGTTCTCGCCGCCGCGCCGTTGGACGTCGCCGGCACCATGCTCGCCGTTTCCGAGGTCGTGCTGGCGCG
>DATJJB010000885.1:0-5779 GCA_035492655.1 Kutzneria sp. | reverse complement strand
GCGTCGTGCTCCAGCACCACGGGCAGCCCGAGGCGCTGGGTCATGGCCTTGGCCACGGGCGAGTCGCGCCAGGCCAGGTGCGGCGCGAACCGCACCGACATGCGGTCCTCGGTGACGAAGCCGGCGACGGCCAGGCCGACCGCGGAAATGGTGTGCCGCGCGCCCAATTCCTCGACGGCGCAAGCGATCGCGTCCTCCAGCGGCGCGCCACCGCTGGGCGTGGGCGCACGCGTCGTGTCGAGCACGGCGCCCTGGGGATCGACGACGCCTGCCCGAACACTGGTCCCGCCGACGTCGATGCCGACGGTCAGCAAGGGTCCTGCCCGGGCCGTCGGACGGTGATCTTCTGCACACGCGGGGCTGCCGGCGGCTCCTCGGCGTGCGGCGGCGCGTTGCGCTCCTGCTGCACGGCCATGCGCAGCACCGTGAGCAGGCCGGCGGCGTGCTCGGCGGCGCGGACGGCCAGCTCGGAACGTTCGCCCTTGAGCACGGCCGCGACGGCGCAGACCGGGCACCAGTCGCAGGTCGCGGGCTCGTGGTCGGCGCTGTCGGCGACGATGCGCTGGAGCCACGGCTCGGCCTTCTCCGCCAGCGCGTCGATCAGCAGGCGCAGCTCCTCGGCGATGCGGTCCTGGCTCATCGCATCCACAGCCTTGGATCGGGCTCGAAGTCCACGAGCAGCCCACCGGTGACGATCTCGGCCCCGGTCACCTCGCAGCGGCGCAACGCCGCCGGCAGCGCGATCAGCCGTCGCCGGCCGTCGACCGTGACGGCCAGCTCGTCGTCGACGCGGGCCAGGTCCAGGTCGGCGTCGACGTCCAGCGGGAACGACACCCGCAGGCGGTAGCCCGTCTCCGACGCGCTGACCGACAGCAGCGGCTCCGTCGACACCGTCGACACTGCCAGCGGGTCGCCGGCTGGGTAGAGCTCGCCGGCCAGTTCCAGCAACGCCGGCACGCCCACCGGCTCGCATGCCCGGTAGCCGACCGTCTGCACCGGAATCTCGGCCGCGCGCAGCTCCGCCAGCACGGTTTCCTGCTCGGTCCGGCGCGTACGAAGCCAGTTCGCCGCCGCGCCCTTGCTTGCGCCGGCGTCGGGCAGCAGGCGGTTGGCCACCAGGCCGTCGACGCGAATCCCTTGCAGCGCAAGGGCTGTCAGTGTGCGGCGGGTCTCGGCGGCGACGACACGTTCCGGCGTGAGCACCAGGCGGACACTGGTCCGCTCCTGGTCGACGAGCAGCGAGCGCACGGCCTCCAGGTGCTCCGCGAGCCGTCCGATCGCGTCCGCGGCCGCGTCCCAACGGGCCGGCGCGGAGCTGCCGGCGACTCCCGCGAGCAGGCCGCGGACCACGCGGCGGTGCGTCGGGAACAGGCGCTCCAGGTAGTTGCCGACCGCCTCCGGCAGCGCCAGCAGGCGCAGCGTCTCGGCCGTCGGTCCACAGTCGACGATCACCGCGTCCCACGGGCCGGTGGTGGCCAGCCGGTGCACCTCGGCCAGCGCCAGCAGCTCCTCGACGCCCGGCAGCGCCGTCAGCTCCTCGGCGGCCAGCTCGTCGATGCCCGCGCCGGCCAGCAGGGTGCGCAGGTGGCCGCGCATCTCCTCCCACGCGCCGTCGACCAGCCGCCGGGTGTCGATCTGCGCGCCGAACAGGCCCGTGTCCAGTTCGGACGGACGCGGACCCAGCTCGTGCCCGAAGGCGTCGGCCAGCGAGTGCGCCGGGTCGGTGGACACCACCAGCGCCTTGCGGCCGGCCGCCACCGTCGCGGCGGCCGTGGCCGCGGCCAGGGTGGTCTTGCCGACCCCGCCCTTGCCGGTGAACAGCAGGACCCGCACGCTCAGCTCAGGCCCTCGACGCGACGCTTGAGCTCCTTGAGGGCGGTGTCCATGACCACCTTCTCCGCCTTGCGGCGCAGCATGCCGATCATGGGGATGCCCAGCTCGACCGACAGCGTGTAGGTCACCTTGGTGCCACCGCCGCCCGGCTCGAGCACGTAGCTGCCGCGCTGCGACTTCTGCATCTGCCCCTTGACCAGGTGCCAGCTGACCGAGTTGGCCGCCCACTTGTACTCGAGCGTGTACTCGTCCTTGATCACACCCTGGTCCAGCTGGAAGCGCACCTGCTCGGCGCGACCGTCGGCGCCGGTGGACAGCACCTCGGTGGTCTTCATCGCGTTCGCCCATTCCGGGTACGCGGCGAAATCCGCGATCACATCCAGGATCCGCGCCGGCTCGGCGTCGATCACGATGGACTGGGTGGACTCGTCGGCCATGCGCGCAGGTTACCCGCACTCAGAACCGCAGCACGTACGGCGTGCCCGTCCGCTGGAAGTGGCCGACGTTCACGCACTCCGTGCGGCCCACCCGCATGCGCCGGGCCAGCGGCTGGTGGACGTGGCCGAACAGCGACCAGCGGGGCTGCGCGCGGTGGATCAGCCCCAGCAGGCTGGTCGAGCCCAGCTCGGGGCGGCGGGCCACCACGTCGTAGGTCAGCTCCGCCCTGGCCGGCGGGACGTGCGTGCACAGCAGGTCGATGTCGTTCGGCAGGCCGTCGATCGCCGCCGCGAACTCCCGCTCGTAGCGCAGGTACGGCCGCCAGACCCCGTTGTTGCGCAGCACCGCGTCGTCCGGCAGCAGCGCCCCGCCCACGAACGCCGCCTTCAGGCCGCCGATGTCCGCCGTCTGTCCGTCCAGGATGTGGACGCCGTCGCTGGCGAACTCCCGCCACAGGTCAGGCGCGTCGACGTTGCCCGGCGTCGCGTACGTCGGGACCGTCATCGCCGCGAACAGGTTCTTGTACTGGTCGCGGATCGCCTCCCGCACCACCGCCGCCGCGTCCGTGCCCAGCTGCGCCCACATGCCCCGGACGAACGCGATCGACTCCGGCGTGCGCGGGCCGCGGCGGTACTTGGCGAACTCCGCCACCTGCTCCGCGCCGAAGACCGCGCCCATGATCCCCGAGCCGTGGTCGTGGTAGTCCACGAAGTCCAGCAGGTCGCCCAGCACGATCAGGGCATCCGCGCCGACGCAGGCCCGGGCCAGTGCCTCGGCATTGCCATGGACGTCCGACACCACGTGAACCCGCACGCCCCAACCCTACGGCCTGGCCCCGCTGTCAAGCCCCTGTGCCGCAATGTGGACAACTCGGCGTCCATCCACAGGCGACCGTCGACCAAGATCGACCAGGGCCATCCGGCGATAGAATTGGCCCGAGGCGGTGGCCCCCCTTGGGTGTGGCGGGCCGTGGGTGTGGCGGGCCGTGGGTGTGGCGAGTACGTCAGGGGGCGACGCCGGGCGGGCGGCCGGCTTCCAGTTCGAGCTTGAGGTCCAGTGCGATGGCCTTGGCCGCTACCTGCCTGGTGCGAATGGCGGCGAGGCGGTCCTTCATGCGCTTGTACGGCGTCGGCGGGTCGGCGCGGAGGAAGTAGTGCAGCAGGGTGCCGTCGAGCACGGGCTCGAGCCAGACCTCCATGGTGCCGGTGAGTGCGCCCTGCACGGTCCAGCGGATGCCGGCGTCGCCGCGGTCGACGTAGACTGAAAGCCGCAGGTCAGGCCAGAAACGTGACCAGTTGGAGCGGTCGGAGAAGACGGCGGCGAGCGCCGCCGGGGGCACCACGAGGAAGGTCTCGTCGACTACGTCAACCGCGGGCATGGCCGGCAGCGTGCCACCGGCCTGGTGTCGACACCAAACGGCGCGCTAAGTTCCTCGCCAGTAACAACGAAGTTCCGGAGGTTGACGTGCGCGAGTTCAGCGTTCCCGCCACCGCCGCGGTGGCCGACGACGAGAACCTCACCGACATGGTGCAGGCGAACGCCGAGCGCTTCGCCACGGCGATCGGGCTCCGGCGTCGGGTGGACGGCACCTGGGTCGACGTGACCACCCGCCAGTTCGCCGACGAGGTCTCGGCCGTGGCGAAAGGCCTGGTGGCGGCGGGTCTGAAGCCGGGCGACCGGGTGGGTCTGATGTCCAAGACCCGCTACGAGTGGACCCTGCTGGACTTCGCGATCTGGGCGGCCGGCCTGGTCTCGGTGCCGATCTACGAGACGTCCTCGGCCGACCAGGTGGAGTGGATTCTGTCCGATTCGGCCGCCAAGGCGGCCATCGTGGAGACCACGGCCCACCGCGCGGCGCTGGACGGCGTGGTCGAGCGGCTGCCGCAGCTGGGCAACGTCTGGCAGATCGACAGTGACTCGGCTCACGACGCGGTGGAGGAACTGACCGCGAAGGGCCGCGACATCACCGACGACGAGCTGCGCGCGGCCCGCAAGGGCGTGCGGGCGTCGGACACGGCCACCCTGATCTACACCTCGGGCACGACGGGCCGCCCCAAGGGCTGCGAGCTCACGCACAACAACCTGTTGTCCGAGGTCCGCGGCGCGATGGCGGCGTTCCCGGAGCTGATGCAGCCGGGCCACTCGGTGCTGCTGTTCCTGCCGCTGGCCCACGTGCTGGCCCGGGTGATCGCGCTGTGCTCGGTGTACGCCCGCGTGACGCTGGGCCACACCCCGGACGTCCGCAACCTGGTGCCGGACCTGGCCTCGTTCCGCCCGGACTTCGTGCTGGCGGTGCCGCGCGTGTTCGAGAAGGTCTACAACACGGCCAAGCAGAAGGCCCACTCCGAGGGCAAGGGCCGCATCTTCGACGCCGCCGAGCAGACCGCGGTGGCCTACAGCGAGGCCCTGGACAAGGGCAGCGTCGGCCTGGGCCTCAAGCTCAAGCACGCGGTGTTCGACCGGCTCGTCTACAGCCGGCTGCGGGCGGCGCTGGGCGGCCGCTGCGACGCGGCGGTGTCCGGCGGCGCGCCCCTGGGCGAGCGGCTGGCGCACTTCTTCCGCGGCATCGGCGTGCCGGTGCTGGAGGGCTACGGCCTGACCGAGACCAGCGCCGCCGCCTGCGTGAACGTGCGGGCGGCGTTCAAGGTCGGCACGGTCGGCCGGCCGGTCGCCGGCACCGCGGTGCGGATCGCCGACGACGGCGAGATCCTGATCAAGGGCTCGATCGTGTTCCGCGGCTACTGGAACAACCCGGAGGCCACCGGCCAGGCGCTGACCGACGGCTGGTTCCACACCGGCGACATCGGCCAGCTGGACGACGAGGGCTTCCTCAAGATCACCGGCCGGAAGAAGGAGATCATCGTCACGGCCGGCGGCAAGAACGTCTCGCCCGCGGTGCTGGAGGACCGGCTGCGGGTGCACCCGCTGATCAGCCAGTGCATGGTGGTCGGCGACAAGCAGCCGTTCATCGGCGTGCTGATCACCATCGACCCCGAGTTCTTCCCGGCCTGGTTGGCCAACAACAACAAGCCGGCCGGCGTCACGGTGGCCAGCATGATCGACGATCCGCAGCTCAACGCCGAGATCCAGGCCGCGGTGGACGACGCCAACAAGGCGGTGTCCAAGGCCGAGTCGATCCGCAAGTACCGGATCCTGCCGGTGGACTTCACCGAGGCCGGCGGCGAGATGACGCCCAGCCTCAAGCTGCGGCGCAACGTGGTCGCCAAGACCTACGCCGAGGACATCGCGCTGATCTACGCGAAGTAACCCGCCGAACTGTCACATGCGCTCCGCACTTGCCTTCCAGCGGCAAGTGCGGAGCGCATGTGACAAAAGAAGAGGGCTGGGCATGACGGGTGGCCCGCGAGTCGTGCTCGCGGGCCACCCGACCCCCAGGATTTCGTAAGTCCCGGTCCTTCCCCCAGACCGGCACTCGCTCCAGCCTTCAGCACGCCGCTCACGTATCGCTGTCGCGGCGTTCGGCCCAGCTTCAGGGAGTCGGCGGACG
>DATJJB010000884.1:0-4927 GCA_035492655.1 Kutzneria sp. | reverse complement strand
AGCAGAGCGGCGTGCCGCTCGCCGACGTGAGCACCTTCGCCAAGTCCCTGGGCGGCACGGCCACCAATGTCGCGGTGGCCGCCGCCCGGCTCGGCCGGCGCACGGCCGTGCTGACCAAGGTCGGCCCGGACGGCTTCGGCGACTACGTGCGCAAGGCGTTGACGGGGTTCGGTGTGTCGCCGGAGTTCGTCGGCACCGCACCGGATCTGTTGACGCCGGTGGTGTTCTGCGAGCTGAACCCGCCGGCCGATCCGCCGTTGCTGTTCTACCGGCTGCCGATCGCGCCGGATCTCACGCTGACCGAGGCCGACGTGCCGTGGGACGTCGTCGAGGACGTGCCGCTGCTGTGGGTCACCGGCACCGGCGTGTGCACCGAACCCGCCCGCTCCACCCAGCGCAAGATCCTGGAGCGGCGGGCTCGTCGCGGACATACCGTGCTCGACCTGGATTACCGGCCGATGTTCTGGTCCGATGTGGACACCGCGCGGGCCGAGATCGGCTGGATGCTCGACCACGTCACGGTGGCCGTCGGCAACCGGGCCGAGGTCGAGGTGGCGGTGGGCACGTCCGATCCGGACGAGGCCGCCGACCGGCTGCTGGCCAGGGGGATTTCCCTTGCCCTGGTGAAGAAGGGGGCCGACGGTGTGCTCGTCGCCACCCCTGATCGCCGGGAAACCGTGACACCGCGACGGGTCGAGGTGGTGTGCGGGCTGGGGGCCGGCGACGCGTTCGGCGGCTCGGTGATCAACGGCCTGCTGGCCGGCTGGGACCCGGTGACGATCGCCCGGCACGCCAACGCCGCCGGCGCGATCGTGGCCTCCCGGCTGGCCTGCGCCGACGCGATGCCCGACCCGGGCGAGATCGAGGAGTTGCTTTCCCTTGTTGACTGACCAGCAGTGGGCCGGCCTGCTGCACACCAGGGCGACCGACCCGCAGGCGGTGGCGATCGCCTACGCCACGCGGCGCCGCCGGCCGACACTGCTGTCCGACAAGGGCACGCTGTTCCTGGTCGCCGCCGATCACCCAGCCCGGGGGGCGTTGGGTGTCGGCGGCGATCCGCTGGCCATGTCCGACCGCCGTGAGCTGCTCGACCGGCTGCTCACCGCGCTGGCCAACCCCGCGGTGGACGGCCTGCTGGCCACCCCGGACATCGTCGAGGAGCTGCTGCTGCTCGACGCGCTGCACGACAAGATCGTCATCGGCTCGATGAACCGCGGCGGCCTGGCCGGCGCCGACTGGGAGATCGAGGACCGGTTCACCGGCTACGACGGGCAGTCCATTTCGGACTGTCGGCTGGACGGCGGCAAGATGCTGCTGCGCATCGTGGACTCCGACGCCGGCACCATTCCCACGTTGCAGGGTTGCGCCGACGCGGTGACCGACCTGGCCGGGCAGGGCCTGATGGCCATGGTCGAGCCGCTGCCCTACACCCGTGACTCCGCCGGCAAGTTGGTGCTGCAGAAGGATGCCCAGTCGCTGGCCCGAGCCATCACCGTGGCGTCGGCATTGGGCGTCACCTCGGCGTACACCTGGCTGAAGCTGCCGGCCCCGTCGGACCTGAAGGTGTTGGACACCACCACGTTGCCGGTCGTCGTGCTCGGCGGTGTGCCGTCCGGCAACCCGGCCGACGACCTTGCCGCCTGGGGCAATGCCTTGGCCCATCCCGTGGTTCGCGGCCTGGTGGTCGGCCGTGCCCTGCTCTATCCGCCCGATGGCGACGTTGCCGCCGCCGTGCAAGCCGCCGCGAAGGTTCTGGAGGCGTTGTCGTGAGTCTGCACCGTCCACTGGGGACATTGTCCGACGGTGAGGACCCGGTTCGGCTGACGCCCGAGGCTGCCGGCTGGGCGTACACCGGCCTGCGGGTGCTGCTGCTGCACCCCGGCGCCTCCCGGGTGATCGAGACCGGCGAGTTCGAGGCGTTCGTGCTGCCGCTGTCCGGCGGCTGCGTCGTCGAGGTCGACGGTGCGCGCTTCGAGCTCAAGGGTCGCGACTCCGTCTTCACTCGGGTCACCGACTTCGCTTACGTGCCGAGGGATGCCACCGTCACACTGTCCACTCGGGACGGTGTCGAGGTGGCCCTGCCGATGGCCCGCTGCACCCGACGCCTTGAGGCCAAGTACGGGCCGGCCGAGGACGTGCCGGTGGAGACGCGCGGCGCCGGCAACGCCACCAGGCAGGTCACCAACTTCGGCGTGCCCGGCGTGTGGGACCACGCCGACAAGCTCAACGCGTGCGAGCTGATCACGCCCGACGGCAACTGGTCCTCGTACCCGCCGCACAAGCACGACGAGGCGACCGAGTGCGAGGTCGTCAACGAGGAGATCTACTACTTCCGCATCGCCGGGCGGGACGGGTTCAACACCTCCCGCGAGGGTTTCGGCCTGCACCGCACCTACACCGCCGACGGCGAGGTCGACGAGGACGTGGCCATCCGCGACGGCGATGTCTTCCTGATCCCGCGCGGCTATCACGGGCCGTGCGTGGCCGCCCCGGGCTATCCCATGTACTACCTGAACGTGCTGGCCGGGCCGGCCGACGACCGTTCCATGGCGTTCTGCGACGACCCCGCCCACGGCTGGATCCGTGACACCTGGGCGTCGACGCCGCTGGACCCCCGCTGCCCGGTGACCTCCGCGAAGGGACGTGTCCGATGAGGCTGACCACCGCCCAGGCCCTGGTCCGCTGGATGATCGCCCAGCGGACCGAGCTGCACGACCTCACCGAGGCGCCGCTGTTCCCCGGCGTGTTCGCGATCTTCGGGCACGGCAACGTGCTCGGCCTCGGCACCGCGCTCGAGGAGCACCGCGACGAGCTGCCGGTGTGGCGCGGGCACAACGAGCAGGGCATGGCCCTGGCCGCCGTCGGCTACGCCAAGGCCACCGACCGCCGGCAGGTCGGCGTGGCCACCACCTCCATCGGGCCCGGCGCGCTGAACCTGGTGACCGCGGCCGGCGTCGCCCACGCCAACCGCCTGCCGCTGCTCCTGCTGCCCGGCGACACCTTCACCAGCCGCGCCCCCGACCCGGTGTTGCAGCAGATCGAGCCCTTCCACGACGGCACCGCCAGCGTCAACGACGCCTTCCGGGCCGTCAGCCGGTACTTCGACCGCATCACCCGTCCCGAGCAGCTGCTGGCGGCATTGCCGCAGGTCGCGCGGGTCCTCACCGACCCGGCCGACTGTGGTCCCGTGACACTGGCGCTGCCTCAGGACGTGCAGGCCGAGGTCTACGACTTCCCCGAGGCGCTGTTCGAGCCTGTGGTGCACCGCGTGCTGCGGCCCCAGCCCGACAATCGGTCGGCGCGGGACGCCGCCACCCTCATCAAGGAGTCCTCGCGCCCGCTGCTGGTGCTCGGCGGCGGCGTCCGCTACTCGGGGGCCGTCGACCACGCCATCGGCTTCGCCGAGCGCTACGGGATCCCGGTCACCGAGACCACGGCCGGCCGGACCTTGATCGCCCACGACCATCCCCTGCACGCCGGCCCGATCGGCGTCACCGGCTCCAGCTCCGGCAACGAGCTGGCCGCCGAGGCCGACCTGGTCATCGCCGTCGGCACCCGGCTGCAGGACTTCACCACCGCGTCGTGGTCGGTGTTCTCCCCGGACGTGCGGCTCGTCAGCGTCAACGCGGCCCGCTTCGACGCCGTCAAGCACGGCGGTCAGGCCGTCGTCGCCGACGCCCGCACCGGGCTGGTCGAGTTCCAGACGTGGCTCGACGGCTGGCAGGCGCCGGCCGAGTGGACCGCGCGGGCCCAGACCGCCCGGTCCTCCTGGGACGCCCACGTCGACAAGCTGCGGGCTCCTGGTGGTGAGCTCACGTATGCGCAGGTCGTCGGCATGGTCAACGATCAGTCCGGGCCTTCCGACTACGTGATGACCGCCTCCGGCGGGCTGCCCGGCGAGCTCATCGGCGGCTGGCGTGCCTCCGGGCCGGCCACCATGGACGTCGAGTACGGCTTCTCCTGCATGGGCTACGAGATCGCCGGCGCCTGGGGCGCGGCCATGGCCCGGCCGGCCGGCGTGGTGACGACCCTGCTCGGTGACGGGTCCTACCTGATGCTCAACTCCGAGCTCTTCAGCGCCGCCTTCGCCGGGCACGGCTTCGTCGCCGTCGTCTGCGACAACGACGGCTACGCCGTCATCCACCGGCTCCAGACCGGCCAGGGGGCCGCCGGCTACAACAACATGTACGCCGACTGCCGCACGTCACTGGCCGAGCCCCCGCGCGTCGACTTCGCCGCCCACGCCCGCGCCCTCGGCTGCTCCGTCTTCCCCGCCGACGCCGCGTCCTTCCCCGCCCAGTACGCCGCCGCCCGCTCGGCCGCCGCCGAGGGCAAGGTCGCCGTGGTGACCGTTCGGACCCATCCGGCTTCCTGGACCGAGGCCGGCGCGTGGTGGGAGGTCGGTGTGCCCCAGCACTCACACCGGGCCGAGATGGTCCAGACCCGGGCCGAGCTCGACGAGGCCAAGTCCCACCAGGTCCGCTACCTGCACCAGCCCTAGGATCGACAGCGAGAAGCCTCCCCGTGGCACGCCACGGGGAGGCTTCTCGCATGTAGACCTCTGGTGCCTATGCCCCAGGGACCCGGGTCGCGGCGGACCAGCGGGCCTGAGGACAGGCAAAATGGAGGGCTGGGCGGCCGGTCACCCGGCAGCCCAACCCTCGCCATGTCGCAGACGCGTCAACGACGGTAGTCGTCGTAATCGTCGTCGTACGGGTCGTCCGTCTGCTCATCGTCCGGCGGACCCACCGCGGACTGCTCGCCGCCCGACAGCTCACGCTGCAGCGCGTCGAAGTCCGTGTTGTGGGAGCTGTACTTGAGCTCTCGGGCCACCTTCGTTTGCTTGGCCTTCGCTCGGCCGCGCCCCATGGCTCGACCCCCTCGCACAGGGACGGGGGCGGCCGGGGGAATCGGCGGCCCCACTCGT
>DATJJB010000883.1:0-9265 GCA_035492655.1 Kutzneria sp. | reverse complement strand
CGCGGTGTCCCGGAGAACAGGATCCGCCCACCGGCGCTGCCGCCCTCCGGCCCCAGGTCGATCACCCAGTCCGCCCGGGCGATCACCTCCAGGTTGTGCTCGATCACGATCACGCTCGCGCCCCGCTCGGACACCAACCGGTCCAGCACATCGACCAGCCGCTCCACATCGGACATGTGCAGCCCGGTGGTCGGCTCATCCAACACGTACACCGCCCCGGCCCGGTGCAGATGCGACGCGAGCTTGATCCGCTGGCACTCACCACCGGACAGACTCGGCACAGGCTGCCCGAGCCGCAGGTACTCCAGCCCGACGTCGACCAAGCCGCGCAAAACCGAGGCCACCGAACGAACATCGGCGAAGAACGACACCGCCTCGGCGACGGTCAGGTCCAACACGTCGCTGATCGACAGCCCACCGAGCCGGTACGCCAGCACCTCCGCGTTGTACCGCCGCCCCTCGCAAACGCCGCACACACTGCTGATCCCGGCGAGGAAACCGAGGTCGGTCACGATGACCCCGGACCCCTCGCACTCCCGGCACGCGCCGGCGGAGTTGGCGCTGAACAGCCCGGGGCTGACGGCGTTGGCCTTGGCGAAGGCCTTGCGGATGTGGTCCATGGCCCCGGTGTAGGTCGCGACGCTGGACCGCCGGTTGGCCGTCGGCGCCGACTGGTCGACGACGATGGCGTCGGGGTATCGCGCGCAGTAAGACCCATACAGCAATGAACTCTTACCGGAGCCGGCGACACCGGTGACCGCGGTCAGCACCCCGGTCGGGATCTCGACGCTGACGTCCCGAAGGTTGTTCAGCGTCACCCCGTTCAGCGGCATCCAGCCGGTCGGCCGTCGCACCTCCTCCTTCAACGACGGCCGTTCCTTCAGACACCGGCCGGTGACGGTCCCGGAATCCGCCAGCGCCGCAACGGTTCCCGCGAAAACCACCGCACCTCCGGCGCCGCCGGCCCCGGGACCGACGTCGACCACGTGGTCGGCGAAGTCGATCACGTCCCGGTCGTGTTCCACCACCAGCACGGTGTTTCCGTTGTCCCGCAACGTGGTCAGCAGCCGGGTCAGCCGGCCGACGTCCCGCGCGTGCAAGCCGATGCTCGGCTCGTCGAAGACGTAGAGCAGGTCCGACAGCGTGCTGGCCAGCTGGCGGACGATCTTGATGCGTTGCGATTCGCCGCCGGACAACGTGTCGGTGGCCCGGTCCAGCGACAGATACCCGAGGCCGATCTCCACGAGATGCCCGACCCGCCGCCGGAGCCCGTCCAGCACCGGGGCAACAGCCGGCAGATCGAAACCCGCCACCACGTCCAGCAGCACCGAAGCCTCCAAAGAGGACAGTTCGGCGATGTTGTGACCGTCGATCCGGGACTCCAGGGCGGCCGGCGACAGTCGGCTGCCGCCGCAGTCGCCGCACACCGCCGAAGTCGTGAACCGCTCCACCACCTGCCGGGTGCGGTCCGAGGTCTCGCTGCTGTCCTTACGCACGTACAGCCGGCGGAACTTGACCACCGCGCCCTCGTAGCTGGCGTTGATCTTCTGCCCGAGGTTCTCCACCTCGACGGTGCCACCCTCCCCGTACAGCAGGTCCGCCCGCTCCGCCGCCGAGAACGAGCCGACCGGCCGGTTCGCGTCGAAGCGGTTGGCGAAGATCCGCCAGTGCCAGGTGCCGACCTTGAACGACGGCGCCAGCAACGCGCCCTCGGCCAGCGACAACGCCGGATCGAGGAAAGCTGCCAGGTCGACGTCGGTCACCACGCCGAGCCCCTCGCAGGTGGCGCACATGCCCGACGGCATGTTGAACGAGAACGAGTCGGCCGGCCCGATGTACGGCTCGCCGGCGCGGGAGAACAGCAGCCGCAGCAGCGGCGCGATGTCGGTGATGGTGCCGACGGTCGACCGCGACCCGCCGCCCAGCCGCCGCTGGTCGACCAGCACCACGGCCGGCAGGTGCTCGATGAGGTCGACGTCCGGCCGCGCCCGATGGGGCAGGAAACCGCGGACGAAGGCGGGCAGGGTCTCGTGCAGCTGCCGCTGGGCCTCCGCCGCGATCGTGTCGAACACGAGCGACGACTTGCCCGAGCCGGACACGCCGGTCACCACGGTGATCACCCGCTTGGGTATGTCCACGTCCACGCCGGTCAGATTGTGCTCGCGGGCGCCCAGTACCCGAACGAATTCCATGGCTTCAAGCGTATCGTTGAACCGCCCATTGCAGACTTTCTCAGTACCACCGGGGGAAACATGGGAAAAACTCTCAACCGGCCCGTTGACCTGGCCCGACTCGTCGGTATCTCGCCGCAGCAGGTCCGCAACTACCTGGAGGCGGGCGTGCTGCCGCCGGCGACCCGGTCCGAGACCGGCTACCGCCAGCTCGACGACCGGCACCGCAAGGCGCTGCTGGCCTACCGGGCGCTGGCCGTCGGCCACGGGTGGAACGCCGCCGGGGACATCATGCGCGCCATTCACGCCGATGACGTGCACGAAGCGCTGGCGCTGGTCGACGCCGGTCACGCCGAGCTGCACCGGCAGCGGGAGGCCCTCAAGCTCACCGCCGACGCGCTGGAGACGGTGGTGGACCGCGAACCGCCGCAGCGGGCGGCCATGCCGATCGGCGAGCTCGCCGCCCACCTCGGCGTCCGCACGTCCGCGCTGCGCGTCTGGGAGGACGCCGAACTCCTGACGCCGCAACGGGATCCGGCCACCGGCTATCGCACGTACGGGCCGCGGGAGATCAGGGACGCGCGGATCATCCTGATGCTGCGGCAGGGCATGCACGGCTTGCCACAGATCCGGCCGATCCTGGACGACCTGCGCCGCAGCGGCAGCCGGGACGCGCTGGCGGCCGCGGTCGCCGAACGGCACGCCGACCTGGGCCGTCGGGCCGAGGCCATGCTGGCCGCCGCTGCCCTGTTGCACGCCTACCTGGGCAGCTGACCGGCCGGGCGGCAGCCGGCCGGATGTTTGAATGTGGCGGTGGATCGAATCGACCGGCAGATCCTTCAGGAGCTGCAACGCGACGGCAGGCTCAGCAACGCCGAGCTGGCCGAGCGAGTGGGCCTCACGCCGTCGCCGTGCCTGCGCCGGGTGAACCGACTCGAGCAGGACGGTGTGATCCGCGGCTACCGGGCCCGGCTGGACCCGGCGGCGGTCGGCCGCGGCTTCCAGGCGTTCGTCAGCGTGGTGATGGCCAAGGAGGACCGGCCGACGGTGGCGGAGTTCGAGCGCCGGATCGCCGAGCTGCCCGAGGTGGTGGAGGCGATGCGGCTGTTCGGCGATCCGGACTACCTGCTGCGCGTCGCGGTCGCCGACATCGCGGCGTACGAGCGGCTGCACACCGACACGCTGTCGCTGCTGCCGGGCGTGGCCCGGCTGACCTCGCACCTGACCATGAAGCAGGTGAAAGAGGATGCGGGATTGCCGGTCGAAACGGCCATTTCTCCCTGACCCGCTGGCACCATGGACGAGGTGAAGCTCGACAAGGCGTGGATCCAGGACCCGTGGCCGCTGTACGACGAGATGCGCCGCCAGGGGCCGCTGCGCCGCGTGACCATGCCCGACGGGGTGCCCGGCTGGCTGGTGACCGACCATGCCCAGGCCCGGGCGCTGCTCGACGATCGCAGGCTGAGCAAGGACGTGGTGCGGGCGCGGCCGTTGTTCCCACCGAACGCGGCCGCCGGCTACGGCACGAAGCTGTCCGAGCACATGCTCAACGACGACCCGCCCAACCACACCCGGCTGCGCAAGCTGGTCACGAAGGCGTTCACCAGCCGGGCGGTGAGCCGGCTGCGGCCGCGAATCGAAGGGATCGTCGACGAGCTGCTGGCCGGCATCGACGGCGAGACCGAGCTGATCGAGTCGTTCGCGTTCCCGCTGCCCATCGCGGTGATCAGCGAGCTGCTCGGCGTGCCGGCTGAGGACCACTCACGGATCCGGGCCTGGAGCAAGGTCTTCGTGTCCGGCGTAACGGGTGAACCGTTAGCAACCGCGGCCCGGGACCAGGATCGGCTGCTGCGGGAGCTGATCCGGGCCAAGCGGGCGGCGCCGACCGAGGACCTGCTCAGCGATCTGGTGCACGTGTCGGACGAGGGCGACCAGCTGTCCGAGGACGAGCTGGTGTCGATGGCCTTCCTGCTGCTGTTCGCCGGCCACGAGACCACCGTGCACCTGCTCGGCAACACCGTGCACCAGCTGCTGACCAACCCCAAGCAACAGGAGCTGCTGCGCGGCGATCCCGGCCTGCTGCCCGGCGCGATCGAGGAGTTCCTGCGCATCGGCAGTCCCATCCACATCGCCACGTTGCGGTTCACCACCGAGGCCGTCGCCGTGGACGACGTCGAGATCCCGGCCGGCGAGTTCGTGATGATCTCGCTGCTGGCCGCCAACGCCGACGAGGCCCGCTTCGACGACCCGCACCAGCTGGACGTGACCCGGCCGGCCGGTGGGCATCTGGCCTTCGGGCACGGCATCCACTACTGCCTTGGCGCGCCGCTGGCCCGGTTGGAGGGCGAGATCGCCATCGGCCGGCTGCTGGCCCGGTTCCCGTCGCTGCGGCTGGCCGTCGAGCCGGCCGATCTGCGCCGGCGGACCAGCACTCTGGTGCACGGCCTGCGGGAGTTGCCGGTAATTGCCTCGACACGTGCGGTGTGATGGAGGCACGCCGACCCGCTGAGGAGCTGCCCCGTTGTCCGTGCACGTCGACATCCCGCAGGCCCGACGTCTGGTGGCCGCTCAGTTCCCGGAGTGGGCCGAGCTCGAGGTGACGCCGGTGCCGTCATCCGGCGTCGACAACATCAGTTTTCGGCTGGGTGCGGACAAACTGCTGCGGATGCCGCGGTTCGCCCGCTGGACCGGGCAGGTCACGCGGGAGCAGCGCTGGCTGCCCGAGTTGGCTCCGCACCTGCCGCTGGCCGTGCCCACGCCGCTGGGCCAGGGCCGGCCCGGCGAGGGCTATCCGTTCCCCTGGTCGGTCTACGGCTGGATCGACGGCACGAACGCCGATCGGCTCACCGACTTCCGCCAGGCGGCCGTCGACCTCGCCGACTTTCTGTTGGCACTACGCGAGATCGACGCCACCGACGGGCCGCCGCCCGAGTGGAGCAACGGGTTCCGCGGCGTCGACCTGCACGACGACCGTGACTCGCCGGTCGTCGCTTCCCGGCTGCGGGAACGGATCGCCGTGCTGGACGGGTTTTTCGACGTCGACGCCGTGACCGAGGTGTGGCAGGCCGGGCTCGACGCGCCGACCTGGGACGGCCCGCCGACGTGGGTGCACGGGGATCCCGTGGGCGCCAACATGATCGCGAAGGACGGCCGCCTGGCCGCCGTCATCGACTTCGGCACACTGGCCGTCGGCGACCCCGCCTGCGATCTCATTGCCGCGTGGGGCTTTCTGCCGGCTGAGGCGCGGCAGGAGTTCCGCAAGCTCCTCGCCGTCGACGACGCCACCTGGGCCCGTGGCCGGGTCTGGGGGCTCACGTCGATCCTGCCCTCCAAGGCCGACCTCGCCGATCCAGCCAAGGCCGCGGCAGCCCGCCAAGCGCTGACCGAGATCGTCGCCGGATGATCGTGCACGGCCCGCCCTCTAAGCTCCACCCCCGTGACCACGCTCATGATGTACGCCGGCCCGGCCGATGAGGACTCCCCGGCCATGAGAACCGGCGGCCTGCCCCTGCTGCCGGCGGGGACCGAATGGCCGATGTGTGCCGAATGCGGTGCGCCGCAGCAGTTCCTGGCCCAGCTGCCGCTGCCGGACGGCCCGACGCTGGCGGTGTTCATGTGCGCGGACGACCCCGGCATGTGCGACGCGTGGTCAGCCGGCGGTGGCGCGAACGCCGTGGTGGTGGCGAAAGGGGACCTGGTGCCACTGGCCGCGCCGGCCGGTGAGACCCGCTTGGGCGAGGTGTCGGCGGTCCGGCTGGCCGACTTCGACGGCGAGTACAGGGATGCGTTTCCCAATCAGGAGGTTCTCGGCCAGCTCGGCGGGGAACCGGCATGGATCCAGAACGAGGAGACGCCGAACTGTCCTTCCTGCGACCATGAAATGGAATTTGTGGTCCAGCTGGAGCAGGGCCACGACTACCGCACGGAAATGAACTTCGGCACCGGCTCGGCCTATGTGTTCGCCTGCCGGCCTTGCGGGCGCGGGGCTTTCCTGTTTCAGTGCTGAGCCCGATACGCCCCGGGGGTAATACCGAGGCGCTGTACGAACACCCGGCGCAGCGTCTCGTCGCTGCCGAAGCCGCTGCGGGCGGCGGCGGAGGCGACGGTGTGGCCGCGGGCCAACAGGTCCTGGGCGGCCTCCAGACGGACGAGCTCGACATAGCGGGCGGGGGTGGTGCCGATCTCGTCGTGGAACAGCCGGGAGAGCTGCCGAGGACTGACGGAAGCCTTGGCGGACATGGTGCTCACCGTCCAATGCTCGGCGGGGTCGAGTGCGACGGCGTCCAGCAGCGTCCGAAGTGGACTGTCCTGGCCGACGTGAGCCCGTGACGGCGCGGAGAACTGGGACTGCCCGCCGGGGCGCTGCATGAACACGACCATGGACCGGGCAACCTCGGCGGCGAGGGAAGGGCCGTGGTCCTCCTCGACCAACGCGAGCGCCAGGTCAATGCCGGAGCTGACGCCGGCCGAGGTGACAACGGAGCCGTCGCGCACGTACAAGGCGTCGGACTGCACGGCGACCCGCGGATACCGTTGGGCGAACAACGAGACCTGACGCCAATGCGTCGTCGCCTTGCGGCCGTCCAGCAATCCGATCTCGGCCAGCAGAAAAGATCCCGTGCACACGGAGGTGATCCGCGAAGCGCGAGAAACCAGCTGCCGCACGGCATCCACCAACGCCCCGCCGAACGGAAAGTCGACCATGCCGTAGGCACCGGGCACGAGCACTGTCCCTTGAGGACTGTCGACCGGACCGTCCACCCCCAAGGTGGTGCCGCTGGCGGTCCGGACCGGCTGCCCGTCCGGCGACACGACCCGCAGTTCATACTCGGCGCCGAGCCGGTTGGCGTGGCCGAACACGTCGGACGGCCCGGCGACGTCGATCATCGTCACGCCGTCGAAGGCCAGGATGGTCACGCGGTGAGGCACACCGCTGATGATGCCAGCACATCCCGGTACCGCGCCGCATGCGCGGCCAGCTCGGCGTCGGTGACGCCGCGCACGTCGTGCAACACCAGCGGCGGCGCGAAGTCCATGCCCACCCGACGGGCGGTGTTCTCCAGCGGCGCCAACAACACCTCCATCGGGAACCGGTGGAAACCGCCTTCCCGGTACGCCTCCTCGACGCCACCGGTGGACGTCACCACCTGCAACGTCTTGCCGGCCAGCAGCCCGCGCGGCCCGTCGTAGGCGAAGCCGCCCACCAGCACCTCGTCCATCCACTGCTTGAGCAGCGCCGGCACCGCGTACCAGTGGAACGGGAACTGGAAGACGATCAGGTCGTGCTTCGACACGAGCCGCTGCTCACGCGGCACATCGATGACGCGGTCCGGGTAGGAGACGTGCAGGTCGTGCAGCGTCACCCCGGGCAGGCCGGCGACGGCGTCGGCCAGCGCCGCGTTGATCCGCGACTTGGCCAGGTTCGGGTGGTCCAACAACACCAGTGTCATACCCAAAAGCTAGGTTCCGCCGCACGACAGCGGACCCCGAGATCGGGCCCGGAAGTCCCCAGATCCGGCATGCCGGCTCTCTGGACGGAATCGTGGTGGCCGACTCCGCCCGAGCTGGACGAGCACGGTGCGGAGATCAGGGCGCGGCTGGGCCGGCACCAGCCTTCTTCCGCTCGCGGTACGCCCGCATCGCCGCCTTGGAGGCGCACCCCGGCGAGCAGTAGACGGCCGAGCCGTTGCGGGTCTGGTCGACGAACACCCACCGACAGGGGTGCGCCCGGCAGGTCTTGAGCCGCGCCCATTTCCCGGACAGCGACAGCTCGACCACGGCCGCCAGCACCTCGCCGAAGACCCCGGGCTGGGCCGGCCGCAGTTCGACGCCGGAAGCGGTGATCACCGGCGTCAGCGGATGCCGTAAAGCCATGCGCCGCAAGCGTTCCTCGGCCTCGGCCAACCGATCGGGCTCGACGTCGGCGTTGTGCGTGCGGACCACGTCGATCAACGCCTCCCGCAGCTCCCGGGCCGCCGCCGCGTCGGCGTCCGAGGCCTCGGCCGGCAGCCCGCGCCCGGCCAGCCACTCGCGGTAGTGCGCGCCGTCCATGAAGCGGTCCACCCGACTGGGATCGACCGCCGAGCCGTCGTGCGAGTTGACGAAGCCGAGCACCAGATCCATGTTATGAGCGTAATCGTTTAGCACATAACTCCACAACCCCCGCCAGTTTGTACGTTAGGTTCAAACGGACTACGGTCACCACTGCACGGCACGAGGAGGCAGTGGTGCGGAAGATTCCGTTGAACCTGTTCGGCACGGCGTTCGGCACCGCGGGGCTGGGCGGCACGTGGCTGACCGCCGCCGCGCAGGGCTACGCGCCGACCGCTGTCGGCCTCGTGCTGCTGGCCGTCGCGACCGTGCTCTGGGCCGTCGTCCTCGGCTTCTACGGCACGTACGCCATCACGCAGCGGGCGCTGGTCAAGGACCTGGTCGACCCGATCGGCGGCCCGTTCGCCGCGCTGGCCCTGATCACGCCGATGCTGATCGCCGGCCAGACGCTCCCCCGCCCGGCCGCGACGGTGATCGTCGACGTGTTCGCGGTGCTGATCGTCCTGCACGGCTCGTGGTTCACCGGCCAGCTGATCTACGCCGGCATGGACTTCGACCAGCTGCACCCCGGTTACTTCCTGCCAAGCGCGGCCGGCGGCTTCGTGGCCGCGGCCAGCGCCGCCACCGTCGGTCAGCACGAATTCGGCGTGCTGCTACTGGGTTTCGGCATCATCTCGTGGCTGATCCTGGGTTCGCTGATCCTGGGCCGGCTGGTGTTCCGGCCGCCGCTGCCCGACCCGCTGACGCCGACCATCGCCATCGAGGTCGCGCCGGCCGCGGTGGCCAGCCTCGCCTACTTCGCCCTGTTCGGCGACCGCGTCGACACCGTGGCCGCCCTGCTCGGCGGCTACGGTCTGCTGATGGTGCTGGCCCAGCTGCGCCTGCTGCCCCGTTACGTCCGGCTCCGCTTCGCCCCGAGCTTCTGGGCCTTCACCTTCGCCTGGGCCGGCGTCGCCACCGCCGCGCTGCACTGGCTGGAGTGGGAACGTCCGGCCGGCCAGGGTCTTTGGACCTGTTTCGTGCTCATCGCCATCACCACACTG
>DATJJB010000882.1:0-3532 GCA_035492655.1 Kutzneria sp. | reverse complement strand
GTCGAAGTCGACGTCACGCTGGACACGGCGCCCCGCGAGGTCGAGGTCCCGAAGGACCTCGAAGATGCCCTGGCCGCGGATCCGGAAGCACACAAGATCTTCGACGGACTGCCCTTCACGCACCGCAAGGAGTACGTGCGGTGGATCGAGGAGGCCAAGAAGCCGGAGACCCGGGTCAACCGGGTGGCCAAGACGCTGGAGAAGCTCAGGGCCTAACCGCTGAACAGGTTGTAGAGGTACTTGCGGTGACGCAACAGCATGCCGGCGATGAGCAGGGCGAGCCCGGACAGACCCAGCTCGCCGCTGTTGACGACGATGCCGAGCACGAAGCAGCACAGGCCGAAGACCCACATCGCCTCCAGCGCCCAGCGGTACCGGTCGAGCACGCTGCCGCTGAGCCGGGTGGCGAGCGCCGGGTACTGGGCGGCCAGACCCCGCTCGATCGCGTCCAGCTGACGGCGTTCGTGCTGACTGAGCATGCCAACTCCACTCATCCGGTGCCCGTCGCCAGCCCGCCGGAGGCGAACTGCCCACCCATATACCGGCCCGGCCCGCCCCCGGTTCACTGGCAGCGGCCTCCGAGGCTGGATAGCCTGATCACCGGAGGTCAGGTGAACGGGTCGAGACGCGAGGACGTGGACGGGGCGACCAAGGTCGCCCCGCTGGCCCTGCGGTTCAGCGGCCTCGCGGGCGAGCTGGCCGGTATGCGCAAGGTGGTCCGGGACTGGGCGGCCGCGGCGGGACTGTCCGGCGAGCTGCTGGAGGACCTGCAGCTGGTGGTCGGCGAGGCGGCGGCCAACGCGATCGAGCACGGCTACCGCGCGGGCGAGCCGGGGTCGGTGGACCTGTGGCTGTCCCGGGACGAGGCCGGCGCGGTGCACGGCCGGGTTCGCGACTACGGAACGTGGCGACCGCAGCCCGAGGACCCCGGGGACCGGGGCCGAGGACTGGCCCTGATCCGGGCGCTGGCCGCGAAGGTGAGCCTGAGTCGCAGGTCGAACGGCACCGAGGTGGCCTTCACCATGCCTCTAATGTGACCCGGGTCACATCACGTTTAGGTTATCACTCGTCCGGGTATCCCCGATTGACCCAGTACGAACGGGGGGCGAGTCATGAACGTCGCACCTGACAGCGAGGCGGCCCTGGGCCTCGGCAGATATGTCGCGACTGTCGCGCGCCTGTTGGGCGTGTCCGCGGACGCGATGTACCACGAGGTGGGCGACCTGGCCTCGGCCTACATCGCGCTGCCCACCCGCCACCCGCTGTTCGTCGAGCACGACCTGATGCTGGTCTGGGACGAGCGGCACGGCTGGTCGGTCGGGCTGGAGATCGACACCCTGGACGGCCCGGTCGTGCTGAGCTACCTGGGCCCCGACCCGCTGCCGACGCCGGGGCGGATCCGGCACTTCGTCGACGAGGTCGTGGTGGGCAACTGCCCGGGCCAGCCCGACCCGCCGCGCTGCCAGTCCCGCGAGCGGCTGGCCGACCGGCTGGCCAAGTTCGTGACGGCCTGAATGCGGCCCGTCGGCCGCTAGGGCATACGGTTGCGCGGTGGTGTTCCGGCACGATGCCTTCAGCTATGACAGCTTGGAAGGGTTCGTCACCAGTGTGACCGGTTTCGTGCGCGCCGGGCTGGCCGAGGACGCCGCCCAGCTGGTGATCCTGCCGTCGGCCCGGCTGGACGCGGTCCGTGACGAGCTGGGCCCGGACGGCGGCAAGGTCGGCTTTCTGGACATGGGCGAGGCCGGCCGCAACCCGGCGCGGCTCATCCCGCTGTGGCGGGAGCTGGTGGACCGCAACAACGGCCGGCCCTGTCGTGGCGTGGCCGAGCCGGTGCACGAGGACCGCGGCGCACCCGCGATCGCCGAGTGCCACCAGCACGAGATGCTGCTGAACACCGAGTTCACCACCACCGACTGGCAGCTGCTGTGCCCGTACGCGGCGACGCAGCCGGAACCGGTGCTGGCCCGTGCCCGCGCCAACCACCCGTGGTGGGCCGACGAGCCCAATCCCGGCTTCGACGAGGGAGGCGACGGCACGCTGGCCCAGCCGCTGCCGGAACCGTTCGGCTCCACCACGTTCGTACGCTTCGACCTGGACAGCGTGACCGGCGTGCGGGAGAACGCCGCCGGCAAGGCGCGGCGGTTCGGGCTGGACGCCGACGCCGTCGAGCGGTTCACGCTGGCCGTGCACGAGGTGATGGTCAACAGCGTCGACCATGGTGGCGGCGGCGGCATGGTGCGGCTGTGGACCGAGGACGACGACCTGGTGTGCGAGGTCCGGGACGAAGGCGTGATCACCGATCCGCTGGTCGGCCGTCGTCGTCCGACACTGGCCCAGCCCCGCGGGCGCGGCATGTGGATGGTCAACCAGCTGTGCGATCTGGTGCAGGTGCGGTCATCGGCCGCTTTCGGCACGGTTGTGCGATTGCGCGTCAGCAAAACGGGTACCCGCGATGCATGACGAAGCTCGCGCACGGTCAGGAACGCGCACTGGGTGAGCTGGTGTTGGCCGGCACGCTCTCGCAGCAGGAAGCCGACGCCGTTCGCAACGCGCTGTCCGATGCCGAGCCGAGCACCCCGATCCGCCGCCGCATCGCCGAGGTCATCGGCTACGTCGGCGGCGCGCTGCTGGTGGCCGGCGCCGCGCTGGTCGTCGGCACCTCCTGGGATTCCTTCTCGCACGCCGGCCGGGTGTGGCTGCTGGTCGGCGTGACCGTGCTGTTGATCGGTGCCGCCGTCGCCCTGCGCAACCGGGTCACCGGCGTGCTGCTGGCGCTCGGCGCCGTGACCGGCGGTCTGGCCGGCTCCGTCGCCTTCGACACCCATCCGGCCTTGGCCGGCGGCCTTGCCGCGCTGGTGCTCGCCGTCGTCGGCTACGCCGCGTGGCCCGCGCTGTTCGCCCTGCCCGTCGCCGGCATCGCCTGCGGCGCAACGGTTGTCGGGCTCGTCGACCTCGTCGGCTTCTCTTCCTCCTGGACCGGTGGCGGCCTGCTGCTCGTCGCCGCCCTCTGGGCCGTCCTGGTCGCCTTCGACGTCATCCGCCACCGCGCCGTCGCCGTCGGCGTCGCCACCGCGCTCGCCCTGATCGGCGCCCAGTTCCCCGAGCACGCGTTCATCCAGTACACGACCACGCTGGTCGTCGCCCTCGTCTGCTTCGGCTGCTACCTCGCCGACCGCATGCCCATCCTGCTGGTCGGCGGCGTGCTCGGCGTGACCATCGCGGTGCCCGAGGCCATCTGGGACTGGACCGCCGGCGCCGTCAACGGGGCCGTGCTGGTGCTCGTCGCCGGCGCCGTCCTGCTCCTCGCCGGCGGCCTGGGCCTGCGCATCCACCGGCCCTAGGACGCACGGAACTCGCTGGGCGTCTGGTTGGTGTGCAGGCGAAAGAACTTGGTGAACGTGGTGGCGCGGGGGAAGCCGAGGCGCTGGCCGACGGAGGCGGCGGTCAGGTCGGTGTGGATGAGCAATCGCTTGGCCTCCAACAGGATCCGGTCGTCGATGAAGCGCTTGGCGCCGACGCCGACGGCGGC
>DATJJB010000881.1:0-4810 GCA_035492655.1 Kutzneria sp. | reverse complement strand
CGGCCACTTCGCACTGGACGTGCCGGCCGGCACCTACAACGCCACAGCCAGCAAGTTCGGCTACCAGGACGCGTCGGTGAGCGGGATTGCGGTCGGCGATGGCCAGACCGTGACGGAGAACTTCACTCTCGTGGCCATCCCGACGACCACGATTTCCGGGGTGGTGCGGGACGGTTCCGGCCACGGCTGGCCGCTCGCGGCCCAGGTGCAGGTCGCCGGGCAGCCGACCACAGTGACGCACACCGATCCCGTCAGCGGCCGATACGTGCTGACCGTGCCGCAGGGCGCCGCCTACACCGTGCAGGTCGACCCGTCCTATCCCGGCTATCTCCAGGATTCCGAACAGGTCCAGGTCGGCAAGGGTGCTGTCGGGCACGACATGGGGATCAAGGTCGACCCGGTGACCTGTGGGGCGCCGGGCTACGGCAACAAGTTCAGCGGTGGGACCGAGTCGTTCGACGGATCGTCCACACCGGACGGTTGGACCGTGCGCAACGACGTGCCGGGCGGTCGGCCGTGGGAGTTCGACAACCCGGGCGGCCGTGACAACAACACCGGCGGCAGCGGCAGCACCTGCTTGCCCGAGGTGTCCTGCGTGTTGTGCCGCCACACCGGCGTCCAGGTCGCCCCGCCGTCCACCGTGTACTCAGCGGAGGCGTTCATGCTGTCGCCGTACGCCTCGAAGTCGGTGCCGAAGGTCAGCGTCGGGTTGGCCGCCGTGCTGAGGTCGTACATCGGACTGGTCAGCGTGGTGTCCTGGTCGCCGCCGTCGAGATTGCTCTCGGTGATGGCGAAGTTGCCGCTGCCGCCGGTGCTGTTGTCGCGGCGGCCGGGGTTGTCGAACTCCCACGGCCGGCCACCCGACACGTCGTTACGCACGGTCCAACCGTCCGGTGTGGACGATCCGTCGAACGACTCGGTCCCACCGCTGAACTTGTTGCCGTAGCCCGGCGCCCCACAGGTCACCGGGTCGACCTTGATCCCCACGTCGTGCCCGACAGCACCCTTGCCGACCTGGACCTGTTCGGAATCCTGGAGATAGCCGGGATAGGACGGATCTACCTGCACGGTGTAGGCGGCGCCCTGCGGCACGGTCAGCACGTATCGGCCGCTGACGGGATCGGTGTGCGTCACCGTGGTCGGCTGCCCGGCGGCCTGCACCTGGGCCGCGAGCGGCCAGCCGTGGCCGGAACCGTCCCGCACCACCCCGGAAATCGTGGTCGTCGGGATGGCCGCGAGGGTGAAGTTCGCCGTCACGGTCTGGCCATCGCCGACCGCGATCCCGCTCACCGACGCGTCCTGGTAGCCGAACTTGCTGGCTGTGGCGTTGTAGGTGCCGGCCGGCACGTCCAGTGCGAAGTGGCCGGCGGCGTCGGTGTTGGCCGACAGGTCACCCACCTTTACCTGGGCCCCGGACAGCGCTTTCCCGGTGTTGTCGGTGACCGTGCCGGTGACCGAACCCGTTGGGCCGGCGGTGAATGCGGCGATGCCGTTGGGCGAGCCGAGACCGGTCGGACCGTCGTAGCCCGCGCCGCCCTGGCACAGGTAGACCGGCGTGCACTGACCGTTGGCCCCGCCCGAGACGTCGTGCAAAGCCCGGGAGTCCTTGTACGGGAAGGTGTTCGGGTACGAGCCGGCCGGCGGGGCGCCGGCGAGGGCGTAGACGCCGGCGATGATCGGCGAGGACACGCTGGTGCCGCCCATCACCACCCAGCCGCCCTGCACGTACACCGCGACCGGCGTGTCCAGATCGGCCACCGCGGACACATCGGCCACGGTTCGCTTGGCACAGCCCGAATCCTGCTGGAATGCCGGCTTCGCCTCGTACGCGGAACAGCCGCTGCCGGCCTGGTCCCAGGCCGACTCGGTCCAGCCGCGGGTGCTTCCGTCACGCTGCAACGTGGTGCCGCCCACCGCCGTGACGTGCGGCGACGAAGCCGGGAACTCCACGCCGTAGCCGTAGTCGCCGGAGCTGACCGTCATCACCACGCCGGGATGGTCGTAGTAGGCGCTGTCGATCTCCAGCTCGGACGGGTCCTCGTCGGCGCCGTAGCTGTTGGAGACGTACTTCGCCCCCATGGCCACCGCCTGGTTCACCGCCGCGCCCATGTTCGGCACCTGCGGGTCGTCGGCCTCGACCAGGATGATGTGGCAGCGTGGGCAGACCGCGGACACCATGTCCAGGTCGAGTGCCTCCTCGTGCTGCCAGGACGAGTTCGGCGGCGGGTAGTTCACGCCGCCGCGCTGGTCCACCCGGCGGAAGCAGCCGTTGGCCGTGGTACAGGCCGGAAGTCCGTACTGCTGGCGGTAGATCGCCAGTTCCTGCTCGGCGTTCGGGTAGTCGTAGGCGTCGACAATGGCCACCGTCTGGCCGTCACCGGCGGTCTCCGACGGCAGGTTGTAAGCGCTGTCCAGGTCGCTCGGTCCGTAGCCGGTCGGCGCCGCGTCGGCGTGCACGCCGGCCGCGCCCTTGACATCCGTGCGCTGGAGGGCGAAACACGTCACCTCGCCCGGCCTCGGTTTCTGCGGACAGACGTGCTCTGCTGCGCGCGGCGTCGGCGGCGCCGATGCCGCGACCGCCGGCACCGGCGTCAGCACGGCCGCAACGGCCGTCGCCACCACCGCGAGCAGCGTTCGTAATGCGGGCAACTCGGTGTCCTTTCGCTGGCGTGGCGGCCAACGATTCGGATCTTCGCACCCGGCCACGGCGAAAATCGGACAAGATACGGACGGCTTCCCGCAAGATTTTGATGCTTGACAGAAAAAGGGGCCGAACAGCCTAGTTCCGGTACCTGGCCACCACCCGGTCCACCAGTGCCGGCGCGTCGCCGACATAGTGGGCGGGGTCGAGGAGGTCGTCCAACGGCAGCTGGACCTCGATCCGGCCGGCCAGCGCCTCGCGCAGCGATTTCCCGGTGGCGGCGGCCTCGCGGGACGCCTCGGCGAGCACCTTCTTGGCGGCGGCCTTGCCCAACACCGGAGCCAGCGCGACGTTGAGCCGTTCACTGACGATGGCTCCGCCGGTCAACGCGAGGTTGGCGGCCATGCGCTCCGGAAAGACCTCCAGGCCCTCCAACAGCTCAGCGGCCGTGAAGGCCGCGCCACCGACCAGACGGAGCGCCTCGCGCAGGGGCTGCCACTCGGCATGCCAAGCCCCACCGGGGCGTTCGTCCTCGGCGACCATGCTGGCGGCCAGCACGCAGACGTGCGCGGGCACCTGCCGCGCGGCGGTGACGATCAGCGTGGCGAGCACGGGATTGCGCTTCTGCGGCATGGCCGAGGACGCGCCCCGCCCATCGGCGGCGGGCTCGGCGACCTCGCCGATCTCCGTACGGGACAGCACCTGCACGTCGATACCGATCTTGCCCAGCGCGCCGGCGGCGAACTGCAACGCGTGGCCGACATCGATGATCGGCGTGCGGACGGTGTGCCACGGGCCGACCGGCTCGGCCAGCCCGAGCTCCGCGGCGAAGGGGGCGATCAGCGCCACACCACCGGAAACACCGGCCAACTGGCCGTACTCCGCATACGCGGCAAGGGTTCCCGCGGCGCCGGCGAGCTGGGCCGGCAACACCAGGGCCTCGACCCGCTCGATCGCGTCCAGCACGAGCGACAGCCAGCCGGCCGCCTTCAGCCCGAACGTCGTGGGCACGGCGTGCTGGGTCAGGGTCCGGCCGGCGATCAAGGTCGAGCGGTGGTCCGCGGCCAGCCGGGCCAACGCCGCCGCGCAGCGGCGGAGATCGGCCAGCACCAGCGACCGAACCCGCTGCACGACCAGCATCGTGGCACTGTCGAGAATGTCCTGGCTGGTGGAGCCCCGATGCACGTACTCGGCGGCCTCGGCCGGCACCAGCTTCATCAGGGCCGGCACGAAGGGCACCACCGGGTTCGCCGCCCCACGCGCGGCTTGCGCCAACGCCACGACGTCCAACTGCTCGGCCGACACGGCGGAGATGGCCTTGGCCGCGCTGTCGGGCACGATGCCGAGCCGGGCCTGGGCCCGGGCCAGCGCCGCCTCCACGTCCACCATGGCCTGCAGCCACGCCTCGTCGCCGGTCGACTCGGCCACCGGCGTGCCGGCCCAGGTCGGGGCCAGCAGCCCGGAGTCGGCACCGGTCACGCCAGCCTCCCAACGTTCGCCAGCGGAACGGTCCGCACGGCCAGCGCGGCCCGCGCGATGGCGTCGGAGTCCTCCAGCGTCACCGAGCCGACGCCGGGACGGATGCCGGCGGCGGTCACCCAGTGAACGTACTCGGTGGGCACGCCGTAGGCGAACCGGGCGGGATGCGGCCGGTCGGCGGCGTCGATCACGTGGTACGGCCGCGCGGTGACGGCGACGCCACCGCTCTCGAACGACTCCGCACCCTCGTCCGGAATGTGGAACGGCCGGCACTGGCCGGTGGCCTTGAGGTAGCGCAGCAGCGGATTGGCGCTGCGGTTGAGGTCGACGTCGGGGATGCGGGCCTCGATGAGCGTGGTGACGGCGATCGGCGGGGCCGGCACGGAAGTGGCGTCGACCAGGAACGTCTCGCCGAGCGACACCCGGACACCCGGCCCGAGCACGCGCAGCACGTCGGCCTCCAGCAGCGCGGTCATCTCCTCGATGCGGCGCAGCGGCGGGCCGATGGACAGGAAGGCGTTGAACGGGGTGTACCAGCGGGCCAGCTCATCCCGATAGGAGCCGCCGGTGATGCCGCCGTGGTCGACGATCATGCGGATCTCGTTGCGCAGGTCACGAAGCGTGTCGAGTGCGGCCTTCAGCGGGCTGGACACGTTGCCGCGCTTGGCCTCGCGCGCGTCGGAGCGCAGG
>DATJJB010000880.1:0-3869 GCA_035492655.1 Kutzneria sp. | reverse complement strand
ACCAGCCGCACCTGGTGCCCCTGGCGGTGCAGGTGCAGGCAGATGCTGGCGGTCAGCGAGATGGCCCACTCCAGGCTGCTGGTCGGGCCGGTGCCGCGGTGCGCGGCCGAGCGGTGGTCGAGCAGCACGGTCGTGCCGCCGCGCCACGGCTTCTCCTCCAGGCGCACCATCAGCTCGTCCCGACGGGCCGAGGACCGCCAGTGCACCTTGCGCAGGTCGTCGCCGTGCCGGTACTGGCGCACCACGGCGTCGTCCTCGCCCTGCCCCGAGCGCAGTCGGACGGCGCCCTCCTCGCCCGCGCCCATGCCGGCGCCGCCGGGCAGGCCCAGCAGCTGGTGCACGCGCGGCACCACGACGAGGCGGGTACTGCCGGCCAGTTCACGGTCGAACTCGGCCATGCCGAACGGGTCGGTGATACGGCCGAGCAGCGGGCCGACGTGCTGGATGCCGCGCAGCACCGGCCGCAGCTGGTAGCGCAGCGGCACCTGGTGATGCCGCGGCAGCCGCTCCAGCACGAAGCGGGGCCGTGCGCCCAGCGCGTACGGGACGCCGTCCTCCAGCAGCAGGCCGCCGGTGGGCAGCCGGCCGTCGCTACGGATGTCGATGCGCACCTCGGCCGTGGAGCCGACGGGCACGCGGTCGGGCAGCACGGTGCGGGCCGCCGACAGGCCGACCCGTGAGCGCGCGGTGAGCACCGCGGCCAGCACGGGCAGCGCCACCACGAACACCGCGATGCGCAGCAGGTCGCGTTCGTTGAGCACCAGGGAGCAGACGCCCGCCGCCAGTCCCGCCGCCATCAGGCAGCGTCCGCGGGTCGTCAGTCCGGCGAGCACCTTCATCAACGCCCTTGCCGGGTCCCGAACCAGCGGCCGTTGGGCGCGGCCAGCGGTTGCGAGGCCTGCTGGCCGTTGGCGCCGCCGTGCGGGATCACCACACGTTGCAGCACGCTGCGGATCAGGTCGGCGGGGGAGCGCCGCGCGGCCAGCGCCTCGGCCGTCAGCACGAGGCGGTGGGCCAGCACCGGCACCGCGACCGCGTGCACGTCGTCCGGCACCACGAACTCGCGGCCGGCCAGCGCCGCCTGCGCCCGCGCGGCCCGCACCAGGTGCAGGGTCGAGCGCGGCGACGCGCCCAGCCGCAGCTCCGGCAGCCGCCGCGTGGCCGACACCAGCTCGACCGCGTACCGCTTGATCTCCGGCGACAGGTGCACGCCGCGGACCATGGCCACCAGCTGCTTGATCTGCTCGGCGTCCGACACCGGCTGGAGGTCCTCCAGCGGGTCGCGGCCGGCGTGCTCGTCGACCATGGCCAGCTCGGCCTGCGGGTCGGGGTAGCCGATCGAGACCCGGCAGGTGAAGCGGTCCCGCTGCGCCTCCGGCAGGGCGTAGGTGCCCTCCATCTCGATCGGGTTCTGGGTGGCGATGACCATGAACGGGGAGCCGAGCGGGTAGGTCTGCCCGTCGATGGTGACCTGGTGCTCCTCCATGCACTCCAGCAGCGCCGACTGGGTCTTCGGGGAGGCGCGGTTGATCTCGTCGCCGACCACGATGTTGGCGAACACCGGGCCCGGCCGGAACTCGAAGTCGCTGGTGTTGCGGTTGAAGATGGAGACGCCGGTGATGTCGCTGGGCAGCAGGTCCGGGGTGAACTGCACCCGGCTGACCGTGCAGTCGATGGACCGGGCCAGCGCCTTGGCCAGCGACGTCTTGCCGACGCCCGGCACGTCCTCGACCAGCAGGTGGCCCTCGGCCAGCAGGGTGACCAGCGCGATCCGCACCACCTCGGGCTTGCCCACCAGCACGTGCTCGACGTTGGCCGCGATCCGCTGCACGATGTCGTGCAACCGGCCGAGCGGCGACGGCTGCGGCTCAGGCACACCGGCCTGGGTGGTAGGCGGGGTACTCGACGTCAACTTCGCCCTCCAAAGGCCACCGCGAGGGTGCTCGCGTGGCGTCAGCGTTCCCAGCAGTGTGTCAAATCGGAGCGAAGCGCCCCAAGGAATCGACGTAATTCCGTGAACCGCCGTTCACCGGAGTCGCGATTCCACCCGCCACCCGACCCTGCTGCCGACCGGCACGTCCACTATCCGCGCTAACCGCAGGCCGTGCACCACCCACCCACCCGCCCTCCCACCCGCCGGGCACCACCCGCCCCGCCGCCCCACCCACGTTGCCCCACCTGGGTCACCCACTCTGCCCCACGCGCCCACCCACCAGGCCCCACCTCGGGCCCGGAAGGGGCCTCTCGGGGCTTCTCAGACGATCACCGGGGTGTCGCCGGGTGGAGTGACCCCGATCCCGCCCCACTCCCACCCCCATCGCTTCTACCTGCGGAAACCGTCGAGAAAACCGGATCCGGCCGGGCCTGTCGCCGTTGACTGTGGCGGAAAGTGGGGTAGTGTGGCGGCCGGTGGGGCGAACGGGGGCCCCATCGCCGGTCCGGTCCCTGCCCGGGGACCTGGTTCGGGTTGGAGGTGGGCGTCCGGTGTTCCTCGGCACGCACACCCCCAAGCTGGACGACAAGGGTCGGCTGACGCTGCCGGCGAAGTTTCGGGACGCGCTCGCAGGGGGTCTCATGGTCACCAAGGGCCAGGACCACTGCCTCTACGTGTTCCCACGCGCGGAGTTCGAGCAGATGGCCCGCAAGGTGGCGGAGGCTCCCCTGACCAATGAGGCGGTCCGGGCATACCAGCGCTACCTGTTCGCGGGCACCGACGAGCAGCGGCCGGACGGCCAGGGGCGCGTCAGCATCGTTCCCGAACTGCGCCGCTACGCCGGGCTGAACAAGGACTGCGTGGTGATCGGCGCGATCACCCGCCTGGAGATCTGGGACGCGCAGGCCTGGCAGCGCTACCTGGACGAGCACGAGGACGACTACGCGCAGGCCCGGGAGGAGGTTCTCCCCGGACTGTTCTGAGAAATGGGTCATGACCGACCCGGGTGCCGTTTGGCCTCGGTCCGCTCGGCTATCGGCCCTGGCGCACCTTCCCCGGCGCCAGGTTCGACGGGCGGGCGGGGACCTGACTGCATCCGACACCGGCAGGACCTGCCCACCGACCGAGGAAAGGGGAGTGAGCGGCAACCACGCGGGAAAGGGGGTTGGCCGTGACCGACATGTCCGACCAGCCGAGGGCCAAGCACGTGCCCGTCCTGCTCGACCGCATCGTGGAGCTGTTCGCCCCCGCGTTGTCCGACAAGCCCGCCGTGCTGGTGGACTGCACGCTCGGACTCGGCGGCCACTCGCACGCCCTGCTGTCCGCCTACCCGGAACTCACGGTGATCGGGCTGGACCGCGACCCGGAAGCCCTGTCGCTGGCCGGGCGGCGCCTGGCCGAGTTCGGCGACCGGGTGCGTTACGTGCATGCCGTGTACGACGAGTTGCCGACGGTCTTGGTTCAGCAGGGTGTGCCCGAGCTGGACGGCGTGTTGTTCGACCTCGGCGTCTCCTCGCTGCAACTGGACGTGGCCGAGCGCGGTTTCGCCTACTCCAAGGACGCGCCGCTGGACATGCGGATGGACCCGACCACCGGGCAGACCGCGGCCGACATCCTCAACAGCTACGCGTTCCCCGACCTGGCCCGCATCCTGCGCGAGTACGGCGAGGAGAAGTTCGCCGGCAAGATCGCCAAGGCGATCATCGCCGAGCGCGACAAGGAGCCGTTCACCACCAGCCCGCGCCTGGTGCAGCTGCTGCACGACGTGATGCCGGCGGCCAGCAAGCGCACCGGTGGGCACCCGGCCAAGCGCACCTTCCAGGCGCTGCGCATCGAGGTCAACGGCGAGCTGGAGGTGCTGCGGCGGGCCGTGCCGGCCGCGCTGTCGGCGCTGGCCGTCGGCGGCCGCATCGTCGTCGAGTCGTACCACTCGCTG
>DATJJB010000879.1:0-5075 GCA_035492655.1 Kutzneria sp. | reverse complement strand
CACGCTGCGGCTGCTGGCCGACCTGGACGCGAAGTCGCTGGTCGTGGCTGTGCCCGGGGTGATCCAGCGGTTCCGCCAGCTGGAGTCGATCCGGCTGTACGCCCGGGAGAAACTGGCCGAGGCCGGCGAGGTCGACGACACCACCGAGCGGCTGGTCGGCTGGCTGACCTCGATCGGCGAGTCGTTCTACGTCGACCAGATGCTGCTCACCGTGTACGACGACGGCCCCAAGCCGGACGACGAACGCGACAATCTTCTGCAGGCCGTGGAATGGACGACGGCACGCCGGGATGAGCGCCTCGCGGTGCTGGCCGCCGCGCTCGGCGGCGCCTGGCGGCGGCAGGGGCACACGGTCCAGATCCGCAAGTTGCTCGAGGCCGCGCTGACGATCACGAAGGCCGATAATCCGTACCGCGGCCTGGCGCTGATCGAACTGGGCTGGTTCAACCTCACCGCCGGGGACTTCGAGCACGCCCTTGAGCTCGCCGTCGAGGCGGCGGCGCTGGAGGAGCCGCGGGGGCGGGCGGTGGTGCTGGGCCGCAACCTGACCCTGCTGTCCATGGTCTACCAGGCGTTGGGCGACCTGGAGCGCAGTGTGCGCTGCGCCCAGCGCTGCGTCGACCTGGTGCGACCGCTGGGCCGGCCCCTGGACACCGCGGTCGGCCTGCACAATCTCGGCTACGGCGCGTTGGCCGGCGGCGATCTGGTGCGGGCGGCGGAGCTGATCGAGGAGTGCCTGCCGGTCTACCTGGAGCTGGCGGATCCGGTGAAGCAGATGGAGATCCTGCACTCGGCCGGCGGCATCGCCCTGGAGCGCGGGAAGATCGACCAGGCCGGCGACTATTTTTTGCGCAGTGTCGAGGCTTGTCCGACGGCGGGCGAGCCGTCCACCTATCCGGTGGAGGGGCTGGCGATCGTCGCCGCGCTGACCGGCGAGCCGAAGCGCGCGCTGTTGCTCGGCACGGCAATGGCGGCCCAGTTGCGGAAGTGGCGGATGCGCCGGGAACCGTTCTGGCAGGGGCATGTCGACGCCGCCATGGCAACCGCGCGGGCGGCGCTGAGCGCCCAGGCCGCACGGGAGGCCACCGAGGCCGGCGAGCGGATGACCTTGGAGCAGGCGGTCGCGTACTCGCTACGGGCACCGGTCGCCGTCGACGACTCGCCGCTGTCGCAACGCGAGTGCGATGTGGCCATGCTGACCGCCGAGGGCCTGACCAACCTGGAGATCGCCGGCCGGCTGTCGATCTCCGAGCGGACCGTGGAGACGCACCTGCTGCACATCCGCACCAAGCTCGACCTGCGCACCCGGGCCCAGGTGGCGGCATGGGCGGTGGAGCGGGGCCGGGTTTCGTCACGCCCCTGAGCACTGTGGGTTTCCCCGATGTCGGGGCCCGGTCAATGGTTGAAACTAGAACCATGGCTAGGGGTGAGAAGGTCGTCCGGGCGTTGTACCAGCAGCACGGGGCCGCGCTGATGGCGTACGCGAGCCGGCTGACCGGGGGCCGTCGGTCCTGGGCCGAGGACGTCGTCACGCAGACTCTCGTGCGCGCCGCCACCGCCGCTGACCTGGGCAAAGGCATGCAGACGCGGCTGTGGCTGTTCCGCACCGTGCAGGACGTGGTCGGCGAGGGCACCGACACCGTGGTGCCGGTGGCGCGGCGCCGCCAGCTCGCCGTCGCCGACGCGCTGTTCGCGCTGCCGCCCCGGCACCGTGACGTTTTGGTCCGTCAACAGTCCGGGGCGGCCGCCACCAAAGGCGCTTTCGCGGCGTTGCACGCCTTCAAAGCCGCACTCGTGGCGCGCGGCGTGACGAAATCAGGTCTCGACGATCTGCTTGCCGAGCGGCAGCAGTGACACCGGGATCAGCTTGAAGTTGGCGATGCCGAACGGAATGCCGATGATCGTGACGCAGAGCAGGAAACCGGTGACCAGATGACCGAGTGCCAGCCACCAGCCGGCCACCACGATCCAGATGATGTTGCCCAGCAGCGCCCCCGCGCCCGCGGTCGGCTTGTCGACCAGGGTGCGGCCGAACGGCCACAGTGCGTAGCTGGCCATCCGGAACGACGCGATGCCGAACGGGATCGTGATGATCAGCACGCAGCAGATCAGGCCGGCCACCGCGTAACCGAGGGCCATCCAGAAGCCGGACAGCACCAGCCAGATCAGGTTCAGCAGGGTCTTCATGCCCCCATCTTGCCCGGCCGGCGCCGCGCGCGGCGCCGGGACGGGCGAGGTCCAGGGTCATTTCAGGGTCGGTATCAGGGTGGTGGTGGCTGCCCCGACTGGTCAGCGCGCCAGCAGCTGATCGAGGAACGACCGGTAGCCGCGCAGGGCCTGCCGGAGATCCTCGGTCTCGGCGTGCGCCCCCTGCTGCCACTGCTCCTCGAGCAGGTGCTTGCGCTGGCTGAACGCTGAGGCCACCGACTGCATCAGCTCGGCGACCAGCACGTCCGCGTCCTGCACGGCCCGCTTCGGGTCGTCGACGAAGCCGGTCTGGACCTCGCTCCAGCGGGTCCGGAACCGGGTCGCGTCGGCCTCGTCGAACAGCACGTCGGCGGCCGCGTCGGTGCGGTCGGTGGGCTGCTTCTGGCCGGTCAGCGTGGTGTCGGCGGGCTGAGCCGTCTCGTCGACCTCGGTGATCCGGTCGTCGCCCGGCTCGTCCTGGCCGTACAGCCGGTCCTCGGCCTCGGCCTCGGTGTCGGTCCGGCCGGAGCCGAGGTGACCGGAATCGGTGCGACCGGAGTCGGTGCCGTCGAAATCGGTCCGGTCGGCGTCGGTACTGTCGAAATCGGTCCGCTCGGACTCGACGCGGTCGGCGTCGACGCGGTCGGAGTCGATCGGGTCCGTCCCGGTGCGGGTCTCGTCGGCCGTGCCCCGGGTCGAGTTGGCGATGTCCTCGGTGGTGGTGACGTTCTCGTGCTGGCGCATCACTTGCTCCGCTCCGTGGTGGCGTGGTCGAGCAGGTCCTCGACAATGGTCCGGTAGTGCCGCATGGCGTTGCGCAGGTCCTCTGTGGACGGTGCGTCGTCGTCGCCGCGGCTGGAGATGCCGTGGGCGATGCGGTAGCTGTCGAGCACCTGTCCGTGTTCCACGGACAGGTCGGCGATCTGCTGCTCGGCACCCTCGACCGGGTAGCCGCGCTCACGCATGATCTGCCCGACCAGCTCGTCGGCCCGGCGGACGGCGCCGCGCGGCGAGTCCACGAACTGCTCCTGGGCCCAGGTCCAGTCGCGCAGGTAGCCCTCGCGGCTCTGCTCGGTCAGCGGGCGCAGCTCGAACTTGTCGTGCCGCCGTTGGCGTTCCTCGAGCTCGCGCTCGGCGCTGCGGCGATCTCCCTTGTCCCGCACCAGGTGCTCGTACTCCGGGCCGAACTTCTCCTGCAGCCGACGGCGCTTGAGGTACGGCAGCGCGACCAGCGCGCCCACCAGCAGCACGACGACAACTACGACCACGATCACGATGGCTGTGGTCGACATGGGTTCCTCCTTCGTCGATGTGACCACCGACGATTGCCCGGTTCTCGCCATGCGAAACGCGTTTGGTCCGGTTCGGAGAGGGACTGCCGCCAGGGGGAGCAGTCGGCGCTGCGCCGGCCGGTCGTTACCGCCAGGTACGCAGCTGCTTGCCGGTGAGCTGGGCGAACACGCCGGTCTCACGGTTGTACGCGGAGGGTGAGAAACCCTTGAGCAGCCCCGTGCGCGCGCCGTCGGCCGGGTCCCAGACCTCCATGCCCTCGGCCGTCACGGTGTGCAGCCGGCCGTGATGCGCCCACATCCGGCCGGCCGGCCCGTAGAACTGGCCGACCTGCTCGAACTTCGGCGCGCGGTACAGCGTCACGCCGTCGATCGTCCGGCTCCGGGAGTCCCCGATCTGCTGCACGGCGAGGATGTCGTCGTCCAGCCAGGCCAGTGGCCGGTTCCAGACGCTGTCCGGATCGTCGACGGTGATCCCGTGCTCGGCGGCGTACCGGTCCTCGGCCCAGCCGCGCAGGTCGATGGCGCTGAGAATGCCCACCGGGTGCCACACCCAGCCGTCGTCGATCAGCCAGCGGCCGTTCGGACTGGCCGTGAGGCCGCCGTGGAAGCAGTCCACGTAGTGCTCGTCGCCGAACGACATGTCGCGCTCGGTCAGGTTCTCCCCGGTGGCCAGGTCGAAACGGTCCAGGCAGTTGCTGCTGGTCGCCGTGACGAACGTGTTGTCCGGCAGGAAGGCGAAGGGGTAGAACGTGGTCCAGTTGTCGTCCTCGGTCCGGTCGAGCCGGTGCGCGACGGAGCCGTCCGACAGGTCGAGCACGAGGCCGTGCCGGCCGAAATTCGTGACCACGGCGGCGAAGCGGCCGTCCGGGGAGGCGTGCAGCCCTTGGCCGGTGGTGTGGCCGATGTCCGGGGCGTCGTACTCCTCGTCGGCCAGGTCGACCGTGCCGACCATGGTCGCGCCACCGTCGTCGGCGACACGGACCAGGCCGTCCTCGGTCAGCACCAGCCAGCCACCAGGCACCGCCGCCATGCAGTACTCGTTACGCGGAACCACTTGGCAGGCAACGGAAGCCGGCTCGGCCAGAGCGGTGTCCCGGCGGCGGAACTCGGGCCGCCCCAGCACGCCGAGGAAGCGGGTCCCCCGAACCCGCTCCACGCAGCCCTCGCACACAGTGATCGTCGCGGTGAGCCCGGCCTGCGCGCAGGTCTCGCACAGCACCGCGTACTCCACGCCCCGACCGGTGAACCACCGGTACGAGACCCACAGCCGTTCCCCGGCCACCAGGTGTTCGCATGTCTCCACGTCGCCCGCGCCGGCCACGTGCCCGCACGGCAACGTCTTCATGCGCAAGTCATAGCACGTACGAGCCGATCAGCTGACTGATTTGTCGGACGTCGGACGCGCCGCGGAACTCGAAGCGGACCTTGCCAAGGCCGCTGAACCACAGGTCCAGTTCGGCGTCCAGGTCGAAGTGGCCGGCGGTCTCCACCGAGAAGGCCTGGATCTTGCTGTACGGCAGCGAGGTGAAGTCCTTCTTCTTGCCGGTCATGCCCTGCACGTTGACCGCGATGACCCGCTTGTTGGTGAACACGACG
>DATJJB010000878.1:0-2914 GCA_035492655.1 Kutzneria sp. | reverse complement strand
CAGGGACCTGGGTCGCAGACCCGCCGAGCGCTGGCGAGGTGGGCCTGTGACCGCTCCCGGTCCGACCACCGCCGAGCAGCCCTGGCCGGTGCGCACGGTCACCCGCAAGATCGCCGACTGGATCAACCGGCTCGGCGCCGTCTGGGTCGAGGGGCAGGTCACCCAGGTCTCGGCTCGTCCGGGCACCGCCACGGCGTTTCTCACGCTGCGTGACACCAGCGCGGACGTGTCGATCTCCGTGACCTGTTCGACGCAGCTGGTCAGGGGCATGGAACCGCCGCTGACCGACGGCAGCCGCGTGGTGGTGCACGGCAAGCCCAGCTACTACACCGGCCGCGGCACGCTGAGCCTGCGCGTGGACGAGATCCGCGCGGTCGGTATCGGCGAGCTGCTGGCCCGTATCGAGCGCCTGCGCAGGCTGCTGGCCGCCGAGGGCCTGTTCGACCCGCGCCGGAAGCGGCCGCTGCCGTTCCTGCCGCGCACGATCGGCCTGATCACCGGGCGTGCCTCGGCCGCCGAACGGGACGTGCTGACCAACGCTCGCGGCCGTTGGCCGGCGGCACACTTTCGGGTGGTCAACGTGGCCGTGCAGGGCACGACCGCCGTGCCGCAGGTGATGACGGCGTTGAAGACCCTGGACGCCGATCCCGAGGTGGACGTCATCGTGATCGCGCGCGGCGGCGGCAGCGTCGAGGACCTGCTGCCGTTCTCCGACGAGACACTGTGCCGCGCGGTGTCGGCCTGCGGCACGCCGGTGATCAGCGCCATCGGCCACGAGCCCGACACCCCGCTGCTGGATCACGTCGCCGACCTGCGGTGTTCCACGCCGACCGACGCCGGCAAACGGGTCGTGCCGGACGTCGCCGAGGAGACGCAGCGCATCCGGCAGCTGCGCGACCGCACCCGCCGGGCACTACACGGTTGGGTGGACCGCGAACGGCGGCTGCTGGACGCCCTGCGCAGCCGGCCGGTGCTGGCCGATCCGCTCACTCCCTTGCAGCGCCGCGCCGACGACGTGACCGCGCTGCGCGACCGCGGCCGTCGGGAGATCAAATCCCTGATCACGACCGAGGAACGTGCCCAATCAGCCGTCCGCGCACGCTTGACGACCCTCGGACCAGCCGCCACGCTGGCCCGTGGATACGCCGTGGTGCAGAGCGTGGCCGAGGACGGGGCCACTTCGGTGCTCCGGACCGTGGACGACGCTCCGGCGGGAACACAACTGCGGGTGCGGCTCGTTGACGGGGCGATCCGTGCCGTCGTGCCCGACGACGACACCCGTGAGCGGAGGTAGGGGTGCCATACCCGGCGCGTGAGCCCACATTCCTCCCGTTGACGGTGGCCACGGCGAGAGCGGCGGCCGACATCCCGGAGCAGTCCGAGCTGTCCCGCGGCGCCCGCGTCGTGCAGTACTGCGCCGAGGCCGCGAACGCCGCCGCGGTCGACACCTGGACCGCGATGCTCGCCGGCTGCGACTACCCCGGCCGTCGGGCGTTACCCTCGCGTCTCCACGAACTGACCGAGGCCGCCTCGGTCTATGTGGGGACGCAGTGGTGGTACGGCGACGGTTCGGTGCACCGGCGTCGCGTGGCCGATGCCGAGGACCGCATCGGCGAGGCGGCGCAGGACGGCGACGGCGCCGAGTTCGCCGAGGCGTTCGTCGGGTACGACCAGGCCGTCGCGGCGGTTGTGGTCCGGGTGCAGAGCCAGATGGGAACCAGCGCGACATGACGGAACCGACGCTCGGCTACGAGGCCGCGCGCGACGAGTTGGCCGAGGTCGTCCGCAAGCTGGAGGCCGGTGGCCTGTCGCTTGAGGACTCGCTGGCGCTGTGGGAGCGCGGCGAGGCACTGGCCAAGGTCTGCGAGGGGCACCTGGCCGGCGCCCGCCAGCGCGTGGAGACGGCGCTGGCGGTCGTCGAGGAGGACGTCGCCGAGGGCTGAGCCCGCTTTGACGGTCAGGACTGTTTCGGCAGCGGGGTCGCCGTCTGCACGGCCTGGGCGAGCGTGCGGAAGTCGGCGTCCTTGCCGTTGCCGGAGACCAGCAGCCGCACGCCGCCGACGTTGGCCAGCCACGAGGTCTCGTTGCGCCGGGCCGGGTAGATGGTCCAGCTCACACCTTCGACGTCGACGGTGCCGGTGGCAGCCGGCTCCGACTTCGGGTCGTCGGTCTCGGAGGCGATGAGGTCGCGGGCCGCGCCCTGGGTCTGGGACAGCCGCAGGTAGTGGCCGCTGGACGTGAGCCAGCCGACGCGGACCGCCGGCCGGGCCTGGTCGCCGGTGCCGATGGAGATCGTGTCGGTGGAGTTGGCGCGCCAGCCGGTGGGCACCTTCGGCTCCCGCACGGGGACGTCCGTGCCGGCCGCGATGCCGGTCAGGGCGCTGTGCACGTCGACGGTCGGCACCGCGCTGGTGTCGATGGTCGGCCCGCCCGGGCTGAACGAGCAGCCGCGGCTGAAGCCCAGCACCGCGGCCACGATCAGCAGCAGCGCGGCCAGCGACAGCACCATGTCGCGGGCGGTCTGCGAGCCGCGTCCGGACCGCTGCGGGGTGGGCGTCTGCGAGTCGGGCACCCGGCCATCGTCTCAAGCTGGTCGTACGTGGTCGCACCGGGTGCTGTTTCTCACCGCGGAATCGATCACGGGCCGGTCCCGGGCGGGTGATCTGCGAGGATTTCCGGGTAGTCCTGCCACGAGCAGAACAGGGAGGCCGCCATGACCACCACCGAGCCCCGGCGATCGCCGGAGGCACCCGACCGCAACCTCGCGATGGAACTGGTCCGCGTGACCGAGGCCGCCGCGATGGCCGCCGGCCGTTGGGTGGGCAGGGGCGACAAGAACGGCGGCGACGGCGCGGCCGTGGACGCCATGCGCAAGCTCATCGGCACGGTGTCGATGCGCGGCGTGGTCGTGATC
>DATJJB010000877.1:0-6021 GCA_035492655.1 Kutzneria sp. | reverse complement strand
ACAAGGTGGTACGTAGTAGCGACGGTGAAGTCGCAGCGCCTGGCGATCTGCTTCACGGTCAGGCCTCGCGGCGACTGACCGACCGCCTCCAACACTCGTAGGGCCCTCGACACACTCCGGAGGAGATCCGAGGGTTCGGCTTGTGGATCCCGCACCGCCGCCCTCCCCAGCCGCAGCAGTAACTGGAGTCACACCATATGAAATCGGAGAGGGTCGAGGGAACAATCTGACCATTTGTGGCGCGAGGTGGGGGGATTCCGGGCGTCAGCACATAGCGATGAATGCACCATAGTGGACACCCTGATCGTGAAGTAGTGGGTGCGACACGCCCAGTGAGGTGAGTAATGGCCACAGGCAAGCCAGCAAGTCTGTGTAAGTAATGACGCCGCCAGTGAGTAGTTGTCGCCAAACTGTGCAAAGCCCGCTCCGGGCCGTCATCGTGTCGTCGCGACTTGTCGTCGGCCCGGGTACCCCGCCACCTGGCGTTGAGCAACGTGCACTCCGCAGGCAAAAATCGGCACATGAAGCGCCAAATGACGAAAAAACGGACCGACGCCGGTCAACAATGCACATTGACCAGCGTCGGTTCCGGGGCTAAAGCGGTCAGTTCGTCCGATCGGCGATGAAGTCGCACAGCGCGTCGAGCGCCAGGCGGGCCGGCACCTCGGGCAGCGCGGACAGCGAGGACCGGGCCGCGTCAGCGTAGCCGCGGACCGTCTCGCGGGCCTGCTTGAGGGCCGCCGACTCGCGCAGCAGGCCGAGCGCCTCGGCGTGCAGGGCGTCGTCGGTGACCGGGCCGGCGGAGAGGATCTCGCGCAGGCGCACGGCCGCGGCGTCGTCATCGGCGGAGGCCAGCGCGTAGAGGACCGGCAGCGTGGGCACGCCCTCGCGCAGGTCCGTGCCGGGCGTCTTGCCGGACTGGAGCTCGTCACTGGCGATGTCGATGAGGTCGTCGGAGAGCTGGAAGGCGATGCCGAAGGTCTCGGCGAACGTCGCCAGCGCCTCGACCTGCTCCGGGGTGCAGCCGCCGAACATCGCGCCGAAGCGCGCGCTGGTGGAGATCAGCGAGCCGGTCTTGTGCTGCAACACGCGCAGGTAGTGCTGGATCGCGTCCTCGCCGTCGAGCGGGCCCGCGGTCTCGTCGATCTGGCCGTGCACGAGCCGGGAGAAGGTGCTCGCCTGGATCTTGACCGCGTCCACGCCAAGCTCGGCGGCCAGGTCGGCGGCCCGGGAGAAGAGGTAGTCGCCGACCAGGATGGCCAGCGCGTTGCCCCAGCGGGAGTTGGCGCTGGGCGCGCCACGGCGCACCGGGGCCTCGTCCATGACGTCGTCGTGATACAGCGTCGCCAGGTGGGTCAGCTCCACCACGGCCCCGGCGATGACGACCTCACGGCCGGTCGGGTCGCCGAACTGCGCGGCCAGGCCCACCAGCATCGGGCGGATGCGCTTGCCGCCCGCGTCGACCAGGTGCCGGGCCGCCTCGGTGACCAGCGGGTTGGCGCTGTGCACGGAGTCGATCAGCACCGCCTCGACGTCCCGGAGGATCGCGGACACGCTGCTCTCCAGCTCCGGGTCGGCAAGGGTCAGCCCGACCGAGGCACTCGACTGCACGGTTCCCGTACTCACCACAGCTCCAACGATGCCATACGAACTTCCGGTTGCTGATACAGGGACGTCCCCGCGTGGAGATCCACGGGGGGACGTCACTGTCAGTACTGCCAAAACGCTGGTCGTAACGCTATCCGAGGAAACTTCCGGCCTTCTGTGTCAGGTCGAGCAGCGCGCCCGGCGCGACGCCCAGAACCAGCGTCGCGACCGTGCCGATGACCAGCGCGGCCGCCGTCATGGCGCCCGGGATGGACACGGCCGGCGTGGTCTCGCCCGGCTCGGACAGCCACATCATGACGACGACCCGCAGGTAAGGGAAGGCGAGGATGGCGGAACTCACCACACCGGCGATCACCAGCCAGGTCTGGTCGCCGTCGATCGCGGCCGCGAACACGCCCACCTTGGCGGTGAAGCCGCTGGTCAGCGGGATGCCGGCGAAGGCAAGCAGGATGAAGGTGAACAGGGAGGCGTACAGCGGTGAGCGCCGCCCCAGTCCGGCCCAGCGCGACAGGTGGGTGGCCTCGCCGTCGGCGTCGCGCACCAGCGTGACCACGCCGAACGCGGCCAGCACGGTGAAGCCGTACGCCACCAGGTAGAACATCGAGCTCGACAGGCCCTTCTCGTTCAGCGAGATCACGCCGATGAGCAGGTAGCCCGCGTTCGCGATCGACGAGTAGGCCAGCAGGCGCTTGATGTCGGTCTGGGTGACCGCCAGGATCGCGCCGATGATCATGGTGAGCACGGCGATGGTGCCGAGCACCGGCTGGATCGTCGTCTTGGTGCCCTCGAAGCCCACATAGGCCAGGCGCAGCAGCCCGCCGAACGCGGCGACCTTGGTGCACGCCGCCATGAGCGCGGTGATCGGCGTCGGCGCGCCCTGGTACACGTCGGGCGTCCACACGTGGAACGGCACCGCCGCCGCCTTGAACAGCAGGCCGATCGCGAGCATCGCCAGGCCGACGTACAGCAGGATGTCGTCCTTGCCGCCGGCGCGGATCGCGGCGGAGATCGAGTGGAAGTCGACCTGGCCGGCGTAGCCGTAGACCAGCGCGATGCCGAAGAGGAAGAACGCCGAGGCGAACGAGCCGAGCAGGAAGTACTTCATCGCGGCCTCCTGCGACAGCAGCCGCCGGCGGCGAGCCAGGGCGCACAGCAGGTACAGCGGCAGCGAGAAGACCTCGAGCGCGACGAACATCGTCAGCAGGTCGTTGGCGGTGATGAACAGCAGCATCCCGGCCAGGGCGAACATCGCCAGCGGGAAGACCTCGGTCGCACCGCCGGCGCGGGCCGCCTGCTCGCGGTCCCGGTCGGTGTTGGCCGTGACCGCGGCCTGCGCCACGAACGCGCCGCCCGGCTCGAGCTGGCGCTCGCCGATGAGCAGCACCGACACGATGCCGAGCACGATGATCGCGCCGGACAGGAACAGGCCCGGCTTGTCGATCGCCACGGCGGTCGAGGCGGTGATCACCGGGTTGTCACCCTGCCGGATCACCATGATCAGCGCGGCGACGAGGCCGGCGAGCGCCAGCGTGAGCTGGACGCTGTGCCGCACCCGCTTGGGCACGAAGCCCTCGACGAGCACCCCGACGCAGGCGATGCCGAAGAGGATCAGCATCGGGGCGAGCGCCGCGTAGTCCAGATGCGGCAGTTGGAGTCTGTCGTTCACTTGCCGGCCTCCACGGTACCCACGATGGGCTTCGGGTCGGTCTTGCCGACGTCCTGCATGGTCGCCTTCACCGCCGGGTTGATCACGTCGGTCAACGGCTTGGGGTAGAAGCCGAGCAGCAGGATCAGCGCGATGAGCGGGGCGACCACCACGGCCTCCCGCACCGACAGGTCGCGGCCCATGGCCTTGATCTCGGCCAGCTTCGGGTTCGGGGTGCCCTGCGTGGTGCGCTGGATCATCCAGAGCACGTATCCGGCGGCGAGGATGATGCCGGCGGTGGCGACGATCGCGACCGTCTTGTTCACCGTGAACGTGCCGATGAGGACCAGGAACTCGGAGACGAAGGGCGAGGTGCCCGGCAGCGCCAGCGAGGCGAGGCCGGCGATGAAGAACACGCCGGCGAGCACCGGCATGAGCTTGCCCGCGCCGCCGAAGTCGGTCACCAGGGCGCTGCCCCGGCGGGCCACCAGCATGCCGACGACCAGGAACAGCAGGCCGGTCGCGAGGCCGTGGTTGACCATGTAGAGGACCGCGCCCGTGCCGGCCTGCGTGGTGAAGGCGAACACGCCGATGCCGATGAAGCCGAAGTGCGCGATCGAGGTGTACGACACCAGCCGCTTGAGGTCGTTCTGCCCGATCGCCACCAGCGCGCCGTAGATGATCCCGACGAGCGCGAGCGTGAGCCCGAGCCAGGCGAAGTCCTTCGTGGCGTTCGGGAAGAGCGGGATGCAGTACCGCAGGATGCCGAAGGTGCCGACCTTGTCCAGAACGCCGACGAGCAGCGCCGCGGCACCGGCCGGGGCCGCGCCACCGGCGTCGGGCAGCCAGGTGTGGAACGGGAAGAACGGCGCCTTGATCGCGAACGCGACGAAGAACCCGAGGAACAGCCACCGCTCGGTGTTGACCGAGAAGTCGGCGTTGACCAGGGTCTGCCAGTCGAACGTCTGGCCGCCGAGCACCCACAGCCCGATCAGCGCGGCGAGCATGAACAGGCCGCCGAGCAGCGAGTAGAGGAAGAACTTCACCGCCGCGTACTGCTTGTGCTGCCCGCCGTAGGAGCCGATCAGGAAGTACATCGGCACGAGCATGACCTCGAAGAACACGTAGAACAGGAACACGTCCTGCGCGGCGAAGACGCCGATCATCGTGCACTCGAGCGCGAGCAGCAGCGCGAAGTATGCCGAGACGGACCGCTTGCTGTGCTCCGCGTCGTGCCAGGAGGCCAGGATGACCAGCGGCACGAGCAGGGCGATCAGCGCGATCATGACGAGGGCGATGCCGTCGACGGCGAAGGTGAACTTGGCGCCCCACTGCGGGATCCAGGTCCAGGAGTCGCGCAGCTGGAAGCGGTCGCCGTTGGGCTTGAACTGGGTCCACAGGCCCACGCCGAGCGCGAGGACCAGGACCGACCAGCCCAGCGCGACGCGCTTGGCCAGCTCGGGCTTGTCCTTCGGCAGCAGCGCGACCCCTGCCGCGCCGACGAGCGGCGCGGCCGTGAGGACGGTCAGGTAGGGGAAGTGGCTCATCCGAACCTCACCGCGAGCGTGGCGGCCACCACGAGCACCGCACCTCCGAGGATTGACAGGGCGTAGGAGCGCACGAACCCGGTCTGGGCCCGGCGCATGCGGCTCGATCCGCCGCCGACGCCCGCCGCCAGGCCGTTGACCAGCCCGTCGATGCCGCGGTTGTCGAGGTAGACCAGGGCGCGGGTCAGGTAACGGCCCGGTGCCTCGAAGACGACCTCGTTGAAGGCGTCCGTGTAGAGGTTGTTGCGGGCGGCCGTGACCACCGGACCGGCGGGCTCCTCCACCAGGGCGGTGCCCCTGCGGAACAAAGCCCAGGACAGCCCAGCACCGATCAGCACGACGACCACGCCGACGATCGTCATCAAGGCCTCGTTCAAATGGCGCGCCGGCTCTGGGTGTTCCGAGCCGTAGACCGGGGTCAGCCAGTCAGGCACCGAGGTAGCCAGCAGGCCGCCGGCAGCGACCGAGCCGACCGCCAGGATGATCAGCGGGATCGTCATGACCTTTGGCGACTCATGCGGGTGCTTGATGTCTTCGGTCCAGCGCTCGGGGCCGTGGAAGGTCAGCACGAACAGCCGGGTCATGTAGAAGGCAGTCAGGCCAGCGCCCAGCAGGGCCGCACCGCCGAAGAGCCAGCCGGTCCAGCCCTCGCGCTCGAACGCGGCGGTGATGATCGGCTCCTTCGAGAAGAAGCCGGACAGCGGCGGGATGCCGATGATCGCGAGCCAGCCCATCATGAACGTCAGCCACGTCCAGCGCATGTATTTGCGCAGCCCGCCGAACCGGCGGATGTCCACCTGGTCGTGCATGCCGTGCATGACCGAGCCGGCGCCGAGGAACATGCCGGCCTTGAAGAAGCCGTGCGCGAGCAGGTGGATCAGGGCGAGCGCGTAGGCCGCGCCGCCATGCCCGACGCCCAGGAACATGTAGCCGATCTGGCTGACCGTCGAGTACGCGAGGACCTTCTTGATGTCGTCGTACGCGCAGCCGATGATGCACCCGAGCAGCAGCGTCACCGTGCCGACCAGCGTCACGATCAGCCTGCCGTCCTCGGTGGCGTTGAAGATGTCCTTCGAGCGGGCCACCAGGTAGACACCGGCCGTGACCATCGTCGCCGCGTGGATCAGGGCCGACACCGGGGTCGGGCCCTCCATCGCGTCGGGGAGCCAGGCCTGCAGCGGGAACTGGCCGGACTTGCCGGCCGCGCCGAGCAGCAGCAGC
>DATJJB010000876.1:0-20860 GCA_035492655.1 Kutzneria sp. | reverse complement strand
GCGGCCAGCAGCTTGTCGACCACGTCCGGATCGGCGTCGGCCAGGCCGATCTGCACCGCCGCCCGCTGGATGGCCAGCGGCGTGCGCAGCTCGTGCGAGGCGTTGGCGATGAACCGGCGCTGGCTCTCGAACGCGGCTTCCAGCCGGGCGAGCATGTCGTCGAACGTGCCGGCCAGCTCGGTCAACTCGTCCGGCGGTCCGGACAGGGCGATCCGCTCGTGCAGGTTGTCCGAGGACAGCCGCCGCGCGGTGGCGCTGATCTGGTGCAACGGCCGAAGCACCCGCCCGGACACCCACCAGCCGACCGCGATCGCCAGCACGGCCAGCACCGGCAGCGACACCGCGGACACCACCAACAGCTTGTCCAGCACGGTCTGGCTGGACACCTCGGCGACCTCGCCGGGCGTGACGGTCACCTCGGTTGGCACCAGCTCGGCCGACGTCGAACCGGCGAAGACGATCGCCTTGGCGCCCACCGCCGAGGACAGCTGAGCGACCAGGTTGTTGCCCACCAACAGGTACACCACGACCATCAACACCAGGCCGGCGGCAAACACCAGCACGCCGTACAGGGCGGCCAGTCTGGTTCGGACGGTCAGCCGCACGGGACGACCCGGTAGCCGACGCCGGGCACGGTCTCGATCGGCGGCGGGTCGCCGAGTTTGGCCCGCAGCTTGGACATCGCCACCCGGACCGCGTTGGTGAACAGGTCGGCATGCTCGTCCCAGGCCTGGGCCAGCAGCTGCTCGGTGCTGACCACCGTGCCGCCGGCCCGCATCAGCACCTCCAGCACAGCGAACTCCTTGGGCGTCAAGCGAATCCGCCGGCCGCCGCGGGTCACGGCGTGGTTGGCCGGATCCAGCACCAGGTCCGCGGCCTGCAACACCGGCGGCAGCGCCACCGGCGACCGTCGGCCCAGCGCGCGCACCCGGGCCAGCAACTCGGGATACTCGAACGGCTTGGTGAGGTAGTCGTCCGCGCCGAGCTCGAGGCCGTCCACCCGCTCGTCCACTGTGGACGACGCGGTGAGCATCAGCACCCTGCTCCGCGATCCTCGCGCGACCAGCTCGGCACACAGCACGTCGCCGTGCACGCCCGGCAGGTCCCGGTCCAGCACCACCACGTCGTAGTCGTGGACACCGAGCCGTTCCTGGGCGGCCAGGCCGTCGTAGCAGACGTCCACCGCCATCGCGGCCGCCCGCAGCCCGGACGCCACCAGGTCGGCGAGCACCTGCTCGTCCTCGACCACCAGCACTCGCATCTCGCCTCCCGCGCGAGCGTACCTCGCACCACCTTTCCAGAATGTTTCCGAACCGGCGAAACGTTCCGGAAACCCCGCCCCGGTTAGAAACGGGCCATGAGAACCCTCGTCAAGGTTCTGCCGCTCGTGCTGGCGGCCGCCGTGGCCGCCGGCACCCTGCTGGGCATCAGTGTCGGCGCGCCGCGATCGTCGGACATCGCCCGCTGCGTGCGTGACCACGGTGTCAACACCAGCAGCATGCAGCGAGCACTGTGGACATGCGTGCATTACGCGCCGATCTCCAGAAAGCGCTGACGGCTCACCGCAGCCGTCGTCGGCCGCGCCACACGGAAGCGAGGCGCTGCACGCCCTCCAACACGGCGTCCGGGCCGGCGGCGAAGGACACTCGCACCCGGTCGAGCTGGCCGTCGGTGGCCGAGAACACCGATCCCGGCGTGATGAGCACGCCACCGCGGCGCGCGGCCTCGGCGACCGCCAAGGCGTTGCCCTCGGGCAGCCGGACCCAGAGCGACGCGCCGCCGTCCGGCTCCACCCACGTCCAGTCGGGCAGGTGCGTGGCCAGCAGATCGGCCGTCCACTCGTAGCCGGCGCGCAGCTGGCCGGAGCGGGTCCGCCGCGCCCTCGGCACGTACTCCAGCAGCCGCAACGCGGCCAGCTGGCTCGGCACCGAGCTGCCCATGTCGGCCGAGGACCGATAGGTCACCAGCTGCTTGACGAAGTCCACAGTGGACCGGATCCAGCCGACCCTGAGCCCGCCCCAGAACAGCTTGGACAGCGAGCCGATGGACAGCACGGCCGCGTCCGGGGCCAGCGAGGCCATCGACGGCGGCGGCGGGCCGGCGAACAGCGTGTCCACTGAGGACAGATCCTCGATCAGCGCGGTGCCGGTCTCGGCGACCGCGGCGGCGATCACCTTGGCCACCGCCGGCCGCAGGTTCACGCCGACCGGATTGTGCACCGTCGGGGCCAGGTACAGCAGCCGCGGCCGGCGGCTGCGCAGCAGGCGCACCAGCACGTCCGCGTCCACTCCGTCGTCGCGCAGCGGGATCGTGCGCAGCCGCGCGCCCCGGTCCCGGAACGCGTCCAGCGCGCCCCAGTTGGTCGGATCCTCCACCAGCACCTCGTCACCCGGGGCCAGCATCGCGGTGGCGATCAGTTGCAGCGCCTGCTGCGAACCACTGGTCACCAGCACCTGGTCCGGCTCGGAGATCAAGCCGTCCTCGGTGCAGTGCCGGGCGATCGCGGTGCGCAGCTGCGGCAGGCCGGCCGGATGGTAGCCGTGGCCACGAACCCAGCGACGCAGATCGTCCGGGCTGACCGAGCCCACCACCTCGGCCACCCAGTCCTGGCCGGGCAGCGCCGCGCCGGACAGGTCGATGACCGAGCTGTCGGCCGTGCCGCTCAACGGGTTGAGCCGGGTGGCCGAGCCGGGCAGCCGCGGCTGGGACACGCCGCGCACCCGGGTTCCGCTGCCCTGTCGGGAATCCAGCAAACCGAGTGAGCGCAATGTGGTGTATGCGGTGACCAAGGTGCCGCGACTGACCGCAAGGGTGCTCGCCAGTGCCCGTTCGGACGGCAGCAGAGTGCCCGGCGGCAGCTCGCCGGAGGAGATCAACGCGGTCAGTGCGGCGGCGAGCTGACGGTGCAGCGATTCGCGCGCGTCGGTGCACCAGCCGTCGAGCAGCCGGGCCAACGCGGCCTCGCCGATTCTGGGGTTGTCCAAGAGACGTTGTCCACTTTCACCGAATTGGACTCACCGAGGCGGCCGGAATAGGGCGAGTCTTGACCATGACGGTAGCGCCCATCCCGAGGAGATGATCATGGAGTCCACCGGTCCCGCCGAGACCGGGTCGTGAGCGGGTCCCGGCTGCGTCCGGCCGATCCCGGACAGCAGCGGACCCTCAGGAGTGCCGCGCTGTGCTACGCGGCACACGGATGGCCGGTTGTGCCGGCCGCTTTCTTCGACGGCACACGGTACGCCTGTGTGCAGGCGGACTGTGTCGAGGACGGTCCGCATCCGGTGTGGCGGCTCTGGCAGGGGCGCGCCAGCACCGATCCCGACGTCGTGGCCAGCTGGTACCGGCTGTTCTCGTTCGCCGTCGCACTGCCGACCGGTGTCGTCTTCGACGTCGTGGAGATTCCCGAGCCGGCCGCGGTTCGCGTGCAGGACGCACTCGTCAGCCACCGCACACCGACCCCGATCGCGGTGTGGCGGGAGCGCGGTGTGCGGCTGTTCTGGGTCAGTCCCGGGCTTTCCGCTGATCACCGGCTGCGCACGCTGAGCGCCCGGATTCGTGGCGAAGGCGGTTGGGTGCCCGCGCCGCCCACGCCGACCAGACGTGGACCCATGTACTGGTCGCTCGCGCCGGAGCAGGCCGAGTGGGGCATCGTCGCCCACGAGAAGTTGGCCGCCGCACTGGACGCGGTGAACTGAGGCGTATCCCCTCGCGCACTCGGTCGTTGAACCCGGCTGAGTCGCTCGCGTCGCCCATCGCTCACACAGCCTGTCACCAGGCCGTTTTGTCAATTACACGATGCGGCAATCAAGCCGGCGGACGGAGGGACCGAGCGCTCCTACAGGGTGTTACTGAACCCCCGATCGGTCGATGTTCCGGCATCGAATCGGTAACCGTTCTGGCGGTGCATTTCGACCGTGACCGGGACGTAGGTTCACTCGCCATGACCGCCCCTACTGGATGCCCTGTCGCCCACGAGCCGGTCGACGTCAGGGCCGAGGCCGAGGAATTCCTCCGCCTGTTCCACGGCGAGCACCCCAAGACCGGTCCCGTCGAGCCGCGGCTGGCGCAGGTGCTCGCCGAGATCGACGAGACCGGCACGTACCGGCACACCGAGGGCGAGCTGGCGTTCGGCGCACGGGTGGCGTGGCGCAACAGCGCCCGCTGCATCGGGCGGCTGTACTGGCAGAGCCTGCGGGTCCGGGACATGCGCAAGGTCCGCGACGCGGCCACGGTCGCCGCGCAGTGCGCGGAGCACCTGCGCTCGGCCACCAACGGCGGCCGGATCCGGCCGACCGTGACGATCTTCGCGCCGGAGACGCCGACCCGGCCGGCGCCGCGGATCTGGAACGAGCAGCTCATCCGCTACGCCGGCTACTGGGACGCCGAGACCGGCGCGGTCATCGGCGACCCGCGGTACCAGGAGTTCACCGAGGAGGTCACCCGGCTCGGCTGGCAGCCGCCGGCCCAGCGCACCCGGTTCGACGTGTTGCCGCTGGTCGTCGAGACGGCCGAGGACGGCGTGACGCTGCACGAGCTGCCGCGGGCCGCCGTGCACGAGGTGGAGCTCGGCCATCCCGAGCACAACTGGTTCGCCGGGTTGGGCCTGCGCTGGCACTCCGTGCCGGCGATCAGCAACATGCGGCTGGCCATCGGCGGCGTCTCGTACCCGGCCGCGCCGTTCAACGGCTGGTACATGGGCACCGAGATCGGCGCCCGCAACCTGGCCGACCAGGACCGCTACGACCTGATCCCCGAGGTGGCCGAGCGGCTCGGACTGGACACCTCCAGCGAGCAGACGCTGTGGCGGGACCGGGCGCTGGTCGAGCTGAACCGGGCCGTGCTGCACTCGTTCACCCGGGCCGAGGTGACGATCACCGACCACCACACCGAGTCCGCCCGCTTCCTCACCCACCTGCGCAAGGAGGAGGACGCCGGCCGCAAGTGCCCGGCCGACTGGAGCTGGATCGTGCCGCCGATGTCCGGCGCGCTGACGCCGGTGTTCCACCGCTACTACGACACCGAGCAGCTGCGCCCCGAGTTCGTGCTCGACGAGGACGCCCGGCTGCGCGGCACCACCGCCGCGCCGCGGGCCTTCCCCGAGCCGGTGACCCCGGCCGCGGCCAAGCTGCCGCGGATCCGGCGGCTGAGCTGGTTCACCCGCCGCACCCCCGTTCCCGTGCCCTGAGTTGTGTTCGGGCCGTCGATGTCACTACCGTGATCGTCATCGCGGTTGAGACACCAGCCGCAAGCTCCACGCGAGGCGCTGTGAACACGCGCCCGGGCTTGCTGGCTGCCGGCCGTTTCCTGTCCTCGCGCTGTGCATTCGACGGTGAGAGGTGCAGGACTTCACATGGTGGCGAGATCGACAGCGGGGCGGGCGTGACCGTCGCACCGCCATCGGATCCGGACCGGCTGCGCGCGCGGATCGCCGAGTTGGAGAGCGAGTTGGACGGGCTGCGCCGCGCGCTGCGCACCCGGACGGTGATCGCGCAGGCGACCGGGCTGCTCGCGGCCGTCGGCGAGCGCGCGCCGGAACAGGGTTTCCAGCTGCTGGTCGAGCTTTCCCAGCAGTACAACGTCAAGTTGCACACGGTCGCGCAGCAGGTGGTCGACCTGGCCGCCGAGCTGGGGCCGCGCCGGGCCGTCGCGCTGGTCGGCGCCGGGCAGGGCCCGGAGCTGCTGGACGTCACCGGCACGCTGGTCGAGGCGCACAAGGCCCTGCTCGGCACGGCCGAGGGCACCGCGGAGTGGGAGCAGCGGCGCGACGACGTGGTGACGGCCAGCCGGCTGCTGTGCGAGCGCCTGCTGGCCGGGGAAGCCGCTGACTGAGGTCGCCTTCGAGCCGGCATGTGCGAGTTCGCGCCGGTCTCTCGAGCCTGCGGCTCCAGAGACCGGCTTCAGAGCGAACTGGCCCCGCGCGGTACGCGCGGCGAAAACACCGCTAGGGCTTCGGCAGGGCGCAGCCGGCCTTGTTGAGGTTGATCACGTTGCCGGTGTCGACGCACGTGTTGATCAGGTACGTCTCCTCGGCGTAGCCGACGCCCTGGTGCACCGTGACGTTGCCATTGGCGTCCACCTCACACGGGTTGTCCAGCGTGCAGCGCTCGCCGCTCTCGTTGATCGTGTTGTTGACCGCCACCACCGCGCCGGTGCTGGCGTCGATCACCGGCGAGCCCGAGGTGCCGCCGATGACCTCGCAGCCCGGCGTGCTGTAGCGGACCGAGTCCTTCCACACCCAGTTGTCCTCGTGCAGCTGGGTGACGAAGCCGTCGACCTGGCAGGAGTAGATCTTCTTCCAGTAGCCGGAGACGACCCGGATCGCCGCGCCCTTGGTCGGGTGGGTCGCCGACAGGGTCAGCGGCCTGATCCCGTACTGGGCCTGGATCTGGGCGTACGTGCTGGTCAGCTGGTAGATGGTGACGTCGGTGTCGGTCATCGTGCCGTACAGCAGCTTGCTGGCCCGCAGCGTCGCCACCGTGCTCTGGCCGTTGGCCGACAGCAGGCCGAACGTCCGCGAGGAAGTGCGGTTGACCAGCACCTGGCCCGGTTGGGGCATGCCGCCTTCGTAGCAATGGCCGTTGGACAGCACGAGGGCCTTGTCGTTGACGCTGGCCGACGGCGGCTTGACCACGGAACCGGAGCAGTTGCTGAGCTTCACCGTGCCGGTGAAGTCGACCGCCGCGGGCGCGGCGTGGGCGGCGGGGGTGAGGGTGGCCGCCAGCAGGGCGGCCGCGGCGAGGTACTTGAGCATGGAAGTTCCTCTCTCGCAGGGAACTCCACTTCAGCGTGTGCTGAGCAGTGCTCGCTACCTGCGATCGGAGGTTTCCGCCAGAATGGCGTCGTTGAACGGCGGCCAGACCTCGGTGGCCCACTGGTCGAAGGGCCGGTCGGTCAGCGCGATCGCCGCCATTCCCGCCTCGGGGTCGACCCAGAGGAACGTGCCCGCCGCCCCGAAATGGCCGAAGGTTCGGGGCGAGTTGTCGTTCCCCGTCCAGTGCGGGCATTTCCGGGATCGGATCTCGAACCCCAGTCCCCAGTCGTTGGGCCGCTGATTCCCGAATCCCGGCAGCACCCCGTCCAGTCCCGGGAAGGCCACCGTCGTCGCCTCGGCCAGCGTTTCCTCGGCCACCAGCGTCGGCCGCTGGAGTTCCTTGGCGAACGTCACCAGGTCCGCGCAGCTGGCTTCCGCCGCCGACCCCGCGGACCCGTTCAGCTTGGCGGTGCCCATCCCCAGCGGCTCGAACACCGCTTCGTCGAGGTACTGCGGGAAGGGGATTCCGGTCGCCGCCTGCACCGCGTCCGCCAGCACCTCGAACCCCGCACTCGAGTACACCCGCCGCGTCCCCGGCGCCGCCACCGTCTGGTGGTCGTTGAACGCCAGACCCGACGTGTGGGCCAACAGGTGCCTGATCGTCGCCCCCTGCGGTCCGGCCGCGTCGTCCAGCTCCACCGCGCCTTCCTCCACCGCGATCAGCGCCGCGTAGGCCACCAGCAGCTTCGTCACCGAGGCCAGCGGAAACACGTGGTCCTGGTCGCCGTAGCTGCCCAGCAGCGCCCCTTCGGCGTCGACCACCGCCACCGCCGCGTGCTCGGCCGCCCAGGTGTCGATCATCGACAGCGATTTCATGGGTGGAGGGTAACTAGCCGCGCCATTCGTACTGGTGCTCGGGGCGACCGGTGAGGCCGTAGCGCAGGCTCATCGTCGCGGCCCCCTCCTGCGCCAACGCCGCCAGATACCGCTGCGCCGTGGCCCGGGCGATCCCGAGCCCGGAGGCGATTTCCGCGGCGGAGCAAGGACCGGAGGCCGCACGCAGAGCATCGGACACGAGTTTGACGGTCACGGGCGACTGCCCCTTGGGCGCATGGGGATGGTCGCCGTCATGCAATGTCCGCACGGCGCGGTCGATCTCCTCCTGGGTCAAAGCTCGGTCAGCCGGCGACAGCTGGTTGTGGAACCGGGCGTAGGCCAACAGCCGCTCACCGAGCTGCTCGGCGGTGAAAGGCTTGACCAGGTAGTTCAACGCCCCGGCCCGAACGGCAGCACGGACGGCGGCGGCGTCGGAGGCGGCGGTCAACATGATGGTGTCGACGGAGATCTCGGCCAAGAGCTCCAGCCCGGACCGGTCGGGCAGGTAGGTGTCCAGCAGGACCAAATCCGGCGACAGCTCCACGATCATGGCCGAGGCCTCGGCGGCGGTACGGGCAGAGCCCACGACGACGAACCCGGGCACCCGGTCGGTGAAAGCGGAATGCACCTGGGCCACACGGAAGTCGTCCTCGACGACCAGAACCCTGATCACGCCAACACCTCCGGCAGATGCGCGGCGAAAACCGCGCCGTGGTCGGCGTCGCCGGGAGAAGCGAGCCGGACGTCGCCGCCGAGGGCCCGAGCGGCCTGGCGGGTCAAGGCAAGACCGAGACCATGACCGGGAGTGTCCTTAGTGGACACACCTTCCAGGAAGACCACATCCCGCAACCGTTCGGGCACGCCATCGCCGCTGTCGATGACCGAGACGTGCAGGGTCGAGCCGTCGGCGACGAGGTCCAGCTCGACGCGGGCCGGTCGACGAGCGCCGAGCCGGGCGGCCTCGACGGCGTTGTCGACCAGGTTGCCCAACACGGTGGTGACCTCGACCGGGGCGATCACCTTGCCCGGCACCCAGCTTGCCTCCCCGACCTCCAGGGTCACGCCCTTCTCCGCGGCGGCAACGCTTTTCGCCGACACGAAGGCCTGGAGATACGGGTCGGGCACGGCGCTGGGGCCGAGCGGCACGACGGGAGTGTCGGACAGCGCCTGCAAGTAGTCGACGGCCTCGTTGTGATGCCCGGTCTGCAAAAGCCCGGACAAGGTGTGCAGGCGATTGGCGAACTCGTGTTGCTGCGCCCGCAAAGCATCGGTCAACCGGTGCACGGAATCGAGCTCCCGGGTCAGGGTCTCCAGGTCGGTCCGGTCCCGCAACGTCAACACTGTGCCGAGGTCGATGTCGTCCCGCCGCACGGGACGGCAGGTCGCGACCAGCACCCGGTCGCCGGCCACGGCAATGAGGTTGTCCACTGCCGAACCCTCGGCCACGGCCTCGCCGATACGGGCCGGCAGCTCCAAAGTGGACACCGGCGTCCCCGGAGATGGCGCGCTGCCAAGGAGTCGAGCGGCCTCGTCGTTGCAGACGGACACCCGACCACCGGGATCGACCGCCAGCACGCCCTCGCCGATCCCGTGCAGCACGGCCTCCCGCTGCTGCACCAACTCCGACAGCTCGGACGGCTCCAAGCCCAAGGTCCGCCGTTTCAGCAACCGGTTCAGCAACGCCGAACCCGCCACACCCAACCCCAGAGCACCGGCCAGCCCCAGCAGGCACCATCCCAACGCCGTCAACAGCGCGTCCCAGATGGCCGAAGCGTCGAAACCGACGCTGACCTCGCCGACGATCGCCCCGGTGTGGTCCCGCAGCGGCACCTTGCCACGGGCCGAATACCCGAGCGTGCCGGTGTCCATGTTGGACACTTCCTTACCGGCCACGACGTCGGTGAAGTCGGTGCTGACGAGCTCCCCCACCTCGTCGGGATTGGGGTGCGCGTAGCGGATGCCCTTACGGTCGGTGACCACCACGAACAGCGCCCCGGTGCGGATCCGCACCGCCTCGGCGCGGATCTCGACCAGGCCGCTGGAGTCGGCCGCGGCGACCGCGTCGCCGATGTCGGGATTGGCCGCGACCGACCGGGCCACGGCCAGGGCCTCGGCCTGGTACTGGTCGGTCAGGTTCTTGTAGAGCAGCCACCCGACCAGGGCGAACCCCACTCCGACGACCAGCACGACCACGCCGATCTGAAGCAGCAGCACCTGCCGGGCGAACCGCATGCGGGGCGGCGCCATGGCCGGACCCTACGCCGCGAACCCCCGTGAGCAGAACGTGCGAAACACGGGAAACGCGCGATGGGCGAACAAGCGCGACAAGGGTTCGCAAGGTCGACGCGCGCACCTACGGTCTCGCGGCAACGAAAGAAGGAGCTGGCCAATGACGACCGGACCCGTCATCGAGTTACGCGCGGCGACCAAACGGTTTCGCGGCGCGACCGGCGGTGTGCACACCGCCGTCCGGGAACTGACCCTGTCCGTGCAGCCGGGCGAGTTCGTGGCCGTGGTCGGCCCGACCGGCTGCGGCAAGTCGACCACGCTGTCCCTGGTCTCCGGCCTCGAACCGCCGTCGAGCGGCATCGCGCTGGTCCGCGGCGAGCCGGTGCTGGGCATTCCCGACGGCATCGGCTACATGTTCCAGAACGACGCCGTGCAGCCGTGGCGCTCGGTGCTGGACAACGTGGCCGCCGGCCCGCGCTACCGCGGCCTGTCCAAGGCCAAGGCCCGGGAGAAGGCCCGGGTCTGGGTGGACAAGGTCGGCCTTGGCAAGTTCGCCGCCTACTACCCGCACCAGCTGTCCGGCGGCATGCGCAAGCGGGTGGCGCTGGCCGCGACGCTGGTCAACGAGCCGGAGATCCTGCTGATGGACGAGCCGTTCAGCGCGCTGGACGTGCAGACCCGGGCCCTGATGCAGGACGAGCTGCTGCGCCTGTGGTCGGGCACGAACGCGGCGGTCGTGTTCGTCACGCACGACCTCGACGAGGCCATTGCCCTGGCGGACAAGGTGATCGTCATGACGGCGAGCCCGGCGACGGTCAAGGCCTCCTTCGAGGTGCACCTGCCGCGGCCGCGCCTGGTCGAGGAGATCCGGATGACGCCGGAGTTCCAGTCCGTGTACCGGGAGATCTGGGAATCGTTGCGGGAAGAGGTGGACAAGACCCGTGAGCGCAGTGTCGTTGCCAGCTGAGGCGATCCCGGCCCGTGAGCTGACGAGCGCGGCCCGGGCCCAGCGCAACCGGAAGCTCAAGATCTGGTCGATCCGGGCCGCGCTGGTCGTGGTGTGGCTGGGCAGCTGGGAGCTGGCCGCCACCTACTGGATCGACCCGTTCTTCTACTCCAAGCCCAGCCAGGTGTGGGACAAGCTGGTCGACTGGTTCACCGTCGGCACCAGCCAGGGCTCGATCTGGACCAACATCGCCGCCACCATGGAAGAGGCGGTCGCCGGCTTCCTGCTCGGCGCGCTGGCCGGCATCGTGCTCGGCGTGCTGCTGGGCCGCAGCCCGCTGCTGTCGGACATCTGCGCGCCGTTCATCAAGGCGGTCAACGCGGTGCCGCGCATCGTGCTGGCGTCGCTGTTCGTGATCTGGTTCGGCCTCGGCATGCAGTCCAAGATCGCGACCGCGTTCATCCTGGTGTTCTTCGCGGTCTTCTTCAACGCCTTCCAGGGCGCCCGCGAGGTGGACCGGAACCTGATCAACAACGCCCGGGTGCTCGGCGCCAGCCGGCTCCAGGTGCTCACCACGATCGTCTTGCCCAGCGCCACCTCCTGGATCCTGGCCTCGCTGCACTCCGCCTTCGGCTTCGCCCTGATCGGCGCCGTGGTCGGCGAGGTGGTCGGCGCGGAGACCGGCCTCGGCCTGCTGATCGCCCGTTCCCAGGGCAACTTCGACACCCCCGGCATCTACGCCGGCATGATCGTCATCACCGTGCTGGCGCTGCTGGCCGAGGCGATCCTCACCGCACTCGAGAAGCGGCTGCTGAAGTGGCGGCCGACCGCGGCGCACGAGCAAGGAGCCCAGATTTGACTTCTCCCTCTTCTGGACAAGGGGGATTCCACAGCTCACGCCGTAGAGCTTCCTGTTTCATCGCCGACCGCCCGCCCGGAGAATTCCGTTGAGGTCTTACACCGGCTCCGCAGGCCGACACCGCCAGTCCGGCGGCCAGGATGTTTCGCGCCGCGTTCACATCACGGTCGTGGGTCGCGCCACAGCCACACATCCAACGACGCACATTCAGCGGCATCTTGTCCCGCACGCTGCCGCAGACCGAGCACAGCTTGGAAGAGGGAAACCAGCGGTCGACCGCGATCACGTCGCGGCCGTACCACTTGGCCTTGTACTCCAGCAGGCTCCGGAACTCCGACCATGCGGCGTCGGATATCGCACGCGCCAGGCTGCCGTTGCGCAGCATTCCGGAAACGTTCAAGTCCTCGATCACGATCGTTTGGTTCTCACGAACGAGTCGAGTGGTGATCTGGTGAAGGTGGTCGCGCCTGCGGTCGGTGATGCGGGCGTGGACGCGGGCGACCCGGCACCGGGCCTTGGCCCGATTCGCGCCGTCACCTGTGGCGGTACGCGACAGCGCCCGCTGAGCCTTCACCAGGCGCGCGCGGTCGCGCCGCTCGTGTCGCAGGTTAGTGATCTTCTCGCCGGTGGACAGCGTCAGCAGGTGCTCAAGGCCCGCGTCCACGCCGACCGCCTTGTCCGTGACAGGCAACGGCTGCACCGCAGGGTCCTCACACAGCAGAGATACGAACCAGCGCCCGGCCGCATCCTGACTCACGGTCACCGTGGAGGGCCTCGCGTCCCGTGGCAGGGGCCGCGACCACACCACGTCCAGCGGCTCGGTCATCTTCGCCAGCGTGAGCATGCCATCACGGAAACGGAACGCGCTGGAGGTGTACTCCGCACTCCTGCGGGACTTCTTCTTCGACTTGAACCGCGGATACTTGGCTCGTTTGGCGAAGAAGTTGGCGAACGCACCTTGCAGGTGCCGCAAGCACTGCTGGAGAGGAACGGACGAGACGTCGTTGAGGTACGCCAGTTCGTCGGTCTTCTTCCACCCGGTGAGCAACGCCGAGGTTTGGTTGTAGTTCACTCGCTCCTGCCGCAACGTCCACGCCTCACTGCGCGTGGCAAGCGCCAGGTTGTAGACCTTCCGCACGCACCCGAACGTGCGCGACAGCTCGGCCGCCTGCGCTTCGGTCGGATAGAAGCGGTATTTGAATGCCCGCTTCACCGTGTTGGTCACCCCTCACACAGTAGCCCGCTTGTTTGCGAGCTCAGTGGTGCTCCGCGACGAACCGTCCGACGCCGATTCGTCCCTCCATGCCCTGCTCGGCAGCGGCTTCGTTCCTCACCCGGCCGTAGGCCCGGGGTATCCGTGAAGGAGATCCGATGAACCTGCGTACCCCTGTCACGCTGGTGCTGGCCGCGGCGACCGTGCTCGGTCTGGCCGCCTGCCGCGACTCCCGCACCGACACGGCCTCCGCCGGCGGCACGGACCACGTCCGGATCATGGTCGGCGGCATCGACAAGGTCATCTACCTGCCGGCCAAGCTGGCCGACCAGCTCGGCTACTTCAAGGAGCAGGGCATCGACGTCGACCTGGCCACCCAGCAGGCCGGCGTGAGCGCGGAGAACTCGCTGATCTCCGGGGACGTGCAGGGGGTGGTCGGCTTCTACGACCACACCATCGACCTGCAGACCAAGGGCAAGTGCCTGGAGAGCGTGGTGCAGCTGGCCAACATCCCGGGCGAGGTGGAGATGGTGTCGCCGACCAAGGCCGACACGATCAAGTCGGCGGCCGACTTCAAGGGGCGCAAGCTGGGCGTGACCGATCTGGGCTCGTCCACCGACTTCCTCACCCAGTACCTGGGCCAGCAGCACGGGCTCAAGGCCGGCACCGACTACACCGAGGTGAAGGCCGGGGCCGGCAGCACTTTTGTCGCCTCGCTGGAAAACGGCCAAATTGACGCGGGCATGACAACGGACCCGACGGTGGCCCAGTTGGTGTCCACCGGCAAGGGCAAGGTGCTGCTGGACATGCGCACCGAGGCCGGCACGAAGGCGGCGCTCGGCGGCCTCTACCCGGCCAGCTCGCTGTACATGACCTGCGATTACGTCAAGGCGCACAAGCCCGCCGTGCAGAAGCTGGCCAACGCGCTGGTCAAGACGCTGAAGTTCATCGCGGCGCACTCCGGGGCCGAGATCGCGGCCAAGATGCCGGCGGACTACGCGGGCAACAACAAGGCGCTGTACGAGAAGGCCGTCGGCGACACGAAGTCGATGTTCAACTCTGATGGCAAGATGCCCTCGGCGGGTGCGGAGAACGTGCTCAACGTGCTGAGCCAGTTCTCCCCCAACGTCAAGGGCAAGAAGGACAGCGTCCGGCTGACTGAGACGTACACCACCGAGTTCGTGGACCAGGCCACGGCCTGAGCCCTTCAGCCCAGGACTTGACCGGCCGACTAGCTTATGGAGAGTCGTGACGTACCAAGCGGTAACTCCGCTCGGCGCACAGTCGGCTCAACCCTGGGGTGCAAGGAGGATCGGTGGTACGCGCGTTGGTGGCGTCGTCGGCCTGCGCGGTCGGGGCCTCGGCCATCGTCGGTGTGTTACTCGGCGCCTATCTGCACGAGCTGGACGCGAACGCGGCAACGCCGCCGTCGACGGTGTCGTCCGTGCCGATCACGGTGAGCACTCAGGTGTCCACCCTGTTCGTCACGGTCACGCCGTCGACAACAGCGTCCTCGACCACGACGACCTCGGCCGGTGACACGGAGTCGCATCCGCGGAGCACCACGAAGGAGGCTCCGCCGACCACGACGAAGAACAACCCGCCGACCACGACCACCACGACCCAGCCGGGGCTGCCCATCCCGACCACCACGACCTGTCACTGGCTCTGGTGCTGAGGTCGACCCGGACGGGTGACGACGGGCCGTCCCGGCCGGCTCGCTGATGGTGGCCGTAATGGTTTACCGAACCGGTTCAGTTGGGCGTGTGAGCGCTTCCACGGACCGTCTTGCGCGTTAAGCTTCTTGCCGAAAGCCGCCACTTCCGTGGCGGCCCGTGAGGAGCAGACGTGGTCGTGCAGCGTCCTAACGCCCGTCCCACCTTGGAGGACGTGGCGGCCAAGGCCGGTGTGTCCAGGGCGACCGCGTCCCGGGTGCTCAACGGTTCCCCGAAGGTGAGCCCGGCCGCGCTGGAGTCGGTCAACTCCGCCGTGCTGGAACTGGGCTACCAGCCCAACCAGGCGGCCCGCACGCTGGTCACACGGCGCACCGGCGCGGTGGCGGTGCTGATCTCCGAGCCGCAGCCCAAGATCTTCAACGACCCGCACTTCGCCGGACTGGTCAAGTACTCGGCGGTGGCGCTGGGCGCCCGTGACTCGCAGATGGTGCTGGTTTTAGTGCACACACCCGAGGACCAGCTGCGGGCGCAGCGTTTCCTGGCCGGCGGGCACGTCGACGGCGCGCTGCTGTTCACTCCGCACCAGGACGACCCGCTGCCCACCTCGGTCCGCAAGCTGTCGCTGCCGGTGGTGTTCGGCGGCCGGCCGTGGGGCTCGCTGCGCGGGCTGCACACCGTGGACAACGACAACGAGAACGGCGCCGCCACGGCCACCCGGTACCTGGCCGAGCGCGGCTGCCGGCAGATCGTCAGCATCACCGGCCCGAACGACGAGCTGGCCGCCACCGACCGACTGGCCGGTTTCCGGGCCGCCACCGGGGCCGACGACGACCGGCTGGCCCGGATCACCGAGGGCGGGTTCTTCAGCCGCGAGGGCGGCGAGCGGGCGATGACCGCCCTGCTGGCCCGGGTGCCCGACCTGGACGGCGTGTTCGCGGCCAACGACCTGATGGCCGCCGGCGCGATGACCGCGTTGCGCGCGGCGGGAAAGCGGATTCCGCAGGACGTCGCCGTGGTCGGCTTCGACGACGACGAGTCGGTCGCCCCGCACACCGACCCGCCGCTGACCTCGGTCCGTCAGGACATCGGCCGGCAGGTGCAGGCCATGGTGGACCGGCTGTACTCGCTCATCCGCGGCGAGGAGCCCCGGCAGCGGCACCAGCTGCTGCCGGTGGAGCTGGTGCACCGCCACTCGGCCTGAGTCAGACGGCGATGGCCGCCGGCTGGCGGACGGTGGCCTCGGTGACCATCAGCGGCAGCTCGGGGTAATCGATGCTGAGCCGCAGCATGAGCTCGGCGAAGGACTCGCCGAGCTCATGCTGCCCGGCCAGCAGCCGCACGCCGCGCAGGCCGGGGTTGCCGTCACCGGTGACGACCAAGGGGTCCTCGGTCGGGGCGACGCGGGTGGGCCCGACGTAGCTGACGCCGTACCAGTTGACGGGCTCGGCGATCGTCGCCAGGTCGCCGTCCAGCACGACGTCGTCCCACGGCCCGAGCCACGCGGTGTCGGCCAGCACGTCGACGGGGTAGCCCCGGCCGAACAACGGGTCCAGGAAGAAGCGGTTGCGCAGGCCGTCGACGCGGCGGAAGGCGGCGGTGTGCGCGCGGTCGTCCCGGTCGACGAGCACGGTCGTCAGATTGAGGACGATGGACACCTCGTGCTCGGGGGCGCGCTCGCGGATGGTGGCGACGGCGAGGCCGTGACCCAGCAGGAGATGGTGCGCGGCGCGCAACGCGGCGACGGGGTCGTGCGCGTGGCCGAGGAACGCGGCGCGCGACGGGTCGTCGAGAGTGGTCCACAGCCGCACACGGTCGCCCAGCGCTGCGTGCACGGCCGTGGTGTATTCGGCGAACCGGAGGGCCGTCTCACGGTTCGTCCAGCCGCCGGCCTCGTCCAGCGACTGCGGCAGGTCCCACTGGTGCAGCGTGACGATCGGGGTGACGCCCTTGTCGAGCAGGCGGTCGACCAGCCGGTCGTAGTACGCGAGGCACGCGCGCGGCACCGGGCCGCGGCCGTCGGGCTGCACACCTGCCCAGGCCACCGGAAACCGGTAGGCCGGCCGGCCGAAGCCGGCGAAGGTGTCCCAGCAGCCGTCGGCGGTAGCGGCAACCGTCCGGCTTCGGCCCATCGTCCGTCCTCCTCGACAGCATGCGCCCAGCGGTGAGAGCGCTCTCACCATGACCGTGACCGCGCTCACTGTCAAGGCGTTGACAAGAATGCGCAGGTAGTCGCAACCCGCCGGTACCATGACCGACGGTGACGAGAGGAGGTGGTCGCGTGAGTAGCGACGGAAGTAGTCGCAGTTCCGCGGCCGCGCCCATGCACTGACCCGGTGCCGGCGTGGCCTTCGCCCACGCGCGCTGGGAGTCTCCGCATGACCAGGACGACGCACGCCGTCGCCGCGACGCTCACCGAACTGTCCGCGATGGACACCGCCACGCTGATCCGCCACCTCGGCGTCAGCCCGGCCGGCCTCACGTCCCTCGAACGCAACGCCCGCCTGGCCCGGCACGGCCGCAACCGCGTCGCCGGCGCGGACGGCCCGCCCTGGACGGCGCGGCTGCTGCACTGCCTGCGCAGCCCGTTCGTCGGCCTGCTGCTGGGGCTCGACCTCGTGCTGGCGCTGACCGCCAACCTCGCCGGCGCCCTCACCGTCGGGGTGATGGTGCTGGTCAGCGTGCTGCTGCGGTTCGCCCAGGAATACCGCTCCGACCTGGCCGCCAAACGTTTGCGGGCGTTGGTCGCCACCACCGCGACCGTCGCCAAGCGCGGCCGCCGCTCCCCGCGCCGGTTCGCCGACCCGCTGGGCTCCGTGACCACCGAGCTGCCGGTGGAGCTGCTGGTGCCGGGCGACATCGTGCACCTCAAGGCCGGCGACCTGGTGCCGGCCGACTGCCGGCTGCTCGTCGCGCACAACCTCGTGGTCGAGCAGGCCACGCTGTCCGGGGAGTCGCTGCCGGTCCGCAAGACCGTGACGACCGACCGGGTCGCAGGCAACGTGCTCGACTCGCCGGTGTTCTGCTTCCTCGGCTCCACAGTGGTCGGTGGCTCGGCCACCGCCGTGGTCGTCGGCACCGGCCCGTCGACTTACCTGGGTTCCATCGCCGAGCGCATGACGCATGTGGACCGCGACGCCGACGCCGGCATGCGGTCGGTGAGCTGGACGCTGATCCGGTTCACGCTGGTGCTGGCGCCGATCGTGCTGGCGGTCAGCGGCCTCGTCCACGGCGACTGGTCCGAGGCGGCGTTGTTCGCGGTGGCGGTGGCCGTCGGCCTGACGCCGGAGATGCTGCCGGTGATCGTCGCCGCCAACCTGGCCAAGGGCGCGGTCGACCTGTCCCGTCAGCAGGTGATCGTGAAGCGGCTGCGGGCGGTGCACGAGTTCGGGCAGCTGGACGTGCTGTGCGTGGACAAGACCGGCACCCTGACCGACGACCGGATCGTGCTGGAGCCGACCGACGATCGCACGCTGGAGCTGGCGTACGTCAACTCCGCCTTGCAGACCGGCCTGCGCAATCCGTTCGACCGGGCGGTGATCGACGCCGTCGAGCCCGATCACCGGCTGCTCCTCGAGGCGCGGTACCGGCTGGTCGACGAACTGCCGTTCGACCACGAGCGCCGCCGCATGTCGGTGATCGTCCGCGACACCGACGGCCGGCATCTGCTGGTCACCAAGGGCGCGGTCGACCACGATGCCGCGCTGACCGGCACGCGGGTGCTCGGCTTGTGGTGCAAGGAGATCGAGGCCCGGGAGATCTACCAGCTGTCCGATGAGGACGGTGCAGAGCTGATCGGCCACCTCTTCTTCCAGGACCCGCCGAAGGAGTCCGCGGCGCAGGCCGTGCACCAACTTCGAGAGCTCGGCGTCGAGATCGTGGTCGTCACGGGCGACAACGAGGCGGTGGCGCGCAAGGTCTGCCGGGACATCGGCATCCCGGACGCCGTCGTGCACGCGAAGGCCACACCGGCCCGCAAAGCGGAGATCGTGCGGGAGCTGCGGAAGAACCACACGGTCGGCTTCCTCGGCGACGGCGTGAACGACGCCGCCGCGCTGCGCGAGGCCGACCTGGCGATCTCCGTCGGCACCGCGCTGCCGGTCGCCCGTGACACCGCCGACGTCATCCTGCTGCGCAAGGACCTCACCGTGCTGACCCAGGGCGTGCTGGCCGGCCGGCGCACCTTCGCCAACACGATGAAGTACGTGAAGCTCACGGCCAGCTCCAACTTCGGCAACGTGCTCAGCGTGCTGGCGGCCGCGGTCTTCCTGCCGTTCCTGCCGATGCTGCCGGTGCAGCTGCTCGTCCAGAACCTGGCCTACGACCTGACTCAACTGGCGATCCCGTGGGATGGCGTGGATCGTGAGCAGGTGAGCTCTCCTCGCAAGTGGGCCGGCGGTGACCTCGCCCGGTTCATGCTGCTGGTCGGGCCGCTCAGTTCGGTGTTCGACCTGGTCCTGTTCGCCGTGATGCGGCACTACGACCCGGCCACCTTCCGTACCGGCTGGTTCGTCGAAGGCCTGTTGTCCCAGCTGCTGATCGTGCACGTCATCCGCACGCAGCGGCGGTCGCGGGCCAGCACGCCGGTGATCGTCGCGACCGTGCTGACCGCCGCGGTCGGCCTGACACTGCCGTTCACCGGGCTGTTCGGCCTGGTTCAGTTGCCGGCCACGTACTTCCTGTGGCTGGCCGCCATAATCCTGGGCTACTGCGCGCTCGTGCAGGCCGTGAAGACCGGCTACGTCCGCAAGTTCGCCACCTGGTTGTGAGGCATACTCGTGAACACCCTTGACATGTCGCTGCGCCTGCTGGCCGGCGTCGGCCTCGGCGCGGCCATCGGCTTCGAGCGCCAGTACCGGGCGCGGATGGCCGGCCTGCGGACCAACGCGCTGGTGGCCGCCGGCGCCACGCTTTTCGTGCTGCTGTCCGGCTACGGCTTCGACGCCGTGCCCGGGCATGCCAGCGCCGACCCGACCCGGGTCGCCGCGCAGATCGTGTCCGGCATCGGCTTCCTCGGCGCCGGCGTGATCATGCGCGACGGCCTGAACGTCCGCGGCCTGAACACCGCGGCCACGCTGTGGTGCTCGGCCGCGGTCGGCGCGCTGGCCGGGGCCGGCCTGTACCAGCCGGCCGTCGCCGGCACGGTGGTGGTGCTGGTGGCCAACGTGGTGCTGCGCTGGGTCGGCCGGGCCGTGGACCGCAGGCCGGCGTCCGGCGAGGAGACCACGACGGCATACACCTTCATGGCCGTCACGAAGGATGACGCAGAGGCGCACATTAGGGCACTTCTCGTGCAATCGATGACCGGCACTTCGTTCCAACTTCAGTCCGTGTCCAGTCGTAACAGCTCCGTTGACGGCTACGTGGAAGTGCGCGCTGACCTGCTGACCGAGAGCCGGGACGACAAGCAGATGGAGTCGGCGGTGTCCCGGCTGAGCATGGAGCCGCAGGTGACCAGCGTCCGGTGGACGGCGCGGGGCACCCGAAACGGAGCTTCCCGGGACGACGACTGATCGGCATTGGTAGGGTCACGCGTCGGCGGGGGCCGGTAGCGAAGACGGGGGTTACCCATGGGCTTGATCGACAAGATCAAGGGCGAGTTCATCGACATCATCGAGTGGACCGACGACAGTCGGGACACGATCGTCTGGCGGTTCCCCCGCTACGACAACGAGATCAAGATGAACGCGAAGCTGACGGTGCGCGAGTCGCAGGCGGCCGTGTTCGTCAACGAGGGGCAGATCGCCGACGCGTTCCCGCCCGGCATGTACACCCTGCAGACGCAGAACATGCCCATCCTGTCCACGATCAAGGGCTGGAAGTACGGCTTCAGCTCGCCGTTCAAGGCCGAGGTCTACTTCGTCAGCACCCGGCAGTTCACCGACTTCAAGTGGGGCACGCAGAACCCGATCATTCTGCGCGACCCCGAGTTCGGCATGGTCCGGCTGCGCGCCTTCGGCGGCTTCTCGGTCCGGGTGGTCGACCCGCCGGCGCTGCTGCGCGAGCTGGCCGGCACCGACCCCCAGTTCCGCACCGAAGAGGTCGGCGACTACATCAAGAGCATCATCGTCAGCCGGCTGGGCACCGCGCTGGCCACCGCCGGCGTGCCGATGCTCGACCTGGCCACCCAGCAGGGCACCATCGGCGACAAGCTGGCCCCGGCGCTGAGCCAGGAGCTGGCCTCGGTCGGCCTGTCCATCCCCAAGTTCGTCATCGAGAACATCTCGCTGCCGCCCGAGGTCGAGGCCGCGCTGGACAAGCGCACCCAGATGGGCATCGTCGGCGACCTGAACCAGTACACCCAGTTCCAGAC
>DATJJB010000875.1:0-5248 GCA_035492655.1 Kutzneria sp. | reverse complement strand
CCCGGCCGATGCCGGCCCGCCGGCCTTGACCTGTGCCACCTCCGACCCGTAGCGTTCATTTTAACGAACGGAGGTGGCCGTGCACGTGGTGGTCGTCGGGGCGGGAGTGATCGGCGCGGCCTGCGCCGAGGCGCTCAGCGCCGCCGGCGTGACCGTCACGGTCGTCGACCGCACCGGCCCGGCCGCCGGCACGACCGGGGCCGGCGAGGGCAACGTGCTGGTCTCGGACAAGGAGCCGGGCCCGGAACTCGAACTGGCCCAGGCATCTCGCCGACAACTGCCGACCCTCCTGACCAAGCTGGCCGAGGAACTCGGCCAGGCCGATGTGGAATGGCAACCCAAGGGCGGCCTGGTCGTCGCCACCACGGATCCCCGCACGCTGCATGATTTCGCTGCCCGGCAACGAGAAGCCGGTGTCATGGCGCAGCCGATCAGCGCGCAGGAGGCGCTGGAACTCGAACCGAACCTCACCCGTGAGATCACCGCGGCCGTCCACTACCCCGAGGACGGCCAGGTGCAACCCGTGCTGCTGGCCGCCACGCTGCTCTCCGCCGTGCGGCAGCGTGGCGGCCAGCTCCTTTCCGGCGTCACCGCGACCGGTGTCGGCAAGAACGCGCTGCTCACCGACAGTGGTGCCATCGCTTGTGATCACGTCGTCAATGCCTGCGGTCCGTGGGCCGGCGAGTTCGCGGCCAACGCCGGCGCGCCGATACCGGTGTTGCCTCGAAGAGGTCTGATCCTGGTGACCACGCCGGTGAAAGACCTGGTGCGACACAAGGTGTACGACGCCGATTACGTCGGCGCGGTGGCCAGCGGTGATGCCGATCTCCAGACCTCGACGGTGGTGGAGTCGACGCCGGCCGGCACGGTGCTGATCGGCTCCAGCCGGCAGCGCGTCGGCTTCGACGACACCATCCAGATCGACGTCCTGCGCGAGCTGGCCCGCAAGGCGATCCGACTCTTTCCCAAGCTGCGCAACGTAAACCTGATGCGTGCCTATGGTGGCTTCCGGCCTTATCTGCCGGATCACCTCCCGGTCATCGGCGAGGACCACCGCGTGCCGGGCTTCTGGCACGCCACCGGCCACGAGGGCGCGGGGATCGGCTTGGCCGTGGCAACCGGCCGGCTGCTGGCGGAGTTGATGACCGGCCGTCAACCGCACGTCGATCCCAAGCCGTTCCGAGTCGACCGGCCGGGGCTGGCATGAACGTCACGGTCAACGGCGTGCCGCGGACAGTCGAAGCCGGCCGGACGATCGCGGCGGTGGTGCCTGATGTCGGCGTCTTCTGCGCGATCGGCGTCTGCCACGGCTGCCTCGTCACGGTCAATGACGTGCCGGATGTCCGGGCCTGTCAACGGGTTCTGCGCGAGGGCGACGAGGTGAGCACGCGATGACCGTCGTCGTGGTCGGCGCGGGGCCGGCCGGCGTCAACGCGGCCGTCACGGCGGCGCGGGCCGGCGAAGACGTGCTGCTGATCGACTCCGCGCCGAGGATCGGCGGTCAGTACCATCGACAGTCCTTCCGCGCCAGGGAGATCCGGGTAGCCCACGACCGTGTGCGGCACCTGCCGGACACGGGCGTCTGGGCGATCGAGGGCAACCGCCTGCACCTCACCGGATCCCGTGTCGTCACTGCGGACAAGCTGATCCTGGCCACCGGGGCCTACGACCGCACGCTGCCGTTCCCCGGCTGGGACCTGCCAGGCGTCTACACCGCCGGCGCTGCCCAGGCGATGGCCAAGGGGCAGCACATTGCCTTGGGCCGCAACGTGATCGTCGCCGGCACCGGACCGTTCCTGCTGCCGGTCGCCAGCTCGCTCATGGACGTCGGCGCGAAGGTAAAGGTCTTCGAAGCCAATTCGCCGTCAACAACTTGGCTTCGCGAACCGAAGGCGCTCATCGCCGGCCGCCGCAAGCTGCTGGAACTGGCCCAGTACGCCAAGGTCGCGCCGCACTACCGTGAACGCACCGCGGTGATCGCCGCCCACGGCGACGACCGCGTCCGCGAGGTCACCGTCGCCAAGCTCGACAACGACTGGAACCCGTTGCGGACAAAGCGGATGCCAGTAGACGCGGTCTGCGTCGGCTACGGCTTCGTGCCGCAGCTGGAGTTGGCGATCGCCGCCGGCTGCCGCCTCAGCAACGGCTTCGTCGACGTTGATGAGAAGCAGCGAACCTCAGTGCCGTGGGTCTTCGCGGCCGGTGAGATCACCGGCATCGGTGGCGCGGAACTGGCCGCGCACGAGGGCATCATCGCCGGTGCCGCAGCCGCCGGCGTGCAGCTCGGCCGCACCGTCGACCGAACCTTCGCCGAGGCCCTGACCAGGGTTTATCCCGTCAAACCAGGCTGGCGCGGCTGGCTCACCGACGACACGATCATCTGTCGCTGCGAACGCGTCACCCAGCGGAAACTCCGAGCGGCGGCGGAAAACGTCACCGCGACCCGGGCGGTGAAACTGGCCAGCCGCGCCGGACTCGGCGTCTGCCAGGGCCGGATCTGCGGCCACACCGTCGCCGACCTGCTCGATCTCGACCCCACCAGCTTCCAGCGCCGGCCGATCGCCATCCCGATCCCGCTCGGCGACCTCGCCGCCAATCCCGTGGAGGAGCCATGATCTTCGATGGAGTGGTCGTCGCGACCGCCCTGCCGTACCACGACGACCTGACCGTCGACTACGACCGCTACGCCGAGCACTGCCGTTGGCTGATCGACAACGGCTGCCACGGCATCGGCCCGAACGGCTCGCTCGGCGAATACTCGTCGCTGACCGACGAAGAACGCCGCCGCGTGGCCAAAACCGCCATCGACACCGTCGGCGACGACGGCATCGTGGTCGTCGGCGTGCACGCCCCCGGCTCGCACCAAGCTCGTCGCTGGGCCGAGCTCGCCGCCGAGGACGGCGCGGACGGCCTGCTCTGCCTGCCGCCGACCATGTACCGCGCCAACGACTCCGAGGTCGTCAACCACTTCACGGCCGTGGCCGAGGTCGGCCTGCCGGTGATGGTCTACAACAACCCCTTCGACACCAAGGTCGATCTCACGCCCAAGCTGCTGGCCGAGATCGCCCAGATCGACAACGTGCTGGCGGTCAAGGAGTTCTCCGGCGACGTCCGCCGCGTGTTGGAGATCCGCGAGCAGGCGCCGGGGCTCGCGGTCATCGCCGGTGCCGACGACGTGCTGCTGGAGGCCGTGCTGATGGGCGCCACCGGCTGGTTCGCCGGCTTCCCCAACGCCTACCCGGCCGAGTCGGTGGAGCTGTTCAACCTGGCCAAGGCTGGTCGTCTCGAAGAGGCCAGGAAGCTGTACGAGAAGCTGGTCGCGGTGTTCCGGTGGGACTCGCGTACCGAGTTCGTGCAGGCCATCAAGTACGTGATGGACAAGATCGGCCGCTACGGCGGTCCCTGCCGGCCGCCGCGCGGGCCGCTGACCGAGGCACACCAGCGGCAGTTGGACGCGGACCTGGCGCGGGTGGTCTGACGTGCGCGCGAGCAGGTACTTCACCGCCGTCGACTCGCACACCGAGGGCATGCCGACGCGCGTGATCACCGGCGGCATCGGGCCGATCCCCGGTGCCACCATGGCCGAGCGCCGTGAGCATTTCGTTCAGCACATGGACCACATCCGGCAGTTCCTGGTGAACGAGCCGCGCGGGCACGCCGCCATGAGCGGTGCGATCCTCCAGCCGCCGACGCGACCGGACGCCGACTGGGGCGTGCTGTACATCGAGGTCTCCGGCTGCCTGCCGATGTGCGGTCACGGCACGATCGGCGTCGCTACCGTGCTGGTCGAGACCGGCATGGTGGCGGTAACGGAGCCGGTCACCACCGTGCGGCTGGACACCCCGGCAGGTCTGGTCGTCGCCGAGGTCAACGTGCGCGACGGCCGCGCGGAGTCGGTGCGGTTCCAGAACGTGCCGGCGTACGTGCACGAGCTCGACGCCGTCGTGGACGTGCCCGGGCTGGGCGAGGTCCGCTACGACATGGCCTACGGCGGCAACTTCTACGCGATCCTGCCGATCGAGTCGATCGGCATCTCCTTTGACGTCAAGGAGAAGGAGCAGATGCTGGCGTCCGGTCTATCCATCATGGACGCCATCAACGCGCAGCGTCGCCCGGTGCACCGGGAAGACCCAGGCATCGCCGGCTGCAAGCACGTGCAGCTGGTCGCGCCAGGAAGCGACGGCAGCGACGCCCGCAACGCCATGGTCATCCACCCCGGCTGGTTCGACCGATCGCCGTGCGGCACCGGTACCAGCGCGCGGATGGCGCAGCTGCACGCCCGCGGCGAGCTGCCGCTGAACACCGACTTCGTGAACGAGTCGCTGCTGGGTACCCGGTTCACCGGGCAGCTCGTGGCCGAGACGTCACGGGGCGTGACCCCGACGATCGAAGGCCGCGCCTGGCTGACCGGCATGGCACAGTACCTGCTGGACCCAACCGACCCGTTCCCGAACGGGTTCACGCTGTGAGGAGTGCTCGACATGACTGATCGGCCGGCGAGGCGCGACCCGTCCAGGCTGGTCGAGGCGACCGGTTTCCGGTCCTCGGTCGGCACCGGCTGGGGCGACGCCGCTCGGGAGGTCCGGCTGACCCCGGGCGCCGCCGAGGCCGCCGCCGCGCACCGGGCCAAGCTGTCCGCGGAGTTCCCCGGTCAGCGGATCGCCGTCGCGTGCGGGCGGGCCCCCGTCCGGGCCAACGACACCGACTACGACTTCCGCCCGGACAGCGACTTCTCGTGGCTCACCGGCTGCAACGCCGAGGGCGCGGTGCTGCTGATGCTGCCCGTCTCCGGCGGTCACGAGGCCGTGCTGCTGCTGCGAGAGCCGGCGCGCCCGGGAGACCCGGAGTTCTTCGGCAGTGCCCGTGACGGCGAGCTGTGGATCGGGCCCGTGCCCGGCCTCGCCGAGTGGAGCGCGGCGCTCGGCCTGACCTGCCGGCGGATCGAGGACCTGCCTGGTCTGCTGCGTGGCCAGCACCCTGCCGTGAACGCGACCGGCGGCGTCGAGCCGATGCTGGACGCCCTCGGCTACGGCAACAGCGCCGGACTGCGCACGACTCTGGCCGAGCTGCGCCGGTTCAAGGACGCGTGGGAGATCGGCCAGCTCCAGGCGGCCGTCGACGCCACCGTGCTCGGCTTCGCCGAGGTCGCCGCCGAACTGCCGATGGCCATCAAGGGCGGCGGCGAGCGCTGGCTCCAGGGCACCTTCGACCGGCGCGCCCGTACCAGCGGCAACGCCCCCGGCTACGC
>DATJJB010000874.1:0-3225 GCA_035492655.1 Kutzneria sp. | reverse complement strand
AACATCAAGAAGCGCGAGCTGCCCGAGGCCGACGACGAGTTCGCCCAGCTGGCCAGCGAGTTCGACACCCTCGACGAGCTCAAGGCCGACCTGCGCGAGCGCCTCGGCCGCGTCAACAAGATGCAGCAGGGCGTGCAGGCCCGCGACAAGGTGCTCGAGGCCCTCCTCGAGGTCACCGAGGTGCCGCTGCCCGAGGCCGTGGTGGCCGCCGAGGTCGAGACCCGCAAGCACGACGCGGTGCACGCCTTCGACCACGACGACGACCGCTTCGCCGAGTGGCTGACCGAGCAGGGCCAGACCGCCGAGGAGTTCGACGCCGAGCTGCGCACCGCCGCCGAGCAGGCCGTCAAGACCCAGCTCGTGCTGGACGCCGTCGCCGACGCCGAGCAGGTCCAGGTCAACGACGCCGAGCTGTCCGAGCGCATCGTCTACCAGGCCCAGCGCTTCGGCATCAGCCCCGACGAGTACGTCCAGCGGGCCCAGCAGGCCGGTCAGCTCGGCGCGATCTTCGCCGACGTCCGCCGCGGCAAGGCGCTGGCCTCGGTGGTTCGCCAGGCCACCGTGACCGACGCCTCCGGCAACACCGTCGACCTGGAAGAACTGTTCGGCGCCCCGGCGGCCCCCGCCGCCGAGGAGACCACCGACGAGGCGGCCGAGCAGGAGTGACGCCCTGAGCGAACGCGGGCGGCGTCGGGACGTCGACGCCGCCCGCGTTCGTTAAAGTCGAAAGCAAGCCAGCCGCGGGCCGCCCGCCGGGACACCGGGTCCGACCCGCCAGCTCGACCAAGCGACAAGCGACGCCAGGAGTCATCAGTGAGCCAGTACCAGCCACTCCAGTCCCGCTACGTGCTGCCGTCGTTCGTCGAGCGCACCAGCTACGGGGTCAAGGAGTCCAACCCCTACAACAAGCTGTTCGAGGAGCGCATCATCTTCCTCGGCGTGCAGATCGACGACGCGTCGGCCAACGACGTGATGGCGCAGCTGCTGTACCTGGAGTCGGTCGACCCCGACCGCGACATCGTCATGTACATCAACTCGCCCGGCGGCTCGTTCACCTCGCTGATGGCGATCTACGACACCATGCAGTACGTGCGCCCGGACATCGTCACCGTGTGCCTCGGCCAGGCCGCCTCGGCCGCCGCCGTGCTGCTCGCCGCGGGCACCCCCGGCAAGCGCCGCGCGCTGCCGAACTCCCGCATCATGATCCACCAGCCGGCCACCGAGGGCGTCTACGGCCAGGTGTCCGACCTGGAGATCCAGGCCAACGAGATCCAGCGGGTGCGCCGCGCCCTGGAGACCACCCTGGCCCGGCACACCAACAAGACGGCGGACGAGGTCGCGTCGGACATCGACCGCGACAAGATCCTCACCGCCGAGGAGGCCCGGGTCTACGGCATCATCGACGAGGTGCTGCCGTACCGGAAGCTGTCCGCGCAGAGCTGAACCGGGCCCGCGGCCCCGGCCGACACGCCGAATCCGGCTAGTAATCGCCTGGTTCGACACGGTCGGGGCACGCTGGTCCTCCCGCTCGCCAGCGCGGGCGGGTACCGTCGTGGGGAACGTGCGCGACCCATCGGTGTGGGTCGGGCCATCGTGACAGCCAGGTGAGCCGGCATCGCCGGTCCACCGGAGGGGACAGAGGTCAGCGGTCATGGCGCGTATCGGTGACGGCGGAGACCTGCTGAAGTGCTCTTTCTGCGGGAAGAGCCAGAAGCAGGTGAAGAAGCTCATCGCCGGTCCAGGCGTGTATATCTGCGATGAATGCATCGACCTCTGCAACGAGATCATCGAGGAGGAGCTGGCCGAGGCGGGCGACGTCAAACTGGACGAGCTGCCCAAGCCGGCCGAGATCCACGACTTCCTCGACCAGTACGTGATCGGTCAGGACGATGCCAAGCGCACGCTGTCGGTGGCGGTCTACAACCACTACAAGCGCATCCAGGCGGGCGACCGGAACCGGGACGGCCGGGACGACGGCGTCGAGTTGGCCAAGTCCAACATCCTGATGCTCGGCCCGACCGGCTGCGGCAAGACCTACCTCGCCCAGACCCTGGCCAAGCTGCTCAACGTGCCGTTCGCCATCGCGGACGCCACCGCGCTGACCGAGGCCGGCTACGTCGGCGAGGACGTCGAGAACATCCTGCTCAAGCTGATCCAGGCCGCCGACTACGACGTCAAGCGGGCCGAGACCGGCATCATCTACATCGACGAGGTCGACAAAATCGCTCGGAAGAGTGAAAACCCGTCGATCACGCGCGACGTCTCCGGCGAGGGCGTGCAGCAGGCCCTGCTGAAGATCCTGGAGGGCACCACCGCCAGCGTGCCGCCGCAGGGCGGCCGCAAGCACCCGCACCAGGAGTTCATCCAGATCGACACGACGAACGTGCTGTTCATCGTGGCCGGCGCGTTCGCCGGGCTCGAGCGCATCATCCAGGACCGGGTCGGCAAGCGCAGCCTCGGCTTCGGCGCCGAGATCCGCTCCAAGGCCGAGATGGAGTCGTCCGACATCTTCGGCGACACCATGCCGGAGGACCTGATCAAGTTCGGCCTGATCCCCGAGTTCATCGGCCGCCTGCCCGTCGTGGCCAGCGTGACCAACCTGGACAAGCCGTCCCTGGTCAAGATCCTCACCGAGCCCCGCAACGCGATGGTGAAGCAGTACCAGACGCTGTTCGAGATGGACGGCGTCGAGCTGGAGTTCACCAAGACCGCCCTGGAAGCCGTGGCCGACCAGGCGATCCTGCGTGGCACCGGCGCCCGCGGCCTGCGCGCCATCATGGAGGAGGTGCTGCTGCCGGTGATGTACGACATCCCCAGCCGCACCGACGTCGCCAAGGTGGTCATCACCGAGCAGACCGTGCGGGAGAACGTCAACCCGACCATCGTGGCCCGGCAGCCCAGCCGCCGCGAGCGTCGCGAGAAGTCGGCCTGACGAACGACCAGAGCTGCGAAAAGGTCCGCCCACCCGATGAGTCGGGTGGGCGGACCTTTGTGTCGGCGATCGATCAGAAGTTGATCATGTGGCCGGCCAGGCCGTGCACGGCCTCCTTGACCGCCTCGCTCAGCGTCGGGTGCGCGTGCACGTTGCGGGCCACCTCGGTGACGGTCAGGTCCCACTGCTGAGCCAGCGTCAGCTCGGGCAGCAGCTCGGTCACGTCCGGGCCGATCATGTGCGCGCCCAGCAGCTCGCCGTACTTCGCGTCCGAGATCAGCTTCACGAAGCCG
>DATJJB010000873.1:0-14144 GCA_035492655.1 Kutzneria sp. | reverse complement strand
TCGCCGTGCCGGACAGAACGCGCGAAACCGTCGCCCGGGACACCCCGGCCAGGCGCGCCACCTCTTCGCTTGTGGCCATCGCCCATCCTTTCGAGGCCGCTGAACACGTGTACATCAAGCCGGACGCCAGTATCGGTTCCCCGGTCGAAGCCCGTCAACCATGCGGCACCTCAGCTGCTAGCCCATTGACGGTGTCCTTCGCGCGGCGTAGGGTCCCGGTCGCTGGGAGGATGTACGCGCGTTCATTTGTGGTTCCGCACCCCTGTTTGCCTGCTCATCCCGCAACCCCCTTGCGCGTTCGGAAGGGACACCCCAAATGCCATCTGTGACACGACGGCAGGCGCTCGGCACCGCGGTTGCGCTCCTCGCCGGCGCCGCGGTACAAGGCTGCAGCGTCGGCAGCTCCGACAGCGGCTCCGGGACGAAGACCATCAGCTTCCTGACCTTCGAAACACCGAACCTGACCCCGGCCTACTGGGACGCCGCCATCAAGCGGATCACCGACAAATACCCGGACATCAAGGTCAACAAGCTGGTCGCGCCGACCGCCGACGGGCGCACCGACTACGCCAAGCAACTGCTGCAGTCCGGGCAGTTTCCCGATGTGATGATCGCCGTCTCGCCGGCCGGGTTCGCCGAGGCGGGCAACCTCTACGCCTGGCAGGCCGACGAGCTCAAGGACTTCGTCTTCCCGACCGCCAACCCCATCAAGGGCAAGTACTTCCAGCTCCCGGCCAACACCCAGACCATCCCGCCGATCTACTACAACAAGCGGATGTTCACCGATGCCGGCATCACCGCCACCCCGAAGACCTGGGCCGAACTGCTCGACGCGGCCGCGAAGCTCAAGGCCAAGGGCGTGACGCCGTTCGTCGTCGGTGGCGGCAAGGACACCTTCGCCTCGTCGATGATCCTGGCCGGCATCGTCAGTGTCGACGTGTACGGCAAGACCCCGGACTGGCTGACCAAGCGCCGGGCCGGCCAGGTGAAGTTCGCCGACCAGGACTTCACCGCGGCCCTGGCCAAGTTCGCGGACCTGGCCCAGCAGGGCTACATCGCCAAGTCCGACGTGTCGCGGGACTACGCCGCCACCGAGCAGGCGTTCCTGGAGGGCAAGGGTGCGATGTACCCGATGGGCAACTGGTTCGCCGCCAGCGCCGACGGCAAGCATCCGTTCGACATCGGCGTGTTCAACTTCCCCACCGCCGACGGCAGGCTGGTCGTGCCCGCCTACACCGGCGGCGGCATGATCGTCAGCGCCAAGGCGGCGAACCTCGACGCGGCCAAGAAGTTCGCGCTGGCCTTCCAGCTCGACAAGACCCAGCTCGACGCCTCGGTGAAGGCCGATGGACTGTTCCCCGCCATCAAGGGCTACACCCCGCCGACCGATGTCGGCGCCGTGTACAAGGCCGGCTTCGACCTCTACCAGCAGGCCGTCGCCCAGAACGCGGTGGTGCACACCTTCCGTTGGGAGACGGCCGACGACGGGCTGCTGCCGGGCATGGCCGCCAAGGTCGACGCCGCGGCCCAGGACCTGATCAGCGGGCGGAAGAGCGCCGCCGAGGCCGCCGCGTACCTCGACACCGAGTGGGCCAAGGCGAGCTGAGATGCCCCTGCCCACCGCAACACCGTCGGGGACGGCCGCCGTGCGGGGGACGGCGGCGCACGAGCCTGGACCGCGCCGGATTCGGCGCCGGCGCGGTCCAGCCCGGGCCGGGCTCGCCCACTTCGCCGGCTTCGGCGCCCCCGGGGTGCTGGTGTACGCGTGCTTCGTGCTGGCCCCGATCGCGGTGAGCTTCGCCTACAGCCTGACCAACGCCAACCCGTTCAACCCGCCCACCCGCTACGTCGGCGTGCACAACTACTGGATGCTGCTGCGCGACGAGCAGTTCCTCACCGCACTGCGGGTCACCACGATCCTGACCCTGATCGTGGTCATCGTGCCCAACGTGCTCGGGCTGCTCGTCGCGCTGCTGCTGGACCGTTCCGGCAAGTTCTACAACGCGATGCGCAGCGTGTTCTTCACGCCGATGATCCTCAGCTCGGTCGTCGTCAGCGTCGTCTGGACCCGGCTGCTGGACACCGACGGGCCGCTCAACCAGGCCCTGCGGGCCCTCGGGGTCCACCATCCACCCGACTGGTTGTCCGATCCGGACTACGCCCTGTACTCGGTGGCGTCGATCATCTCGTGGCAGATGCTGGGCTTCTGCGTCGTGGTCTACCTGGCCGGGCTGCAGGGCGTCCCGGTGGAGCTGCAGGAGGCCGCCGCCATCGACGGCGCCGGCGCATTCCATCGCTTCCGGGCCGTCACCTGGCCGCTGCTGGCCCCCGCGCTGACCATCAACACCGTCGTGCTGCTGATCTCGGCGTTCAAGACGTACGACTACATCAAGGTGATCACCAACGGCGGCCCCGGCGCCGGTACCACCGCCACCATCGCGTTCAACGTGCTGCAGACCGGCTTCGACGCCAACCACGTCGGCTACGCCTCCGCGATGGCCATCGCCATGCTCGTGATCGTGTGCGTCACCACCGCGGTCGCCCTGCGGATCCTGCGAGGCCGGGAGATCGACCTGTGAACGACCGGATCCCCTGGCTGCGCCCGATCACCGCACTCTCCGTCACCACCATGTTCTTCGTTCCGCTGTACCTGGTGCTGACCAACGTGTTCAAGCCCGGCGACCAGATCTCCGCCGCCCCGGCGTCGCTGCCCCGGCCACCGACGCTGGACAACATCGTCGCCGTGCTGACCCGGCCGGACCGCCTGTTCTGGGTCAGCCTCACCAACAGCGTCATTGTCACCACGGTCTCCGTGCTCGTCCTCGTGGTGCTCTCGGCGATGCTCGGCCACTACGTCGCGCGCACCCGCAGCCGCTGGGCCAGGGCACTGACCCTGGTCCTACTGGCCGGGCTCATGATCCCGCCGCAGGTGATCCTCATCCCGATCACCGACGTGCTGCGCGCCGGGCACCTGATGGCCACCGTCCAGGGCCTGATCCTGTTCAACGTCGGCTACTACCTGCCCTTCGGCATGTTCGTCTTCGCCGGCTTCATCCGCACCATTCCGGTCGAACTCGAGGAGGCCGCCACCATCGACGGCGCCGGCCGCGGCCAGGTGTTCTGGCGTGTCGTGTTCCCGCTGCTGCGACCGGCCAGCGCCAGCGTGATGATCTTCCTCGGCGTGTGGATCTGGAACGACTTCATCGATCCGCTCATCATCCTCGGTCCCGGCCGCGGCACCACCGTCACCACCGGCGTGTACCGCGCAATCGGCCAGTACCAGTCCGACTTCGGCTCCGTGTTCGCGTTGATGTTCCTGGCCACGCTCCCCGTCCTGGCGTTCTACCTCGCCCTGCAACGGCATTTCGTCAAGGGGCTCACCGGCGGTGCCACCAAGGGCTGACCGTCTGGGGCGCCGACCTGTGCTTTCTGCTCAACCCAGCCGCGACCCGGCGATCGAGCGTGCCGCACCGGCTCGTCGCCCGGGTGAAGGAGGACCTCGACAGATGGAGGGGCAATGGGCGCACCCGCGGATCCGGTCGGACAAAAGACTACGATTGTGCGCCATGGCGCTGAGCGACGACACCGTCGGGGCGATCAAGACGATGATTCTCGACGGCCGCCTCCGGGCCGGCGACAAGCTGCCCGTCGAGCGGGAGCTGGCCGCGGAGCTCGGCGTGTCCCGCGGCACCCTGCGCGAGGCGGTGCGGTCGCTGACGATGATCGGCGTGCTGGACTCCCGGCAGGGCGACGGGACATACGTCACCAGCCTGGAGCCGCGCCTGCTGCTCGGTTCGCTGGCGATCACCATGGACCTGCACCAGAACAGCTCGGAGCTGTTCCTGCTGGAGACCCGGCGGGCCCTGGAGTCCCACGCGACGAGCCAGGCGGCGGTCCGGCTCGACGAGGCGGAGCTGGCCCGGCTCGCCGAGATCCTCGACGAGGCCGCGGTGCTCGTCGAGGACGGGCAGGTCGACGCGCTGCTCGAACACGACCGGGCCTTCCACCGGCTCATTGTGGAGGCGTCCGGGAATCCGGTGCTGGCGTCGCTGACCGAGCTGCTGTCCGGGCACACCATGCGGGCGCGACTGTGGCGGGAGCTGGCCGAGGACGGCGTGGCGCGGCACACGCTCGACGAGCACCGCGCGATCCTGGCCGCGCTGCGGGCGCGGGACCCCGAGCTGGCCCGGCTGCGGGCTGCGGTACACGTGGCCGGTTTGGAGCAGTTCGTGCGGACCCAGATCGACAGCCGCCCGTCCGCCGAGTGACGGCAGCGTCCCGTCGCCGCGCGCCGCGGCGACGGGACACCTCCCGGCCTGTTGCGTCAGCCGCTGACGAACGCGTTCGCCGCGGCGATGCCCGGGGTCGAACCGCGTCAGTGGAACGACTCCTCGGCGAAGAACAGGAAGGCGCCGAGACCGTGGAAGTCGTTCGTGGCCTGTGTGCGGCCGGCGTAGTAGGCGTAGTCGCCGACGTTGGTGCCGATCGAGATGGTCGTCAGGTAGGTCAGGCCGTCGCTGTGCAGGGAGATCCGGTTGACTTCGCCGGTCCGCCCGGCGTCCACAGTGGACTGGTAGGACGCCGGGACGTAGCCGCGCTTGATTGCGGCGTCGACGGTGTAGGTGTACATCGCCGAGCACGACGTCTCGGTCCAGTTGTCGCTGCGGCTGCCCTTGTCGACCACCTGGAACCAGCGGCCGCTGGCCGGGTCCTGGTAGGTGGCCATGCCGCGCACCAGGTTCTGCAGGATCGAGACGAGCCGGGCGCGGCGCGGGTGGTCGGGCGGGATGAGGTCGAGCACCTGGACGGCGGCGACGCCGAACCAGCCGACGGCGCGGCACCAGTACTCGGGGGCCAGGCCGGTCGACGGGTCCGCCCAGGACGCCGTCTTGGACTCGTCGTAGGCGTGCTTGAGCAGGCCGTTGGGCTGCTGCAGGTGGCTTGCGTAGACGACGAGCTGGTTCGTGGCGATGTCGTAGGACTGGGTGCTGTCGCCGACGTAGTGGCCGTACTGTGCCATGAACGGGTCGGCCATGAATGCGCCGTCGGCCCACAGCTGGTGCGCCCGGCTGGAGCTGGTGGCGTGCCAGAACCCGCCGTCGTTCGTGGTCGGGTACGCGCCGCCGGGCGCGAGCCGGTCGTGGATCTGCTTGGCGGCCAGGCGGTACTTGGCCAGCCCGGTCTCGCGGTACATCGCGATCATGACCTGGCCGGGCATCATGCTGTCGAGGCTGGTGAAGCTGTTGGAGATGTGGCCGGAGCTGTCGACGAACCGGTCCGCCCAGGCGCGGATGTAGGCGATGAGCGCGGCCCGGCGGGCCGGGTCGGTCGTGCGCAGCGCCACCTGGTACTGCCCCATCATGTACAGCGCGACGGGGTAGCTCCAGCCGCCGACGCTCGACGGGGTGAACCGCCGCATGGTCGAGTCGACGAGGGCGTCGGACCAGTCGGTGCCACCGCCGCCGGTCGTGCCGTCGGAGACCGTGAGCGAGTCCAGGTTGGGCAGGCCGCCGGCGGTGGTGCTGGTCACCCGCACGAGGTTCGTGCCGGCGGTCAGCGTCACGGTCACCGTCGTGGCGGCCCACGTGTCCCAGTTCGCCGTCCTCGTGAACTGAGGCGTCGCCGCGACCACCCCGTTGAGGCTTACCGCGCCGGGACGGTCAGCGGTGGTGCCGTTGGCATACCGGAAGGTCAGGCCGGCACTGCCGGCGGCGGTGGCGTGTACGGCGAACTCCACGTAGGCGCCGGTCTCGTTCGTGCTGTTGACGAAGCCGGTGCCGGTGTAGCCGGTGTGGTCGGCGTCCACCGTGCCGTGAAAGACGGTGGCCTGCTCGGCCTCGTAGACCGTTGACGCCGCGGACACCGGGCCGGCGACGGCGGTGCCGCCCACGGTCAGCGCCACGACGAGTACGGCCGCAAGGTACGTACGCACGCGGGATCTCCTCTCCCGACCCACTGAACGGGTGACACATATGTGGACGCCTATCGCCTCCTTGGCGGGCGCGCCAGACAACGTACCGATGTAGATCGATGTACGTCAAGGGCCGGCGCTCGATAATCATCGGACCAATTGAGGCGAAGCTCGGGGCTTCCGTCAGCCTCTGCCCCGTATATAGACTCCGCCAAATAGCAAGGAGACTTAATTGATCCAACCTATCGCTCACGGAAGGGGTAGAGGTGAGACGAAGGATCAGCGCATGGCTCGGTGTGCTGCTCGTCGCCGCCGCGACCGCGTTCGTGCTGGACGCGCCCGGGGCACACGCCGACCTGCAGAACCCGCGCCAGCAGTTCCTGCGCGACTCGATCGGCGGGCTCTTCCTGCACTGGGGAGAACGCACGTCACCGCAGCACACCAGCTGTAGCCAGTGGGAGGCCGACGTCACCAACGGCGGCTGGAGCGCCGACTACTGGGTCAACGAGGCCAAGAAGCTGCACCTGCAGTACCTGGTCCTCGCGACGTTCCACAGCCGGCTCGGCTACGCCCGGCCGTGGCCGTCGGCGATTCCGGGCAGCTGCAAGACCAGCCGCGACTTCCTCGGCGAGACCATCGCCGCGGCGAAGGCCGCCAACATGCGCACCATCCTCTACATGACCGACGATCCACAGTGGTGGAACGAGGGCCTGTCGTCCGGTCAGAGCTGGCTCGACTCCAAGGCGTTCTCCACCTACGCCGGCCACAACGTGGACCTGACCACCCGCGACGGCTTCGGGGAGTTCAGCTACGACCTGTTCTTCGAGGTGATGAACCGCTACCCCGACCTCGGCGGGTTCTGGATCGACAACGACAACCAGTACTGGCTCGACCACAACCTCTACCAGCAGATCTACCAGCAGCGACCCAACTACACGATCAGCAACAACAACGAAGACACGCCGATCATGGACATGATCAGCAACGAGCAGAAGACCGGCATGACGCCGTCCTACGACTACCCGCAGGCGGTGTACACGGCGGCGCCGCGGTTGATCGAGGCGGACTACAAGCTGCCGTCCACCGGCGCCTGGTGGTACGACGGCAGCAACTCGGCGGTGGACAACAAGCTGACGCTGGGCCGCATGATCACCAACGCCGGCTCATCGGTGAAGTCGCTGATGGCCGAGACCGCGATGGTCAACGGAAAGTTCCCGTCCAACCAGGCGAACTTCAACAACTTCGCCACCGGCTACCTCGATCCGATCTGGCCGTCGCTGCACGGCACCGAGGGCGGCGGCTACATGTACGGCGGCCTGAAACCGGGCGCGTGGAACAACGGCGCCTACGGCGTCACCACGATCAGCAAGACCGACCCCGACCTGCAGTACATCCACGTCACCGAGCGCCCGACCGGCAGCACGCTGTCCGTGCGCGACAACGGCTACCGGGTGTCCGCGGTGACCAACCTGCGGACCGGGACCGCGGTCGCCTTCAGCCAGAGCGGCGGCACCCTGACCCTGACCGGCGTCTCGAGCTGGGACACCTACGACACCGTCTTCAAGGTCGTCACCAACGGCCGTGCGGGCATCATCCCGCCGTCGACCTACACGATGAGCGCGAGCGCCTCCGCCAGCGGGCACGCCGCCTCCGCGGCCGCCGACGGAAACTACCTGACCTATTGGGACGCCGGCACGACCCAGCCCGTCTCGCTGCGCTTCGATCTCGGCTCCGCCAAGCCGATCCAGTACCTGGCCATCAACCAGCGCGAGGACTCGACGGTGTTCCCGGCGTCCGGGTCGGCCCGCATCCTCGACTACCGGGTCTACACCTCCAACGACGGCAGCACCTGGACCCAGATCAAGTCCGGCACGCTGCCCAACGCGCGCGGCGTGCAGATCATCGACCTGCCCCGCACCACCGCCCGGCACGTCCGTCTGGAGAAGGTGAGCAGCCAGGGCAACAACCGGCTGCGCATCGACGAGGCGTGGGTCGGCTCGGACTACGCGGGCGCCGCAGGGCCACCGCCACCGCCCGGCCGACTCGAGGCCGAGAACGCCACGATCTCGCAGGGCGTGCTGGAGACCACACACACCGGCTACTCCGGCACCGGGTACGTCAACGGCGACAACGTCGCCGGCTCCTACCTGGAGTTCAACCTCGACGCCGCCGCCGCCGGCACCGCGACCCTGAGCATCGGCTACGCCAACGGCACCACCGCCGACCGGCCGGCCGACATCAGCGTCAACGGCACGGTGATCGCGGCCGGCGCCTCCTTCCCGCCGACCGCGAACTGGGACACCTGGGCGGTCAAGACGATCGGCGTTGCGGTACACGCCGGCACCAACACCGTCCGCATCACCGCCACCACCGCCGGCGGCAACCCGAACATCGACTACCTCGACAGCACCGTGTCCGGCGGCACGTCCCCCGTGGACTACCAGGCCGAGGACGCCACGATCTCGCAGGGCACGGCCGCCACCAACCACACCGGCTACACCGGGACCGGGTTCGTCGACTACACCAACGTCACCGGGTCCTACGTCGAGTTCGCGGTCAACGCGGCGTCGGCGGGCACCGTGCCGGTCACCATCCGGTTCGCCAACGGCACCACGACGAGCCGGCCGATGGACCTCGCCGTCAACGGCACCACCGTCGTGGCCGGGCAGGCGTTCAACGCCACCGCCGACTGGGACACCTGGACCACGGTCACGTTCCAAGCGCCGTTGACCGCCGGCGCGAACACCATCCGCCTGACCGCAACCACGGCGAACGGCGGACCGAACCTGGACAAGATCACAGTCGGCTGAGCCCCGCGGGCGCCCGGCCCGGGGCGCCCGCACGTCCCACCAGGAGGCGAGAAACAACATGCGCAGACTCGCTCGGGTCGCGGCGGTGCTCGCCGTCGTCGCGGCCACGCTCGGCGTGCCGGCCGCGGCCTACGCTGCCACGTACAACGTGCGCAGCTACGGCGCGACCGGTGACGGCTCCACGGACGACACCCCGGCGATCAACGCCGCGATCACCGCGGCCAACAGCGCCGGCGGTGGCACCGTGCAGTTCCCGTCGGGCAACTACAAGTCGAAGCACACCATCCACCTCAAGAGCAACGTCACGCTCCAACTCGACGCCGGATCGACCATCCAGGGCTCCAGCGCCGACACCTACGACGCGCCCGAGTCCAACCCGAACGACAGCTTCCAGGACTACGGCCACAGCCACTTCCACAACGCGATGATCTACGGCGACCGCCTCACCAACATCGGCATCACCGGCTCCGGCACCATCGACGGGCTCGGCAACCTCATCACCGGCAACCCCGGCTCCGGCGAGGCCGACAAGATCCTCTCGCTGACCCGCTGCGACGGGCTCAGGCTCGACGGCGTGACGTTCCGCCGCGGCGGGCACTTCGCCATCCTCACGAACAACTGCAACAACATCACCTCCGACCACCTGCACATCGACACCGCCGGCGACCGTGACGGCTGGAACGTCATCAGCGCCTCCAACGTCACCGTCACCAACGCGGACATCGCCGCCAACGACGACGCGCTCGTGTTCAAGAGCGACTACGCCCTCGGCGCGAAGCTGCCCAACGGGCACGTCACCGTCACCGACTCGCACCTGTCCGCGCAGTGCTGCAACGCGCTGATGTTCGGCTCCGAGACGTGCGGCGACTTCACCGACTACAACTTCCAGCGGATCACCATCACCGGTGCGGACAAGTCCGGCCTCGGCATGGTGTCCATGGACGGCGCGAACATCAGCGACGTGCACTACCGCGACATCACGATGACCGGCGTGCGGTCGCCGATCATGCAGAAGATCGGCACCCGCAAACGCTGCGGCAACAGTCCGGGCGTCGGCCACATCAGCAACATCACCTACGACAACGTCACCGCCACCGGCGCCAGCCCGTCGTTCAGCCCCACGATCTGGGGCGAGTCCGGGGGTAACCGGATCTCCGACGTGCACTTCACCAACGTGCACATCACCGTGCCCGGCGGCAACGGCACCATGGGCACCGGCGTGCCCAGCAACGACCCGAACAACTACAACCCGAACAGCATCGGCACCCGCCCGGCCTACGGCTGGTACGTCCACAACGCGCACGACATCACCTGGACGAACAGCTCGGTCGAGTTCGCCTCCGGCGACGGCCGGCCGGCGGTCATCGCCAACGGCGCGGCGAACCTCACCTTCGACGGGTTCACCGCCGAGCGAACCGGCAGCGGTCCGTACGACATGGGCTTGCAGTCCGTCTCCGGCTACTGCGTCAAGAACAGCCAGAACACCGCGGGCGGCGCCCTGCGCGTCAACGCGGACTCCGCGTCCAGCCAGAACTGCTCGACCTCCACGGGCGTGGACTACCAGGCCGAGAACTGCACCGTCTTCCACGGCACGGTCGATGCCGACCACAGCGGCTTCACCGGCACCGGCTTCGTCAACGGCACCAACGAGGTCGGGGCCTACGTGGAGTGCGCGGTGACCGCGGCGGCCGCGGGCTCGGTGCCGGTCGCGGTCCGCTACGCCAACGGCACGACCACGGCCCGGCCGATGAACATCACCGTCAACGGGGCGGCGGCCACCTCGCCGGCGTTCGCCGGCACGGGCAACTGGGACACCTGGGCCACCACCACGTTCACCGCCAACCTCAACGCCGGCACGAACCTGATCCGGCTCACCTCCACCACCGCCAACGGCGGCCCGAACCTCGATCGGATCACCGTCGGCTGAACCGCGTGATGCGGTGCCCGAGCGCCGCGGGCACCGCCTCCGGAAAGGAACCCCACCATGCAACGCAGGACACTGATCGCCGTCACGGGGGCGGCGATCGTCGGCTCCGTGTTCGGAAGGGTCACGGCGGCGGCCGCCGCCACCGGCTGGCAGCAGCGCTGGGCGCCCGAGGCCGGCGTCGACGGCCTGAGCGCCTTCGAAGGCGTCGAGGACGACCGCGCCGACTCCCACCCGGCCGGGCAGCCACACATCTTCGTCCAGAACAACAACTTCCGGTTCAACATGCACATGGTCGACCGCGACTCGATGACCGACCGGCAACGCCAAGAGGTCAAGGGCATGCACGCCCAGGGCGCCGACCTCGTCGTCGCCAACGGCGAGACCTGGCGCTGGACCTACGCGATGTACATCCCGGGGAGCCTGAAGGCGACCACCACCTTCACCCACATCATGCAGATGAAGATGCCCGGCGACGGCTCGCTGCCGATCCTCACCACGTCGCTGCAGCGCGTCGACAACGTACCGAAGATCCAGCTGCACTCCTTCAACGACGACGTCATCGTCGGCCGGGCCGACCTCGCGCCGCTGCAGAACAAGTGGATCGATGTCGAGTTCGAGATGACCGTCGGCGACGGGGCCAAGGGCGCGGTGCGCTGGGCACTGCACGACGGCGCGACGCCGGTGATCGACGTCAGCCGGTCGGGGCTGGACACCTTCCTCGGCGACCGGGTGCGGCCCAAGTGGGGCATCTACCGCTCGCTCGGCGACACGTCCGGCTCCCTGCAGGACACCTACCTGCTGCTGACCCGCATGCGCGCGTACAAGGCCACGACGGTCGCACCGGTGCGCTACGAGGCGGAGAACGCCTCCCGCTCCGGCGGCACCGTCGACAGCAACCACGCCGGCTTCACCGGCACCGGCTTCGTCAACACCGACAACGCCACCGGCGCCTGGGTGCAATGGACCGTCAACGCCCCCGCCGCCGGACCGGCAACGCTGACCTTCCGCCACGCCAACGGCACGACCGCCGGCCGCCCCATGTCGCTGACCGTCAACGGCACCGTGGTCGCCTCCGCCCTGGCCTTCAACCCGACGGGCGACTGGACCGCCTGGGCCGACGTGCCGTACACCGCCAACCTCAACGCCGGCACCAACACCGTGCGGCTCACCGCCACCACCGCCAACGGCGGGCCGAACCTGGACCGCCTCGACGTCGTCGCCACCGCCGCCTGACGCACCGAATCGAGGAAGCAGCATGCGAAGACTCCTGACGGCGCTGCCCGTGCTGGCGCTGGCGGCGCTGGCCGCCACCGTGCTGGCCCGCCCGCAGCCCGCCGCCGCGCTCGAGAACGGGCTCGCCCGCACGCCACCGATGGGCTTCAACAACTGGAACACCACCGGCTGCACGGCCACGTTCAACGAGGCGTTCGTCATCGGCATCGCCGACAAGTTCGTGTCCGCCGGGCTCAAGGACGCCGGCTACACCTACGTCAACCTCGACGACTGCTGGGCGCTGCCGTCCCGCGACGGCAACGGCAACCTGGTGCCCGACCCGGCCCGGTTCCCGCACGGCATCAAGTACCTGGCCGACTACGTCCACGGCAAGGGCCTGAAGTTCGGCATCTACTCCAGCGCCGGCACGAAGACGTGCAACACCAACGGCTTCCCCGGCGGCCTCGGCCACGAGCAGCAGGACGCGAACCTGTGGGCGTCATGGGGCGTGGACTACCTCAAGTACGACAACTGCAACAACCAGAACGTCGACGCCCGGACCCGCTACACGGCGATGCGCGACGCGCTGGCCAGCACCGGGCGGCCGATCGTGTACAGCATCTGCGAATGGGGCCGCACCGGCCCGCCCAAGGTCTGGGAATGGGGCGCCGACGTCGGCAACCTGTGGCGCACCACCGGCGACATCAGCGACAACTGGTCCAGCATGATCTCGCGCGTGCACACCAACGACGACCTGGCCCAGTTCGCGGGCCCCGGGCACTGGAACGACCCGGACATGCTCGAGGTCGGCAACGGCGGCATGACCGACGCCGAGTACCGCACCCACTTCAGCCTCTGGGCGGAGATGGCGGCGCCGCTGCTGATCGGCAGCGACATCCGCTCGGCGTCCAGCACCACCCTGGCCACGCTGAAGAACGCCGACGTGATCGCCGTGGACCAGGACGCGCTCGGCCGGCAAGGCACCGTCGTCTCCGCCGGCGGCGGGCTCGTGGTGTACAACAAGGTGCTCGCCAACGGCGACCGCGCGGTGATCCTGCTCAACGAGAACACCACCACGGCCACGGTGAACACCACCGCCGGCGCGATCGGCCTGACCGGGTCGCCGAGCTACCACCTGAAGGACCTGTGGTCGAAGGCGACCAGCACCACCACCGGCTCGATCGGCGCCTCGGTGCCCGGCCACGGCGTGGTCATGTACCGGGTGTCGCGCGGCGACGCCGACCCGAACCGTCACGAGGCCGAGGCCGCCACGATCGGGCAGGGCGTGGTCGAGTCGAACCACGCGGGCTTCTCCGGTACCGGGTTCGTCAACGGTGACAACGTCGCCGGGTCCTACGTGGAGTTCAACCTCGGCGCGGCCGCCGCCGGCACCGCGACCCTGAGCATCGGCTACGCCAACGGCACCACCGCCGACCGGCCGGCCGACATCAGCGTCAACGGCACCGTCCTCGCGGCCGGTGCCTCGTTCCCGCCGACCGCGAACTGGGACACCTGGGCGGTCAAGACGATCGGCGTACCGCTACACGCCGGCACCAACACCGTCCGCATCACCGCCACAACCGCCGGCGGCAACCCCAACCTGGACTACCTCGACGCGGTGGCCGCCGGCCCGGCGCCGGTCGACTACCAGGCCGAGGACTGCACCGTGTCGCAGGGTGCGGTGGAGGCCAACCACGCGGGCTACACCGGGACCGGATTCGTCAACGGGGACAACGTCGCCGGCGCCTACGTCGAGTGCGCGGTGACGGTGGCCGCCGCAGGCCAGCGGACCGTGACCGTCCGCTTCGCCAACGGCACCACCTCCGCCCGCCCGATGACGGTGGCCGTCAACGGTGCGGCGCCGGTCACCGTGTCCTTCCCGCCGACCGCGAACTGGGACACGTGGGCCACCGCCGAGCTCACCGCGACGCTCGCTGCCGGCGCCAACACCGTCCGCCTGACCGCAACGACCGCCAACGGCGGTCCCAACCTCGACCGTCTGTCAGTGGGCTGAACGGCCCCGAGGAGGACATCGATGAACATCAGGAGAGCAACCGCGGTCGTCGCGGCGGGCCTGCTCACCGTCGTTGCGCTGTACGCGTTGCCGGCCTCGGCCGCGTCGACCCGCTACGAGGCGGAGAGCTGCACGATGTCGGCGGGCACCGTCGACACCAACCACGCCAACTACAGCGGCACCGGATTCGCCAACGGCGACAACGCCGCCGGCAACTACCTCGAATGCACCATCAACGCGGCCAACGCCGGCCCCGGCACCTTCACCATC
>DATJJB010000872.1:0-3659 GCA_035492655.1 Kutzneria sp. | reverse complement strand
CCGAGGTGATCGACGACCTGGTCCGCCGGGCCCGCTCGCTGGCCCGCGGCAGCCGCCGGCTCTGGTCACTCGGCGGCCCGGGAACGTTCCCCTAACGGGTGAACGCCGACAGCCTGTCAGCGCCGGAATTACTCTCTGTGCCCCCGATCGGACTCGAACCGACACTCTGACCCTTTTAAGGGGCCTGCCTCTGCCTGATTGGGCTACGGGGGCCTGGGGAGCCTAAGGCGTCCGACTGCCCAAGGTCAGGTACTTACAGCCAATTGAGACCCTGTTCGCCCACCCGGCGGATCGGCGGGACATCCGGTGGAGGTACGAGCCCACGGGTCAGCGGCCCCGATCGGCGGCGAGCAGCTCGCCGAAACGCACGGCCACCCACTCGTGCACGGCGTCGGACACGTCGGTGCTGCCGGCACGGTGCTCGAACCAGCGCCAGTCGCAGTTGACGTTGACCTCCAGGAACACGTGCTCACCGTCGACGACCAGCAGGTCGAAGGCGGCGACCTGGAGCCGCCAGTGCCGGGCCAGGGCCAGCAGCCGGTCGGCCAGCGCCGTCGGCACCTCGGTGGCCTGCACGGCCACGTTGTCGGGGTCGACCCACAGCTGCGCCGGGTCGTACTTGTCGACCTGGTAGCCGATGAGCTTGTCGCCCACCACGAATACCCGCAGCTCGGTGTCGGCGGCGAGGTACTGCTGGACGATCACCGGCGCGGTCTCGGGCACGTCGCCGGCCCGCGAGGTGTCCAACGGCCGGGGGAACAGCCCGTGCTGCACGCCGGGCCGGGGCTCGACGAGGTGCCGCCCGGCCGTCTTGACGATGCACTGACCGCCGCCGGGCCTGCTCCGCCCAGGCTGGGTCGTCACGGCCGTCCTGGGCGTCCTCAGGCCGAAAGCGGTGGCATCGGAGAGCTGGGTGAGCCGATTCAGGTGCCCGGTGGCCCGAGCGGGGTTCACATGGGCCCACTCGGTGCGCTCGGTCAGCCAGCCGGCCACGGTGCCCCACTGGTCCAACGCGTACGCGCCGCTGATGGTCCGGGGGTCGACGGGCATGGCCGCCAGGTCGAAGTGCCGACGCCAGACCAGCAGCGGCCGCAGCAGCCAGCGGTCCAGCTCGATCAGCGGGGTGTCGGTGTAGATCGTCAGCGCCAGGTCGAGGCAGCGGTCGACGTCGACCCGGGCCATCCGGATGCCACGCTCGGCCAGCGCGATGGAGAGCTCGTTCATCTCCATGTCGGCCGACCGGGCCAGCACCAGCACGCACGGCGCGGGCTCGCCGGTGTCCTCGACCATCTCGAGGCGGTGGATCTGCTCCTGGAAGTCGAAACAGCCGCTGGGCGCGCGGAAGACGTAGTCCTGGCCCTGCAGCAGCAGGGGCGTCGGCCGGGCGGGGAGCATCGGCTGGGGCGGGCCGTCCGACTGGGCCCGCCCAGCGCCGATCATGCTCAGTCGTCCTTCTTGCTGCGCGAGATCCGTTCGGCCCGGGCGTACTCGGCAGCGAAGTCCGCGAGCTGCTTGTCCTCGATCTCGCCGGCACGCAGCTGTGCGGCCAGGTCCTCCATCGACATCGCGGTCACCTCTTTCCCCGAAGGCGCATCACACGTTCAGGCGATCCGCCCCGGGTAGTTTCGGGACCCGCCTAACGCAATGTCAAGACGACTGACACCGATCATAGCCCATTCGGCGGATCAAGCTCGGCGTGTCGCACGCCGATAGCTACTTTCTCAGCTCTTCGTGACCCGGTCGAACTCGGCCCGCGGGTCGTTGATCTGACCGAGCGACACGACCTCGCGCTTGAGCAGCCACGAGCCCAGCCAGTCGAAGGCCACCCGCACCTTGCGGTTGAACGTGGGCATCCGGGACACGTGGTAGGCGCGGTGCATGCCCCACGCGATGAAGCCCTTGGCCTTGACGCCGTAGACGTCGGCCACACCCTTGTACAGGCCGAGGCTGGCCACCGAGCCGGCGTACTTGTGCACGTACGGCTTGGGCTTGCGGCCGCGCAGCACGGACACGATGTTCTTGGCCAGCTGGTTGGCCTGGCGCACCGCGTGCTGGGCCGACGGGCTGCAGGTGGCGGCCGGGTCGACGTCGGTCTTGGACAGGTCCGGCACGGCCGCGTTGTCGCCGGCCGCCCACACCCCGTCCAGGCCCTGCACCTGCATGGTCGCCGTGCAGATCACCCGGCCGCGCTGGTCGAGCGGCAGGTCCGTCTCGTTCAGCACCGGGTTGGCCTTCACACCGGCGGTCCAGATGATGGTGTCGCTGTCGTACTCGGTGCCGTCGTCGAGGACGACGTGGCCGCCCTCCATCGTCTTCACCCGGGTGTCCAGGTAGCACTCGATGCCGCGGGCCTCGAGCTGCTTGACGGTGTAGACGCCCAGGCTGTCGCGCACCTCGGGCATGATCCGGCCGGTGGCCTCGACCAGCACCCAGCGCATGTCGGCCGGGTCAAGGTTCTCGTAGTAGCGCAGCGCGTAGCGGGCCATGTCCTCCAGCTCGGCCAGCGCCTCGATGCCGGCGTAGCCGCCGCCGATCACGGTGAAGGTGAGCAGCCGCTTGCGGATCTCCGGCTCGTCGGTGGTGGACGCCAGGTCCAGCCGCGACAGCACGTGGTTGCGCAGGTAGATGGCCTCGCCGATGGTCTTGAAGGCGATGCCGCGGTCGGCGAGGCCGGGGATCGGCAGCGTGCGGGCGACCGAGCCGAGTGCGACGACCAGCACGTCGTAGTTGATCTGCTCGACGTGGCCGTCGGTCATCTCGACGGTGGCGACCTTGTCCGCGTCACTGATCTTGGTGACCCGGCCGGTCAGCACGTGGCAGCGGCGCAGCACCCGGCGCAGCGGCACGACCACGTGGCGCGGCTCGATGGAGCCGGCGGCGGCCTCGGGCAGGAACGGCTGGTAGGTCATGTGCGGCTGCGGATCGACAACCGTCACGGACGCTTCCCGGGCTTTGAGTTTCTTCTGCAGCCCCAGCGCCGTGTACATACCGACGTAACCGCCACCGACGATCAGGATCCTCGCGGGCTCCGACTTCACTGCCGCCATACGTGCCATGGTCGCACCCGACGCTTCAGGCCGCTGCCCACATCGGCCCCGATGTGACGGCCGTCCCCCGTGAGCATGATCACTGCGCGTGGTCACCGCGCCGGCATTGCCCGGTTTCTCCTGGTCGGCCGAATCGGTTCACCGACCGAACGGCGCAGAGTTGGCGCATCCTACGGTCACTCTTGGTCATCCGCGACCGTCACTGCCCGGCGGAACACGTGCCGCACCATTTCCTGCGTCAGGCGTCCGGTGAACGTGTTGTGCGGACTCACGTGGAAGCAGCCCATGAGGGTCAGCGGCGCGCCGCCGTCGGTCGACGGCAGCCGCACCTCAACGCCGTGCCCGAACTTCGGCCGCGGCTTCGGCACCGTCCAACAGGCGGCTTCCAGCACCGGCAGCAGCGCCTGCCAACCGAACGCTCCCAGGACCACCGCCACCCGGAGCGTCGGCCGCAGCAGCTCCAATTCCTGGGCCAGCCACGGCCGACAGTTGTCCCGCTCCTCCGGCAACGGCTTGTTCTCCGGCGGCGCGCACCGCACCGGCGAGGCCATCCGCACGTCCGTCAGCCGCATGCCGTCGTCACGGGAGACCGCGTGGGGTTGCGACGCCAGG
>DATJJB010000871.1:0-38847 GCA_035492655.1 Kutzneria sp. | reverse complement strand
CCAGCCACCCGCGAAACCGGGCGCGCCCGGTTTCGCGGGTGGCTGGTGTCAACACGACTGGAAGGTTCGAGGAGGTCGGATGATGCGAGGATGCCGTGATGGACGAGGTCTTGCTGTCGGGAGCCCGCGAGGGCGACGCGGCGGCGTTCAGCGAGCTCACCGAGCAGTACCGGCGGGAGTTGCAGGTGCACTGCTATCGCCTTGTCGGCTCGGTCGCCGAGGCCGAGGATCTCGTTCAGGACACGCTGTTGGCGGCGTGGCGGGGAATCGGCGGTTTCGAGGGTCGGTCCTCGGTGCGCACGTGGCTGTACCGGATCGCGACCAACCGCGGCCTGAACGCGTTGCGTGATCGCAGCCGCCGGCCGTTGCCGGTCGCCGCGCCGCCCTCGGTGCCGTTGCCCGAGCCGAGCCAACTCTGCGAGGTGCCGTGGCTGGAGCCCTACCCCGACACCGGGGCCGAGTTCGATGAGGTTGTGCCCGGTCCGGAAGCGCGCGTGGAGAGCCGCGAAGCCGTGTCGCTGGCGTTCGTCGCCGCGGTGCAGACGCTGCCACCACGTCAGCGCGCGATCCTCCTGTTGCGAGATGTGCTCGGATACCGGGGTGTCGAAGTCGCGGCCATGCTCGACACGACCGAGGACGCGGTCGCGAGCGGGTTGAAACGGGCCCGCAGCGCGCTGGCGGCCCGGCGGCCGGTCGGGCATCCGCCGCTACCGGATTCCCCGGCCGAGCGGCGCGTCGTGGCCGCGTTCGTCGCCGCGTTCGAACAGTGCGACGTTCCCGCGATGGTCGGATTGCTCACCGATGACGGGTGGTTCACCATGCCGCCACTGCCCGAGGAGTACCACGGCCGCGACGCCGTCGCGCGTTTCTTCACCGAAGTCGGCTTCGCACAGGGAACTCGGCGGTTCCGGCTCATCGCGACCAGAGCCAACGGCCAGCCCGCGTTCGGCCGCTACGTGCGCGACCCCCGCGCCGGCATAGCCCACGCGCACGGATTGACCGTGTTGACGCTCGACGGCGACCGCATCACCAACATCACCGCCTTCCTCGACACCGGCCTGTTCCCGCGATTCGGCCTACCCCGCACCCTGCCCGATTGAGAACGATCAACGGAGGCGAGCCGGGCGCCGGTGAGCGAGCACGGTGTTCCGCCGTCCGCTGAGAAAACCCGTTGCGAGTGGTCGGCGCTGGATGTCAGGTTGACCGGCGACCGATCACCGGAGGCAACATGACGCCGATGGCGCTGCCCACCCCGACGCTGCACACCACCCGCTTGAGATTGCGTCCCTTCGACGACGCGGATGCGGATGACCTCTTCGCTCTGCACAGCAGCGCCTCCGTGCTGCGCTACTGGGACGCGCCACCCTGGAGCGAGCGTGCGCGCGCCGAGCGCTTCATCGCGGCGTGCCGGCAAATGGCGGACGAGGGCACCGGAGCGCGGCTGGCCATCGACCGTTCCTCCGACGGGGCGTTCCTCGGCTGGTGCGTCCTGGGCCGGTGGAATCCGGACTACCGCAGCGCGGCGCTGGGCTTCTGCCTCAACGAGGCGGCGTGGGGCCACGGCTACGCGACGGAAGCCGCGCGCGCTGTGCTGCGGTGGGCATTCGACACGCTGGACCTGAACCGAGTCCAGGCCGAAGCCGACACACGCAACGCGGCGTCCGCCCGTGTCCTGGAGAAGCTCGGGTTCCTCCGGGAGGGGACGTTGCGGGAGGACTGCGTCGTGCACGGCGACGTGTCGGACTCGTGGGTGTACGGGCTGATCAGGCGGGAGTGGCGGCCCTCGGCGGAACCGGTTGCCGTCCGCTGAACCGAGAGCGCGGTGGGTGCGCCCAGTTCGCGGCCGTGCCGGTGTCTACCCAGGTGCAGACATCGACGGACAGCGGAGGACCCGTGGGCAAGATCGTGATCAACACCAACACCACCCTCGATGGCGTGGTCGAGGACCCTGACGGCCAAGAGGGTTTCGGCCGCGGTGGCTGGTTCCACCGCTTCGGCGAAGGTGACGTCCCGGCGTGGAACGCGCTCTCGCTCCAGCAGGTCGAGAAAGCCGAAGCGCTCCTGCTGGGACGGCGAAGCGACGCCTGGTTCGGCACCCGGGACCGCACCGGCGAGGCGGCGGATCGCACCGGCGAGTGGGCGGTCCGTACCGGCGACATGCCCAAATACGTGGTCTCCACGACGAACGACGAACCCGCCTGGCAGAACTCGACCGTCCTCAACGGCGATGCCGTGCAGCAGATCTCGGCACTCAAGGCGAAGATCGACGGCGACATCGTCGTCTACGGCAGCTACACCCTCGTCCGCACGCTGATCGAACACCGCCTGGCCGACGAACTTCGCGTGTCCGTCTTTCCCGTCGTGCTGGGCGAAGGTCGGCGCCTTTTCGACGAGATCACCGAGGTCCGGCCCATGCGGCTGACCGACCTGCGCCGGGTCGGCGACGGAATCATGTTCTACACGTACGAATTCGAGAACAACTGAACCGGGAACACCGCCCCTGCGCCACCCGGCGCAGGGGCCGCCCCTGGCCGAACGACGTCGGTGTGCGAAGGACCGTTGCCGGTCTTACTTGGGCGAGGTAGATTTTACTCATGCAAGTAAGCAGGGGGGAGGGACCGAGGGGCCGCTCGTTCACGACCGCCGCCCGGCGGGCCCAGATCGTGGCGGCGACCATCGAGACCATCGCCGAGCTCGGCTACGCGCAGACCTCGTTCGCTCGCATCGCCGAGCGGGCCGGTCTGTCCAGCACCCGGCTGATCTCCTACCACTTCGCCGACAAGCGCGAGCTGATCGAGCAGGTGATCGGCGAGCTGTACGCGGAGATCGGCGAGTTCATGACGGCCCGGCTGGCCGGCCGCACCAGCGCACGGGACCTGTTGCTCGGCTACATCGAGGGCAACGTGGAGTTCATCGCGGGCCACCGCGCCCAGATGAAGGCGCTGCTGGGCATTTTCCTGGCCGGCGGCCTGGACTACGACCCGAAATCCACCGAGCTGGTGGCACTCAACCCGGTCGAGGGGATTCTGCGCCACGGCCAGGAGTCCGGCGAGTTCCGCGACTTCGACCCGCGGGTGGTCGCGGCCAGCGTGCAACGAGCCGTGGACGGCGTCCCGATGCTGCTGGAGGCCCATCCCGACCTCGACCTGCACGCGTGCGCCGCCGAACTGTGCACGCTGTACGACCTGGCCACACGAGCACATCCGGGGGGATGACATGACAGCACAGCAGGCGACCGCACGGCCGGTGCGACCAGCGGCCCGAGGGTGGGCCGCACTGAGCATGGTGTGGGACGTCGGCGCGCCGATCGGCATGTACTACCTGTTGCACGGCCTGGGCATGAGTACCTTCCTGGCGCTGCTGCTCGCCGCGCTGCTGCCCGGAATCACCTCGATCTACCAGGTCATGCGCTCGGGCAAGCTGGACGGGATCGGCCTGTTCATGGTGTCGGTCACCGTGGTGTCCGCGCTGGCCTCGCTGGTCAGCGGCTCGCCGAGGTTCCTGCTGGCCAAGGACGGTCTGGTGACCGCGTTCGCCGGGGCCTGGCTGCTGGGCACCGCACGAGGCCGGCGGCCGGTGGTCTTCTCCTTCGCCCGCGCGCTGCTGGAGGGCCGGGTCGGCCCCGGCCGCGAGTCCTGGGATCTGCTGTGGGCGCGGCTGCCCGGATTCCGCAGGGTCTGGCGGGTCGCCGGCGTGATCTGGGGCGTGGCCACCATCGCCGACGCGGCACTGCGTTTCGTGATGGCCTACACCATGCCGGTGGACGAGGTGCCCGCACTCAACGGCGCCCAGTGGGCCGCGCTGTTCGTGGTTCTCCAGGTGGTCACCAACATCTACTACCACCGGGCCGGGCTGTACGACCCGGCCTCCGCACTGTACGAGCCACTACGCCGGGCCGAGGAGAGTTCCCGATTCGGTGAGGGACCGACGAGGTAATGGCGCAACGTGGGGGAGCGTTGGGCGTGGCCGATCGGCTGGAGTTTCGACTGCTGGGGCCGGTGGAGGTCTGGCGGGGACCGGAGCGACTGGCGATTTCCAGCCGGCACCAGCGTTCCGTGCTGGCCGCGCTGGCTCTGTGGCCGGCGCGTGTGGTCTCCGTCGACGCGCTCGTCGACGCCCTGTGGGCGGAGGAATCGCCGCCGACCGCGCGCCGTCAGGTGATCAAGCTCGTGTCCCGGCTCCGGGGCATGCTCGGCGACGCGATCACCACCAGATCGGGCGACTACCTCCTGGATGCCGAGCCGGACCAGGTCGACGTCGGTGTTTTCGAGTCGTCGGTGGCCCGTGCCCGGCAGCTCTCGGCGACCGATCCGGCGGGTGCGGCCGCAGCGGTGCGAGACGCGCTGTGCCTGTGGCGAGGCCCGGCGCTGAGCGGGCTCACACCAGGATTCGCGGTGCAGGCGACGCGGTTGGAGGAGAACCGGCTCATCGCACTCGAGGACGGCATCGACTGGGAACTGGCCGTCGGTGGGCACCCGGGCCTGGTGGCCGAGTTGACGGTGCTGGTCGCCGAGCATCCGCTGCGGGAACGGTTGGTGGGCCAGCTGATGCTGGCCCTGCACCGGTCGGGGCGTAGCACCGAGGCACTGGAGGTCTACCGGCGCACCCATGATCGGCTGGCCGACGATCTGGCGCTGGCACCCGGTGCGGAGCTGCAACAGCTGCACGTGGCGATCCTGCGCAACGAGGCCGACCGGACCGCGCCGATCTCACTCCCGCCGCCCGCGCCGCAGGCCACGGCTCGGTCGAACGTCGCGCCACCCCGGCAACTGCCCGCCGCGGTGGCGGCCTTCACCGGCCGGGTGGCCCAGCTCAAGGAACTCACCAGCTTGCTGGACCACAAGGACGCCGTGGTGATCTCGGCGATCAACGGCACCGCGGGTGTCGGCAAGACGGCGCTCGCCGTGCACTGGTCGCACCAGGTCGCGGACCGGTTTCCGGACGGGCAGCTCTACGTGAACCTCCGGGGTTTCGACCCCGGTGGCCAGCCGGTCGCGCCCGTCGAGGCGATCCGGGGTTTCCTCGAGGCGCTCGGGGTACCGGCCCAGCGGACACCGGCCGGTCTGGACGAACAGGCGGCGCTGTACCGATCCCAGTTGGCCGGCCGGCGGGTGCTCGTCGTGCTGGACAACGCCCGCGACACCAACCAGGTCCGGCCACTGCTGCCGGGCTCGGCCGGATGCCTGACCGTCATCACCAGCCGGGACCACCTCGGCGGTCTGATCGTCAGCGAAGGGGCGCGCGCCATCCCGCTGGACCTGATGACCACCGCCGAGGCGGACGATCTACTGGCCACCCGGCTGGGCCCGCAACGGCTGGCCGCCGAACCACAGGCCGTCGACGATCTGATCGAATTGTGCGCGCACCTCCCACTGGCGCTGAGCATCGTCGCCGCGCGAGCGACCCTCACACCCGCCCGGTCGCTGACCGAGCTGGCCACGCAGCTGCGCGATGTCCGCGATCGCCTGCACGCCTTGGACATCGGGGACACCAGCGTCGACATCGGTGCGGTGTTCTCCTGGTCCTATCGGACGTTGACCGCCGCGGCCGCACGGATGTTCCGGTTGCTGAGCCTGCACCCGGGTCCGGTCATCTCGGTGTCCGCCGCCGCCAGCCTCGCCGGAACCGACCGCGATCAAGCCCACGACGCCTTGTCCGAACTGTCCCGGGCGCAACTGCTCGCCGAACCCGGCACCGGTCGATTCGCCTACCACGATCTACTGCGGGCGTACTCAGCCGACCGCGCCCGCAAGGAGGAGCCCGAGCCGGCACGGCGGGCCGCCCTGCACCGCATGCTCGATCACTACCTGCATACCGCGCACGCCGCGACGCTGCGGCTCAACCCACCCAACGACCGGCTGCCGCTGACCGAACCCCAGTCGGGGACCTGCGTCGACGAGTTCGCCGATGACGAGCAGGCCTGGCAGTGGTTCACGACCGAGCGCCTGGTGTTGCCGGCCGCCGTCGACCGCGCCGCCGAGGCCGGCTTCGACAGCCATGCCTGGCAACTTGCCTGGGGCATAGCCAGTTTCTGCATCCGCGCCGGGCACTGGGACCAGATGGTCATCACTCAGCTCGTCGCCATCGCCGCCGCCGAACGCGCCGGTGAACCGCACGGACAGGCGTCGTCCTTGCGTGAACTGGGCCGGGCCTACATCCGGCTCGGCCGTCATCCGGACGCCCGGGCGACCCTGCTCCGCGCGCTCACCCTGGACGAGCGGCACGGCGACCTGACCGGGCAGGCCCGCAGCCACAACAACCTCGGCATCGTGTCCTACGCGCAGGGGAACAACGTGGAGGCGCTGGAGCACGGCAAGGCGGCCTACGCACTGTTCCTCGCGGCCGGTCACCGGCCCGGCCAGGCGGAGGCACTCAACGCGATCGGCTGGATGCAGACGCAACTCGGGCAGCACGCCGAAGCACTGCGCTCCTGCACCCAGGCGCTCGAACTGCACCGCGCGGTCGGCAGCCAGCACGGTGAAGCGGACACCTGGGACAGCCTCGGTTGCGCCCACCACAACCGCGGCGATCACCAGCGGGCCGTCGCCTGCTACCGCAACGCCCTTGACCTGTATGAGAAGTTGGGCAGCCGCCTGCCACGGGCCGAGACCCTCGTCCGCCTCGGCGACACCCACCGGGACGCGGGCGACGTACCGGCCGCGCATCGTTCCTGGCGGCAGGCCCTGCCCATGCTCGACGACCTGCACCACCCCGACGCCGAGATGCTGCGCACCCGACTGGCCACGTAGACGCACGCGCCGGGCGAGGAACCCGTCGGGTACCCGCGAGGTACCGCACACGGACAGGCTGACAGTCGTCGGCCGACACCGAGCCGGTCGTCTTCACAGCACCGGTCGATGCCGGCCCGCGAATGGCCGCCAGACCCGCTGCCGAAATGGGAGATCACCATGTCGCATCACGGATTCAGGACTGCTTTCCTGGCGGTCGCCGCCACGTCACCCGCCATGCTCGCGAGCACCGCGGTGCGCTTCTGCGTCGGCGACATCGCGATCAACCGGTGAAAGCGGAATCGAGCAGCCGGCCCCGGGCCGACCGGGATTCAGGGGGAACCATCATGTCCGCTCCACGCAACCGCGTCCCGCTCCGGCCGATGGCGGGCCTGACAGCGGCGGTCCTCAGCTGCGCCGCCCTGCTCGGGGTGGGGGCGACGCCGGCTTCGGCGGCCACCGGCACCCAGATCGTGACCATCGCCGACGCGAACATCGGCAAGGGGTACTGCAGCACGAACAGTGCGGGCGGCGTCGGCTTCGACAGCAGCTGCACGGCCGACAACGGCGCCGGCGAGTTCTGGTGCGGCGACTTCGTGTCCTGGGTGTGGCAGCAGGCCGGCGTGCCCGTCCCGGCCGCGAGCCCGGCCTCGGTGCCCAGCTGGATCAGCACGTCGGCCTACCACTCGCTCAGCAGCGGCTACGTCCCGAAGCCCGGTGACGCCGTCGTCTTCGGCGACGACACCTATCCCACCGCCGGCTCCCACATCGCCATCGTCACCGACTACAGCAACGGGCTGCTGTCCGACGTCGGCGGCGATGAGGGCGGCGGCGGGTCCGGCGGCAACGGCAACTGGTGGTCCACCAGCAGCGTCAAGGTCGACGAGGGCAACGGCGCCGCCTGGAATCCGAACACCAAATTGTTCGCGGGGACGAACTACGAGATGTGGGTGCTCGGTTACGTCAGCTCCGGTGCCGGCCAGGGCGGCTCCGGAAGCGGCCCGCTCCAGGGCAGTTCCGGCCTCACCGCCGATACCAGCGGTGGCTTCGCCGTCGCCTGGCAGGGCCGCGACGCGAACAACAGCCTGTGGGTTGCCACCGGCACTGGCACCACCCTGTCCGCCTATGGCGACCCCTACGCCCTCGGTGTCGCCCCGAACACCAAGCCCACGATCGCTACCCTGTCGGACGGCAGCTGGGTCGCCGCCTGGCAGGGCCGCGATGCCAACAACAGCCTGTGGATCGCCACCGGCAAGGGCAACACCATCACGTCCTCCGGCGATCCCTACGCCCTCGGCGTCGCCCCGAACAGCAGCCCCTCCATCGTCGCGCTCCCGAACAACCAGTGGGAGGTGGCGTGGCAGGGCCGCGACGCCAACAACAGTCTGTGGCTCGCGACCGGCAAGGGCTCGTCCATCACCGCGAAGGGCAATCCCTGGGCATTAGGGGTCGCCACGGGCTCCAGCCCGGCGTTGGCACCGTTGCCCAACGGGAGCTTCGAGGTTGCCTGGCAGGGCCGCGATGCCAACAACAGCCTGTGGGTTGGTACCGGTACTGGCACCACGCTGTCCGCCTACGGCGACCCCTATGCCCTTGGCGTCGCCCCGAACACCAGTCCGTCGCTGGCCCCGCTGCCTGACGGCGGCTTCCAGGTCGCCTGGCAGGGCCGCGACACGAACAACAGTCTGTGGCTCGCGACCGGCAAGGGCTCGTCCATCACCGCGAAGGGTGATCCCTGGGCGTTGGGTGTGGCCGCTGGTACCAGTCCGGCGTTGGCACCGTTGCCCAACGGGAGCTTCGAGGTTGCCTGGCAGGGCCGCGATGCCAACAACAGCCTGTGGGTTGGTACCGGTACTGGCACCACGCTGTCCGCCTACGGCGACCCCTATGCCCTTGGCGTCGCCGCCAACAGCAGTCCGTCGATCGTCACACTGTCCACCGGCGGGTTCGAAGTGACCTGGAAGGGCCGCGACGCCAACAACAGCCTGTGGCTCGCCACCGGCAGCGGCGCGTCCATCGCCGCGAAGGGCGACCCCTGGACCCTCGGCGTCGCCTGATCGTCCAAACGCTTGGGCCACACGGTCACCCCGTCCTCGTGTCCTGCGGGCCCCGCCCGCAGGACACGAGGACCGCCGTCGCCACAGATCGTCACCTCAGTCGAATTGCCTGAAGCACAAGTAAAAGCGGGACCACGCCGGGCCAGGAACCGCTCGCACCGTGGGAGGCTCCCCACGGCCGTCGTCGGCTGGTTCCGCAAGGACGACCGGAGCAGGTGACCGGATGGCCGCCGCCGGCACGCTCGGGTCGATCTCCCGTTGCGCCGAGCGTTGACGGTAACCGGGACGCCCGCGGTGTCGGCACCCTCAGGCCGGGCAGCGGTGTGGGCGCGGTGATCGCGGTGGGATGGTGAACAGGTTGTCGCGTCAACAACTTCCCCGCGAAAGGACACCACCGTGATCCGTCGCCTGGTGATCGCCGCCGCCGCTGCCCTCGCCGCCACCGTGGTGATACCCACCGCCCAGGCCCAGGCGATCCCCGCGTGCGGGAGCAGGTACGAGTGCCTGTACCAGTGGTGGGCGGACCGCGCCCACACGGTGTTCAACGGCTTCCTGTCGGTCGACTGCACGGGCGATGTGACCACGTTCGGCACCCGCAGCGGATACCTGGTGTTCTCTCAGGTCCCCTGCGGCGGCGGCAACTGACGTTCCTCACCGCGGAGGAGAGCGGCTCGCGATCCGTCGCGGTGGACTGTCGGGCAGCGATCGTGCTGCACGCCGTGATCACGTGGATCAAGGCATTGCCAGACGCGCCCTAGTCCAAGAGTTCGACAAGGTGCAGCCGATCGTGGATGGACCACTCCTTCGTGACGCCGCCGAGGAACTCCACCTCGCGCCGGCCGTCGACCTCCGCCGCGACCGCTGCGACCTCGCCGACGGGACCGATCGAGCCGTGCAGCCGCACCCAGTCACCGACCCGCAGCTCCGGCACGGTCACCGTGGCCAGGTTGCGGCTGCCGGACGACGGCAGCAGCCGTTTCGTCAGGACCCGCCAGGACAGGTAGCAGGCCGTCGGCAGCAACGGGAGCAGGCCGCTGATACCGACGAAGACCGGCAACACCCGGATCGTGATCATGACGGCCGCCAGCAGGCCGACCGCCCCCGCGACCAGCGCCGAGTCGATGGGCCGCGCGCCGAACTGGAGCCAGCCGGTCGTGCGCACCAGGCCGTCCGGGGTCAACCCGAGCGGACGGCTGCCGTCGGGCAGCGTCAGATTGGGCGGCGTCGTCTTGCGCCGCTGGGCGAAGGCGGTGAAGAACTCGTCGACGGCGAGGTCGGCCTCGTGGTCCGCGGTCACGACTTGCGCCACCGATCGTTGCCGGCGGGACCCCGAACGCAGGTCACGGCCTGCCCCTGCGCGGTGACGTCGGTCGCGCCCTCCGGCGAGCACGGTTGGCCCACCCGCGCGTGCCCATCGCCGGAAGTCGTCGTGACGGGTGGTTCGTCTGCCGAGGTGGACGTGGCCGGCGGTGGCGAGGCCGTCGACTGCCCGGCGGACGTCGTGGTGGTGCCAGTCGACGTCGTCTGGGTGGTGGTTGATCCCACGCCGGACGCCGGCGCACACGACGAACCCCACAGGCCACGGCGGCTGTGCTGGGAGTCGGCCTCCGCGGCCGCGAAGGCCGACTGACCGGGCCCGGTGTCGGCCCGCGCGGCCCCCGCGTGCACCATGGTGAGCGCGTAGTCGTGGCGGTCGGGCAGCAGGACCTGGGCTGTGACGTAGGGCTGCCCAGCGGGCGCGTGGACCAGCCACACGTGCTTGCCGAGCAGAGCCTCTTTCGCCTGCGCCGTCGATTCGGCCGACCAGCATCCCGTCAGCGCGACGATGCCGTGCACGCGAACCGCCACCGCGTGGCCGGCACTGTCGACTCCCTCGAACTGGGCCACTGTCGACACCGTCGTCACGGTGATCGCGGTGTCTTCCGGCGTGGGCTGGACAACCGGTACCGCGGAGTCCGTGGTCGTGGTTTCGTGCGGCGAGTCGGTTGCCGTCGTGGGACCGCCGAGGAAGGCGGGCCGGGTGGCGGGCGGGAACAGCGCCGCGCCGGACAGGGCCAGGCCGACCGTCGTCGCCACGCCGGTCACCGCCAGTCGCCGCAGCTGGGAACTGCGCCACCACCAGCCACGCGGCCAACCCGGAGCGGACAGGGTGCCACGGATCATCACGACGTCCCCAGGTCTTCGATCGGATGCGGGGCGGCGTGCATCGATCTTGGCTGACAGAGCTGTCGGAGTCTGGCAGCCGTTCGACCATTCGTGCATCCCCTTACGGGGTGAATGTACCGCGCGGTGATCACCCAGGGTTACCGTCAACGCCGCTTCTGCCGGTCGACTTCCGGAACAGGGAATGGGCCACGACGATCCCCGGCAGGCGTGCAGGATCCTCGCCGCTGCCGTCGCCGATCCCGAGGTTCGAACAGAGTGAGGGGTCTTCCCGTCACGCTCCGGCGGCGGTGATCACGGCGTCGGTGGCGAAGCCGAGCACCAGCCCGATGAACACACCCCAGGTGGTGATCTCCTTCAACGCGGCCTTGCGGGCGACGGCCAGCAGTTCGATCACGACGTAGAGGATGGACCCGGCGGCCAGGCCGAGGAAGGCGATGGACAGGGTGTCGTTGACGACGCTCTGCCCGACCAGCGTGCCGATGAAGGTGGGGCCGCCACCGATGAGGCCGAGCAGCGCGAGGAAACCCCAAGACGGACCGCTGCCGGTGAGCGGGGCGACGATGCCGAAGCCCTCGGTGGCGTTGTGCAGGCCGAAGCCGATGATCAGCAGCACCGCCAGCGCGAGCTCGCCCTTGGCGGCGGAGTTGCCGATGGCCAGCCCCTCGGCGAAGTTGTGCAGGCCGATGCCGACGGCGATCATCAGCGCCAGTTGCCCGGAGGTGCTGCGCCAGGTGCCGGTGGCGAGCTCGCCGACGGCGGCCGCCCCGGGACCGGGCCGCCCGGCGCGCCGCGCCGTCCAGCGGTCGAAGTACACGAGGCTGAGCAGCCCGAGGCCGACGCAGACCGCCAACGCGAGACCGTTACCCAGCGCGGGCCCGATTTCCTGGTGGCCCAGCGCCTCGTCGACCGGCTCCCATGCGTGCGTGAGCACGTCCCAGAGCAGGAACACCAGGATGCCGATCGCGACCGCGTTCAACCCGGCCTTGAGCCGTGGCATCGGCGCCCGCAGCCGGCCGAGCGGCAGCCCGAGGTAGATGGTGAAGCCGGCGATGGCACCGAGCAGGGCGATCTGCGCGGACGACATGGGTAACTCCCCGAGTTCGAGTGCGGGTCGAGCGGCGCACACCGTAACTCAGGACAGCCTCACCTAACAACTACGGTGATGTAGATGTGATCGCCACGTCGGACTGTCCGGCGGCAACCTCCATCCTGCCGACAGAGGTCACCGGGTGGTCCATGTGATCACTGGAGTGCCGTGGGCGCCGACCGTGGCGGCGCGTGATTGTCACTGCGCTATGCGAGCAGCCGACCGGCCGACGCGGTCGGCGACCTCGGAGATCGCATTGCCCGACGTCACAAGGAAAGTCGCTGCTGACAGCGTTCGTCATGTGAAACGGTCAGCGGCGCGATGTGTGCCGTAACGCCATGTAGGCCAGCACGGCGCCGCCTACGACGACGAACAACATCGCGGCCATGATGGCGATGGAGATGTCGTCGGGCCCCTGTCCGGCGGCGCTGGCAGCAAGCATGAGGTATGCGGTCATGACGATCGGGTGCCCGCAACCGTGTCGGATTATTCGTTCTGATCGCGGGTCCGCTGTCGACGGGTTCGGCTGGCCGTTGCGTAACCCGGCCCCCTGATATTCGCCGGGACGACGGGAAGTGGCCGTTTCCCACCCGCGTGGGAAACGGCCGTTCAGCCGATCAGCTGACGTTCGGGCACTCGTCGTCGGCGGGCAGGTTGCCGTACTTGTCACCGACCAGGTACGCGGCGCTGACCCACAGGGGCTTGCTGTCATCCGGGCTGATCCGCACCCAGATGTAGTTGATGACGCCGTTCACCGTGACGCTGTCGCCGAGCGTCCAGCAGTAGCCGTTGACGAGAATGCCGGGCGTCAGCACGCCGGCGAGCCGGCAGGCGGTGGACGGGCACCGCTCGCGCACTTCGTCGTCGTGCCAGGCCAGCACCTTCACGTACGCCACGGAGCCGTGCGGTGCCGCCTTGCCGGCCGCGGCTCTGGCCGGAGCGGTCGCGGCGGCGGCCGGGGTGGCCGCGGTCGCGGTGGCCACCCCGCCCAGCAGCATCGCGAACACCAGGCCGAGGGCGGCGGTGATCCGGGCGATCGTCATGGGAGTCCTTCCTCGTGGTTGTCGATCACGAGGCATGACGACCAGCAAGGCATGACAGTTGCCGAATGGTCACGGTGGTTGATCCGAGCAACCTGTTGGTGTGACGCGTCCGAGAGGCCGTAGGCCGGGTTGCCAGGGCAGTGCTCGTCTTCGCGGTGGTGGCGCGCTGCCAGGACGATCGGTCGACCGTCCACTTCGGACATGGAGGTCGTGCTCGGGCCGCAGCCCCCATGTTCTGAGGGGTTGGTCCGAATTCGTTGCTGGGGTGCGTTTTCGGTGTTGCTGGCAACTTTGCCCGACTCGGCAGGCCGGCCACGCGTGAGCGGGTTCGGTGGCGCCGACGAACTTCCGGCCCTGACCGCTAGATCCAGCCGTTGCGCTTGGCGTGCAGCGCCAACTGGAAGCGGTTCGCCGAGCCGGTGCGGGACATCAGGCCTTCCAGATGGCGGAACAGCGTCCGGCGGCTGATGCCGAGGGCGCGCGCGACCTGTTCGTCGCCCAGACCGGCGGCCAGCAGGCCCAGCAGGCGACGTTCACTCGGTTGCAGGAAGGGACCGCTGCCCTGCTCACCGAGCGCCAGCGGCAGCGCGGCCCGCCAGCAGACCTCGAACAGTCCGGTCAGCGCGGACAGCAAGCTGGACGGTCGGATCAGCAACGCGGAGCCGATGCCGTTGTTCAGGTCGGCCAACGAGACCAGGGCGCAGTCCGTGTCGAATATCAACAGTTTCACGGGCACGTCCGGCAGGGTGCGCGCCTCCTCGCCTGCCTTCACGCACGCAACCACGTTGTCCGCCAAGTACTCCGAACGCTCCAGCGCGGTCTTCGCGTACACGGCGCGATAGCGGATGCCGGCGGCGAGATTGTCCAGTTCGGTCTGGTTGACGTCCGCCCCGGTGTAGTACGGCGGCGAGTCCAGGCCCCTGACCTCGGCCCGCACCGACTGCTCGAGCTGCCGGATCCGATCCTGCACAGCAGGTCCCTTGATGATTTCAAGCAGATTTTCGAGCCCGTCGACGGCGTCCCGGCGCAGCGCCCGGAAGGTGACCGCGGCGGCCACCCTGGCCGCTGCCAACTCCGCCTCTCTTCGACGTGTCAGCAGGTCCAGCGCCGGACCGGGCGGCATTGCGACCAGGTGATCGCGATCGGGACCCGCCCGCCCGGCCAGCCCCACTTGGAGCAGTTCCTCTACACTGCAACGGATCTGCTCCGGCCGGTGGCCGACGATCGCCGCCAGTTCGTCCGATGTGGACGTTCCGAGCGAGACGAGCGCGAGGTAGATGGTGGCGGTCCGTTCGCCCAGTCCGAGCGTGACGAGGTGGCCGATGTCCGCCGTAACCATGGCTTCTCCCTGGGCTGGCGTGCGTTTCGGCACATTAGTGCCAGTGACACCGGTGCGCCACCGAATCAGGCCGTTGCGGAGTACACATCGGAGCACGGCTTCCCTCTACCCCTGCCATGGAGGAACTGTGCGCACTTCCCGACGATGGTTGGCCGCACTCACCGGAATGGCCGCACTCGCCCTGACCGCGGGCTCTGCGCTGGCGTCAGCGACGCCCGTGCCCGCGACCGCCACCAACCACCCCGTGACCCACGTCTGCAACCAGAACCCGAAGCCGGGCTTCGCGGCCTGCTTCGCGCTGCGCAGAACGGATGTCACCGCGTCGCCGAACACGCCGGCGCTGCCCAGCGGCTACGGCCCGAGCGACCTCCGCAGCGCGTACAACCTGACGGCGTCAGGCAGCGCGGCGGCGACCGTCGCCATCGTCGACTCCAACGACGACCCGAACGCCGAGTCGGACCTGGCCACCTACCGGTCCACCTACGGCCTGCCGGCGTGCACCACCGCCAACGGATGTTTCAAGAAGGTGAACGAGAACGGGCAGGCCAGCCCGCTGCCGTCCGCCGACAGCGGCTGGGCCGGCGAGATCTCGCTGGACGTGGACATGGTCTCGGCGATCTGCCCCGGCTGCCACATCCTGCTCGTCGAGGCCAACCAGCCGTCCATGGCCGACCTCGGCACGGCCGTCAACACCGCGGTGAGCATGGGCGCCAAGTACGTGTCCAACAGCTACGGCGGCTCGGAGGACGGCACCGAGAACTCCTCCGACTCCAGCTACTTCAACCACCCGGGCGTGGCGATCACCGCCAGCACCGGTGACAGCGGCTACGGCATCAGCTACCCGTCCTCCTCCGCGTACGTGACGGCGGTCGGCGGCACCTCGCTCAGCCACGCCAGCAACGCCCGTGGCTGGTCCGAGACCGCCTGGAGCGGCGCGGGTTCCGGCTGCTCCAGCGATGTCGCGAAGCCTTCGTTCCAGGGCAGCGTGAACACCGGCTGCGCCAACCGCGCCGACGCCGACGTGTCCGCGGTCGCGGACCCGAACACCGGCCTTGCCGTCTACCAGACCTATGGTGGCAGCGGCTGGGCCGTCTACGGCGGCACCAGCGCCTCCTCGCCGATCATCGCCTCCGTGTACGCCCTGGCCGGCACCCCCGGCTCCAGCGACCGGCCGGCGTCGTACCCGTACGCCAACACCGGCTCGCTGTACGACGTGACCTCCGGCAGCAACGGCAGCTGCTCGCCGTCGGTGCAGTGCAACGCCGGCGCCGGCTGGGACGGTCCGACCGGCCTCGGCACGCCGAACGGCACCGCGGCCTTCACCGCCGGCGGCACCCCGCCGCCGCCCGGCTCGCCGAGCGTCACCAACCCGGGCAGCCAGTCCGGCACCGTCGGCACCGCGGCCAGCCTGCAGCTCTCCGCCACCGGCGGCACCACGCCGTACACCTGGAGCGCCACCGGGCTGCCGGCCGGCCTGTCGATCTCCTCGTCGGGTCTCGTCTCCGGCACGCCGACCACCGCCGGCTCGTACTCGGTGACCGCCACGGTGACCGACGCCGCCGGCAAGACCGGCAGCGCCACGTTCTCGTGGACCATCAACCCGCAGGGCGGCGGCGGCTGCTCCGGCCAGAAGCTCGGCAACGCCGGCTTCGAGTCGGGCACCGCGCCGTGGACCACCACCTCCGGCGTGGTCAACGCCAACGGCGCCGGCCAGACCTCGCACTCCGGCACGTACTACGCCTGGCTGGACGGCTACGGCACCACGCACACCGACTCGGCCACTCAGTCGGTCGCCATTCCGGCGGGCTGTCACGCGACGCTGTCGTTCTGGCTGCACATCGACACCGCGGAGACCACGACGACCACGCAGTACGACAAGCTGACTGTGAAGGTCGGCTCGACCACCGTGGCCACGTTCTCCAACCTCAACGCCGCGACCGGCTACGTGGCGCATTCGTACGATGTCTCGTCGCTGGCCGGCCAGACCGTCTCCGTCTCGTTCAGCGGGTCCGAGGACTCCTCCCTCCAGACCTCCTTCGTGCTCGACGACACGGCCCTCACGTTGAGCTGAACGCTTTCCCGCACTACGGGGCGGGGCGCCGGTCGGCGCCCCGCCCGCTTTTGCCGTGCTCGTCAGCATTCAGTGCCAGCCGGTTCGCGGCCTCGTTCGACGCTGGTGGTCAGCGTGGTTTCGCGGGTGCGGGGAATGTGGCCAGTCCTGCTTCGGCCAGGCGGGCGGCCCGGCGGACCTCCCCGGCCACGGCGTCGATCGCGTCCGACAAGGGGTGGCCGGGGCGCACGTGGGTCCGGAGGGCGCGGAACTGGACCCGCCAGAGGCCGAGGAGCGTCGCCGCGGCGATCTGGGGTTCAGGGTCGTCGGGGCGCAGTCCGGTCCGGGCGGCGAGCGCTTCGGCGGCGATGTCGACGAACCGGTCAGCGGCGTCGCTCTGATATGCCCGCAGCGACGGGGTGTTCCGGATCAGGTCGCCGAACTTCCGGTACTGCGCCAGCGCGCGGTCCTGGTCGGCGTCGGCGGCCAGAGCCGTGGCGAGGCCGTGCAGTTCGTGGTCGAGGATCGTCAGTATCGCGCTGACCGGGGTCAGCGCCGGGTCCGGCAGGTGGGTGCGCAACGCGTCGGCCGTTGCCTCGAGCCGGTCCAGGAGCAGCGCTTCCTTGCTGGGGAAGTAGTTGAAGACGGTCTTCTCGGACACCCCGCACGCTTCGCCGACGTCGGCTACCCGGACGGCGTCGAATCCGCGTTCGAGGAACATTCGTGTCGCGGTGTCGGACAACTGCCGGCGCGTCGCGCGTTTCTTGCGCTCGCGCAACCCCTCGACGGCCGGGCGGCCGGTTCCCGCTGTCGTCATGCGGCCATCCTACTTCAGCCACACGAAAGATTCTGCTACTGTAAGTTTACAGCAACTGAAGTTGGGAGCCTGCAGTGTCCGAGATCCACATCGTGCGCGACTACCCGCACTCGCCCGTGAAGGTCTGGCGGGCCATGACCGACCCGGCACTGATCCCGTACTGGACCTCGACCGGCAAAGGCGCCCGCGCCGTCGGGTTCGAGCCGGTGGTCGGCAACAAGTTCCAGTTCGTCGCCAAGCCGATGCCCGGCTGGCGGGGGATCGTCGACTGCGAGGTGCTGGAGGTCCGCGAGCGGGAACTGCTGCACTACACCTGGGTGGGCGCGGAGGGGGAGACACCCGGTCACATCCGTTACCGGCTCGAGCCCACCGCCGAAGGAACCCGTTTCACCTACCACCACACGGGGTTCGCCGGCATCGGCGGGTTCGCCATGGCCAAGCTGCTCGGCTCGGTCCGGGCCAGGATGCTCACCGTCGGCGTGCCCGCCCTGCTCGTCGAACTGGACGAGACCGGCGCACTGCTCCCGGACGCGACCCTGCGGCTGACGCGACCCCGATGAACATCCCCGCCCAGCTACTCGCGCTCGTCACGGCGCTGATGCACCTGTGGATCTTCACCATGGAAAGCGTCCACTTCGGACGGTCCGAGGTGCACGCCATGTTCGGGGTGCGCGCGGCGGATCTCGACGTCGTCCGCCCCTGGGCGTTCCATCAGGGCTGCTACAACGCACTCCTGGCCCTGCAGGTGCTCGCCGGGCTGACCGCGGCCCACTCGGGTGCGATCGCGGCCGGCCAAGCCCTCGTCCTGGCCGCAAGCGTGTCCATGCTCGCGGCGAGCGTGGCGCTGATCGCCTTCGACCCCCGCCGGGGGCGGATCAAGGGCTTGATCGGCCAGGGCGCACCCGCCCTGGCCACCCTCATCGCCCTGATGGCCTGAGTCGCCGCCGGGGGACGCACACCGCTCCCCGGTGATTCCGGCCGAGCAACACCAACCGCGCCCACCCTCCCCGCTGCCTCGGTGACTACGGAACTCGTGCCGTCACGGCAGCAACGCCGAGGCGTCGAGGAGGTCTTCCGGCGGCACCCACAGCGGGGCGCCGTCCCGCTCGGGCTGCAGCCAACGGCGGCGTTCGGCTGTTTCCCGGGCCACGTGGAGGAACTGCTGGACGGCTTGCGACTGCTCGCCCTCGCGCCACGCCAGGGACCACGGATACACGGGCCGGAGTTCCGCCGGCCGATGGATCGGTATGCCCACGTCCACATAGCGGTGGGCATAGGAGTCGAACTCGAGCACGTAGGCCGCGTCGCGGGCGCGGGCGACAGCGGCGTGACAGTGGTCGAAGGTGCCGGGGTTGCCCAGCCACCGCAATGGCAGGCCGGTGTGCTGCTCCAGCGAGCTGAGGTAGCGCCCGTGCGTGTTGTAGAGCGCCGAGCCGGGTGGATCCCCGAAGACCTCGATGGGGCGCTCATGCAGTGACGCGGCGGGACGGGGTAGGTCTCCGGGCCGTCCGACCAACCAGAACGGCTCCAGCCGGAGCAGGGCGTGCCGCCACCCCGTCGGGTGCTCGGTTCTCATCGCCGCGGTCACCCGGATGATCGCGACGTCGAGCTGGTCGGCCAGCAGCGCGGCCAACTGCCGGGTGCTGTCCATCGAGCTCTCCACGACCCGCACATCGGGGAACCGCTCGCGAAAGGCGTCCGCGATGACGCGGCCGCTGTCCAGGCTGAAGATGTGGGCGATACGCACGCGATCGGGCTCCAGCCCGCGCTGCATCCGGTCCGCGAGGGCCAGCAGCTGCCTGGCCTGTGCCAGGAAGTCCTCACCGCGCCGGGTGAGGGCGACATGGCGGCTGTCGCGCAGCAGCAGCTGACCGCCGAGGTGGTCCTCCAGCTTGCGGATCTGCTTGGACAACGCCGGCTGGCTGATGAACAGTCGGGCCGCGGCCCGACCGAAGTGCAGCTCGTCGGCGACCGTGACGAAGTAGCGCACCAGCCTGAGGTCGAGATCCACCCAGTCCTCCCAGCATGCCCGTAGGGCCGGACCGGCAACGATGCCAGAGCGGTTATCGATCGCGGTGGAACGGGTCTTGGACGGCCGGGCCGCCGCCGGGGTTGGCTTCCCACCAGAACCCGGCGGAGCGGAGGAACGTCATGGCGGACAACAGAACACCGGTCGTGTTCATCCACGGCCTGTGGCTGCACGCGACCAGCTGGCAGCCCTGGATCGACCACTTCGACGCGGCCGGCTACTCCGCCGTCGCACCGGGCTGGCCGCACGAGCCCGACACCGTCGAAGGAGCCCGGGAACACCCGGAGGCGGTCGCGGACACCACCATCGACCAGGCCACCGAGCACTTCGCCTCGATCATCGCCGGCCTCGACGCGCCGCCGGTGATCATCGGCCACTCGTTCGGCGGCCTGATCACGGAGAAGCTGCTGGGCCAGGGCATCGGGCGCGCCGGCATCGCGATCGACCCGGCCCAGATCAAGGGCGTCCTCCCGCTGCCGCTGGCCCAGCTACGCGCCGGGCTGCCGGCGCTGGGCAATCCGGCCAACCTGCATCGGGCCGTCACCTTGACCGAGCAGGAGTTCCGCTTCGGCTTCGGCAACGCGCTGACCGAGCAGGAATCGGCCGGCATCTACCGGCGGTGGGTGGTGCCGGCGCCGGCCCGTCCGCTGTTTCAGGCGGCGGCCGCGAACTTCGTGCTGCACTCGCAGGCGCAGGTCGACACCCGCCGCGCCGATCGCGGACCGCTGCTGCTGATCTCCGGGACCGCCGACCACACCGTGCCCGACGTCGTCACCCGCTCCACGCTCAAGCAGTACCGGGACTCCACCGCGGTCACCGAGTTCAAGCAGTTCGAAGGCCGCGGCCACTCCCTCACGGTCGACAGCGGCTGGCGCGACGTCGCCGACGCCGTCCTCGACTGGCTGCACACCCACGGCATCTAGGGAGACCACATGGATCTCGGACTCGACGGCAAGGTCGCCGTGGTCACCGGCGCCAGCAAGGGCATCGGCCTGGCCATCGCCGCCGCGCTCGTCGCCGAGGGCGCCTACGTCATCGCCGGCGCCCGGTCCAGCAGCCCGGAGCTGGACGCGCTCACCGAGGACGGCAAGGCCCGCGCCGTCGCGGTCGATCTCGGCACCGTCGACGGGCCCGGGCGGCTCGTGGACACGGCGCTGGCCGACCGCGGCCGCGTCGACATCCTGGTCAACAACGTCGGCTCCGTGACGCCGAGAACGACCGGATTCCTGCTCGTCACCGACGACCAGTGGGCCCACTCGATCACCCTCAACTTCCTGGCCGCGGTGCGCACGACCCGTGCCGCGCTGCCCGCGATGCTGACCGCCGGCCGGGGCAGCATCGTCAACACCGCCTCGGTCAACGCCACCCTGCCCGACCCCACCGTGATCGACTACGGCGCGGCCAAGGCGGCGCTGGTCAACCTCACCAAGGCGCTGTCCAAGGAGTTCGGCCCGCACGGCATCCGGGTCAACTCAATCAGCCCCGGTCCGGTCGCGACCGACCTCTGGCTGGGTGCCGGGGGCGTGGCCGAGGTCATCGCCGCCACCGCCGGCGCCACTGCCGGTTCCATCGCCGACGCGGCGGCCGCCCAGGCGGTCACCGGCCGCTTCACCAGGCCGGCGGAGGTCGCCGACCTCGTGCTGTTCCTGGCCAGTGACCGTGTCGCCGGCAACCTCACCGGCGCGAACGTGACGATCGACGGCGGATTCACCACCGAAACCCACTGACCGGTGTAGGGCATGGGCACGGGTCCGCGGCTACGTGTCCACCGCACGCGAACACGGCTCCGATCCGAACAGCCTCCGGTGCCGGCCCGCGAACGCGTGTCCGCGAGCCGGCGCCGGTTGATCTCGACCCGAGCGCGAGCATCACGACCCGAACAGAACCAGGTAGTGGTCGGAGAAAACTCCGGTGACCGCGGCGCGGAGCGCCTTGGCCTGATCGTTCGTGACCATGAAATCGATCTGGGTGCCACCGCTGGCATTGGGCCGCGTTATGGAGTTGCCCGGGTTCACCACACGCACCCCGTCCGGCAGTGGCGGGTTGGTGAACCCGCTGTTCTTGTTGAGCAGGTCGCGGTTGAAGTCGGCGTCGATGGTCCACGACGCGACGCCCGTCGAATTCATACTGGCGGTGATCTTGTAGACCATGTTCGCGGCGTCGTTCGCCTGGCCGCTCGACGCCCCGGAACCGGCATGCCACGTCCACCAGTAGGAGTTGTCACTCGGCAGTCGAATCCCGAACGCCGGTCGCGCTGTGCTGGCGACGGTGCCGTCGCGCCACGGTTGCGGGTTCACGATGCGGACCTGGTCGGCCTGCTCCGACGAGACGATCGCCAAGCTGTTGCGAACCTCGGTCCCTGGCATTTCCAGGTAGTAGACGTACCGGACGCCGCCACCGGCGGCCCAGAGGTATTCGCCGACCACCCAGTCGCCGGTCGTGCCTGGTCGCTCGACGGGCAGCCACCAGTACCTGCCGGTGTATTTGACGCCGCCGGGCAAGGTGCCGGTCTCCTGGAGGCTGATCACCTGCACCGTCTGGGCTGCTGCGGAGACCTGCGACCACTTTCCGTCGTTGCTGCCGTTCATGTTCCAGGTGGCGGCACTGTGGCCACTGACCGCGGCCGACGCAATGGGCGCCGGAGCTGTCAGCAGGGAGGCCAGGGCGACGGTCGCCGAAAGTATCAGTTTCGTCGACGTTCGCGGTCGGCGCCGCGATCCTGGCTCCGGCGCCCGGCCGAACTTGGCGATCCGCATGCGATTCTCCTGGAATCGAGTCGTGTTCATGAATGCTGTTCACGGTCGGTGGCGTATCAGGCGCCGACTTTCACGGAGAGCGTGGTGTGGCTGGCCGACACCGCCATGTCCACCTCGTGGCAGGTCCACTCGGGACATCGCCCGGCGCGGGGTTGACCCGTCCGGGGGCCACCTGTCGTTTCCGGCGGTGGTCGAATCGAGGCCGGCGAATGCCGCACACCCCGCCGGGCACGGCACTCCCACAAGATCATGCGACGTGGACACTCACATGACCGACGAGCGCCGTGCCTGCCCTGTGTCCAGGCCGAGCGACTGTGCCGAAGCCCTGGCTCAGATGTCGAGGTTTTTGACGAAATCGGTGGCCCTGTTACCGAGTTTACCGATCACGGTGGAGCGGACCGTGCCGTAGACGTCCTCGTTGAGGACGCAGGTCTGGCTGGAGTACTGCAGGTCCGTGGACGAGCTCGAGTAGTTGACCCACAGGAACCGCGTGGCGTCGGTGCTCGTCTTCAGGGAGTAGCCGGACAGCCTCATCGTCAGGGTGTTGGCCGAGCCCCCTTCGTCGTTGCAGGTGCTCAGCTGGAAGTTGCAGTTCTGCTGGCTGTGGCTCTTCTGATCCCACACCTTGTACCAAGGGTCGTTGCTCGACTCGAGATTCTTCAGCGAATTGAGCGTGGCGGAGATCAGCTTCAGATCGTTGCCGCTCAGCACCGCCGTGAGGATTTCGAGGACGGCGTTGCTGACGGAAAAGGTCGAGCCGCTCGCCTTGTAGTGCTCGAAGGAGAAGTTCTGCATGGTCCAGCCGACGTTGGACAGCACGTTGGTGTAGTTCCGGTACCAGGGAATCAGCTGGTCGGGGTTGAAGCGGTCGAACATCTTGTCGGAGTTGAGCTGGGCGAGCAACGTCGAGTTGAGCGCGTCGCTGCGGTGCAGGGTGCTGACGTTCGCGGTGAACGCCATGAGGCTGCCCGCGTCGAGGGCGGCGCCCGGCCCGCTCGCCGGGACGTCGCCGCCCGTGCGGCGGGCGAGAGCATTGTGGACGCCGAGGTCCAGGCTGTTGACGTAGGCGATGCGGTCGTTGGTGCTCATCGCGAGTCCACTGGCGCGGGGAGCCGCGCTCGCCACGGCGGCCAGACTGGTGCCGAGGGCTGCCGCGCCGATGGTTGCGCCGAGAGCCTTGAGGCCCGCTCGCCGGCTGATCCTGAACTCTTCCATCTTGTCCTCCAGGGGACGTCGACCGTGTGCCGTGTGACGGAAGGATTCGTTACCGGACTTGAGCAAAACCTTGCAGAAACCTAGTTTCTACCGATACGCGCAGGTGAACGGGGCCGAGCTCGTCCTCGTCACCGGTCCCGCGCCGCCCTGGCCGCCGGGGTGTCGGTGGTCACCCGCGACCTGCCCGTACTGCGCGAGGTCTTCGGCGGCACCGCGCGGTTCCTTCACTTCCGTGACACTCCGGGAATCGGCCGTCCGGACCGACCGCGGCTGGCTGCGGACGGAAAGTCGTGGGACGATCGAACGGTTCGCTCCCTACCGGCAGGCCATGAGAGATGTCGATCGAAGACGGCGAGCCGGGGCTGCCTGGCGGCTGGCTCACAGCCGAGCAGCAGCGGGCCTGGCTGGTGTACATGCGGGTGCAGCTGCGGCTGCGCTATGAGATGAACCGCCAGCTGCAGAACGACAGCGGACTCTCGCTCGCCGACTACGACGTGCTCGTGGCGCTGTCCACCGCGCCGGACCGGACCATGCAGATGACCGAGCTGGCGAACCACATCGGCTGGGAGCGGTCGCGTACGTCCCACCACGTGCGCCGGATGGAAAGCCGCGACCTGCTCTGGCTGCGGCCCTCGCCCGAGGACCGGCGCGCGGTCGACATCAGTCCCAGCGACCACGGCATGCGCGTCTTCGAGAAGGCGGTGCCGGGTCACATCGCCCTGGTGCGCGGCCTGGTCTTCGAGGAGCTGCCGGACGACCTGCTCGGGTCGTTCGCCGAGGTGATGGAACGCATCCACGACAGCCTGCTGGCCAACGGTTCGCTACCGCCGCCGAAGCATCCGGGGTACTGAGCCCGTACTGGCCGGCGATCATGCCTTGTCCGTCACGTGCTCGTCGCGGCCGGTCGGATGCGCGCGCCGACTTCCGCAACCCCGGTCCAGGGTCGGCAAGGTCCACGTCGTGGTCCCTTTCGGGCCCGGCCGGCACAGCACCGAAGACAGTGCGACACGGCACTTCTAGCATCGGTCGGGCGATGGGCCGTCCTTGATCAGGAGCGCTGCCGCCACCCGTCGCCGTCCGCGGTCGGGCGCTTCCCCGAGCAGGAGATCGAGGCATGCGAATGGTAGAGACTGGAGTGCGCGTCCGGCTCGCCGGCGCCGAACGGGGCTCGGCAATGCTGGTGCAGGCACTGGAGGAACTGGCGGACAGCGTGCCGGCAGAGGTGGCCATCGAGTTCGACGGGGCGCAGCTCTCCCATCGGCAGGTGCACGAGCGCGCCAACCGGTTGGCCAGGCACCTGGTGGCCCGCGGGGTCGGGCCCGACCGGCTGGTGGCGGTGATGCTGCCGCGTGGCGCCGATCTCCTCGTGACGTTGCTGGCCGTGCTCAAGGCGGGCGGGGCCTATCTCCCGCTCGATGCCGAGCATCCGGCCGAGCGAACCGCGTTCATGCTGACGGAGGCGCGGCCGGTCGTGCTGGTGACGGCGATGGGGACCGCGCCGGGCGACGAGGTGCCGGGCATTCCGACCATCGTCCTGGACGCGCCGGAGACGCTCGAGATGTTGTCCGTCTATCCCGTCGAGCACTTGCACGACGCCGAGCGCAACGGTGTCCCGACGGGTGCGGACCTCGCGTACGTCATCTACACCTCCGGATCGACCGGCGTCCCCAAGGGCGTCGAGATCCCGTTGCGCGCGATGCACAATCTGTTGCTGGCGATGCAGGAGCGGCTGGCGCTCGGCCCGGGTGACCGGATGTTGTCCGTCACCACGGCGACGTTCGACATGTCCGTGCCGGAGCTGTTCCTCCCGTTCCTGACCGGCGCCCGCGCGGTGGTGGCGCCGATGGGGACGGCGCAGGACCCGGTACAGCTGGCCGACCTGATCAGGCAGCGCGCGGTGTCCACCGCACAGGCCACGCCGACGCACTGGCACATGCTCGCCACGGTCGATCCCGATGTGCTGCGAGGACTTCGGATCCTCGTCGGCGGTGAGCCGCTGTCGGACAAACTGGCGGCCACCCTGCTCGGGCTGGGGGCCGAGGTGATCCAGTGGTACGGCCCGACCGAGACCACGGTCTGGTCCACGGCGCACTCGTTGACTCGCGCGCAGGACGCCGCGGTGATCGGTGCCGCGCTGCGGAACACGCGACTGCACGTGCTCGACGCGAACCTCGTCCCGGTGCCGGCAGGGACCGAAGGGGAGTTGTTCATCGCCGGCGACGGCGTCGCCAGGGGCTACCTCAACCGGCCGGAGCTCACCGAAGAACGGTTCCTGCCCGACGCCTTCGGCTCGCCCGACGACAGGATGTACCGGACAGGCGACATCGTGTCGGCTCGTGCCGACGGCACGCTGGAATACGTGGGGCGGCTGGACAACCAGGTCAAGCTGCACGGGTTTCGGGTGGAACTGGGCGAGGTGGAGGCCACCGTCGAACTGTCGGAGGACGTCGCGCGGGCGGTCGCGGCGGTGCGCGAGGACCGGCCGGGGGACCGGCGGCTCGTCGCGTACGTGACGGCGGCGCCGGGCCGGGAGCCCGCCGCCCGCGACATCATCGACCTCGTCGCCGACAAGCTGCCGCCCTACATGGTGCCGACCGCGGTTGTCGTGTTGCCGGAGTTCCCGCTGACGCCGAACGGAAAGCTCGACCGGCTCGCGCTGCCCGCGCCGGCGTCCGGGAGCTCGGGCATGATCCACCACCACCTGACCGAGTCCGAGCTGCTGCTGACCTGCCTGTTCGCCGAGGCGCTCGGGGTGCCGCAGGTGGGGCCGCACGACAGCTTCTTCGACCTGGGCGGCAGCTCCGTCCTCGCGGCGAGGCTGATCAAGCTGGTTCACGACACCATGGACGTCAACCTGCCGATCCGGTTGCTGGTGGAGCATCCGACGGTCGCGGCACTGTCCCGGCGGCTGACCGGCGAGGAGCCGCAGGACTCCTTCGACGTGCTGCTGCCACTGATCGTCCGGGGCAGCCGGCGGCCGCTGTTCTGCCTGCGGCACCTGGCCGGCACGGCCTGGAGCTACGGCGTGCTCGCGCAGCACTTCGGCCCGGACTATCCGATCTACGGCCTCCAGTCGCACACGTTCCAGGAGCTGGACACCCCGTTGACCAGCATCGCCGCGATGGCCGCCGACTACGCCCGGCTGATCCGCGGTGTGCAGCCGGACGGCCCGTACCGGCTGCTCGGCTGGTCGTTCGGCGGGATCCTGGCCCACGCGGTCGCGGTCGAGTTGCAGCGACAGGGCCAGGACATCGAGTTCCTCGGCGTGTTCAACACGAATCCGCTCATCTCGGCCAAGGAGAACCGGGGCGAGCAGGAGCTGATGGCGCTGATCCTGATGATCCACGGTGAGAACCCGGCCGACTACGAGAAGCCGCTGAAGTACGACGACATCGCCGAATTCGCCGACATGGCGACGAACTACGCCTGGCGCGGGCAGCGGAGCGCGGCCGAGACCTTCGTGGACACCATGCTCACCGACCTCAAGGCGTGGCAGGACCACGCGCCGGGCACGGTGCGCGGCGCGCTGCACCTGTTCGTGGCCGAGCCGAATCCGGTGGCCGACTCGGCGTCGGCCGCGGCCTGGGAACCCTATGTCGTGGGCGAGATCGTCGAGCACCGGCTGGCGTGCACCCATGACGAGCTGTTGAGCAATCCTCGAGTGCTGACGGAGATCGCGTCGATCGTCACGGACAATCTCGACGACTGACGTCCCCGAGCGCCCGCGCCGACACCGATGGCCGGGCGTCTCGGCGGTCGGCCGGTGCGGGCGGCGGGTCCACCACGTACCGGAAGGACCTTGGCCATGCTGTTAGGCAAACCGACTCGCGCACTGGCCGCGATGCTGCTCACCCTGACCACCGGGCTGGCGCACGCCGACACCGAAACGCTGCAAGCGCAGGTGGACGCCATCGGCGACACCGCGGTGGTCGGCGTGCTCGCGTCGTCGACCACCGGCGCCGGCTCGCACGGCGCGCGAGCGGGCGTCGCCGACATCTCGACCGGAGCGCCGGTGCCGCTGGACGCCGAGTTCCGCATCGGCAGTGTCACGAAGACCTTCGTCGCCACCGTCGTGCTCCAGCTGGTCGGCGAAGGCCGGCTGTCGTTGGACGACACGGTCGCGCGCTGGCTGCCTGGCGTGGTCGACGGCAACGGCAACGACGGCGCCGCGATCACCATCCGGCAGCTGCTCGAGCACACCAGCGGTATCCCCGATTACACCGACGACCTGCCGGCCCTGGCCAGTGCCGCCGGATTCCGGGCCAACCGGTGGCGCACCTACCTGCCGGCGCAACTGGTGTCCCTGGCGACGGGGCATCCGCCGGTGTTCCCGCCGGGCGCCGGCGCCTCGTACTCCAACACCAACTACGTCGTCCTTGGCATGATCGTCAACCGGGTCACCGGCCGGAGCTGGGCGCACGAGGTCGAGGCGCGGATCATCGGCCCGTTGGGTCTGGCCCACACCACTGTCCCTGGCCCCTTCCCGTTCGTGCTCGGCCCACACGTCGAGGGGTACTCGAATTTCGGGGCGGGCGGGCCGATCGACGTGACGGCGGCCAACCCGACCATGTTCGACGCGGCCGGCTCGATGATCAGCACCGCCGGCGACCTCACCCGGTTCCTCGTGGCGCTGGTCGGCGGCCGGCTGCTGGCGCCGACACAGCTCGCCGCCATGGAGACCACGATCGTCGCGCCGCAACTGGCGGCGCTCTGGCCGGGCGCGCGCTACGGCCTCGGGCTCGGCTGGTTCCCGCTGTCCTGTGGCGGCGGCTACTTCGGGCATCCCGGCGACGTTCCCGGTTACCACACCTGGGACGCCGTCAGCCCGCGCGGTGGACGCGCCCTCGTCGTCCTGGTCACCGGAGACGGTGACGAGCGCACTCAGCCGGCCGTCAACGCACTCGTCGACCACCAGTTGTGCGGCGCCGAATGACGCCGTGTGAATGGCCCCTGGGCTCGAAAAGTCAAAATGGGGTTCCCCTTCGGGACCGGGCCGCTCGTGACCGGCGACAGTGTGGTGCGGATCGCCCTACAGTCGAATGCATGGCGGACATTGACGTGGCGCAGGTTGCCGATGCCGAGGTGGCCGAATTGGTGCGGGCAGAGGTCGACTTCCGATGGCCGGAAGGTGTCGCCGGACTCGATGAGGTGGCCCGATACGGATTGGTGCCGTTCGGCAAGATGATGGGACCATGGCTGCTGATTCGGTCGAGTCTCGCCGTCGGTGGCGAGATAATGTCGGTATTGCCGGCCGCGGTTGCCGTGGAATGCATTCAGGTCGGCGCGATGATGCATGACGACATCATCGACGGCGACCCGCAGCGCCGGGGCAAGCCGGCCGCCCATGCGGTGTTCGGCACGCCGATCGCCGTTGTGGGCGGCGATGGCCTGTTCTTCCACGGTTTTGCCGCTCTCTCCGAATGCGGGGCGGCCGGCGTTCCCGCGGCCAGGGTCGGCCGGGCCGTCGCGGTGCTGGCCGATGCCGGCCTGCGTATCGGCGGCGCGGCCGTTCACGAAATACGAATGGGTCGAACGATCTGCTCCGTCGAGAAGTACCTCGCCATGATCAAGGACAAGAGCGGTGCCCTGTTGTGGATGGCCTGCGGAGTGGGTGCCACTCTCGCCGGGGCGGATGAAATGATGGCCGCGGCACTCAGGCGGTACAGCGATCTGTTGGGCATCGGATACCAGATTCGTGACGACATGATGGCTTACGACGGAACCCGGGCCGGTAAGCCGAATGTTTCCGACGTCCGCAACGGCCGGCCCACCCTGCCGGTGCTGCTCGCCCATCGACGGGCGCCCCGTGACCGGCAGCGGGTGATCGAGCGGCTGTTGGCCGACACCGCGTCGCCGGTCCAGGAACGCCACGACGCGATGGCCGAGCTCGTGCACGAGTTCGACGGCATCGGGTCGGCCAGGGAGATGTCGCACCGCTACGTGCGAATGGCCGCCATGGCCCTGAACGACCTGCCGCCGACCGAGCACCGGACCGCGCTGATCGAACTGACGGCGCCGGGACGCCTGGTGTAGCCGGCCGGCGAGGCGAGGAGGCACTCCGATGACCGCCATGACCTATTCGGGCTATCTGCGCCTGACCGAGCTGCTGTCGCTCCAGGATCCGCGCACGCCGGTGGACCAGCCGGAGGTGCGCGACAGCGAGCGACTGTTCATCGTCGTCCACCAGGCCTCCGAGATCCTGCTCAGCCAGGCCCTCGCCGATCTCCGGCAGATCGTGGCCACCGGTTGCCGGCACAGCAGTTTCGCCCACCGGGTGGAGCGCGTGACCGCGCTGGTCGACACCTTGGTCGAGCATCTGGTCCTGCTGCGCGGCGCCCTGCCGGCGGCGGACTTCCTGGGGTTCCGCCACCGGCTGGGCACGGCCAGCGGCGCCCAGTCGGCCCAGTTCCAACAGCTGTTCGAGCTGACCGAGGTCGTGGTCGCGGCGAACGTCCCGGACCGCAAGCGGGTTGACCGGCTGGCGGCCGCGGTGCGGCGTTGGCGCCGGACCCATCTGGAGATGGTCGCGGACATGATCGGCAACCGGCGCGGCACCGGCGACACGGCCGGCGCCCGCTACCTGGCCCATCGGCTGACCGACTCGCCGCTCGCGCGCTTCGCTGAGGGGGCATGAGGTGGAGCCGGGGCATTCGCTCGGACAGGTGGCGGTGCTGGGCGGCGGCCTGGCCGGGCTGCTCACCGCCCACGTGCTCACGCGCTACGCGACGGGCGTGACGGTGGTGGAGCGCGATCGGTATCCGGTCGGCCCCGAGCCGCGGGCGGGCGTCCCGCAGTCGCGGCACACGCATGTCCTGCTGGCCAGCGGCATCCAGGCGTTGCGGGAACTGCTGCCGGGTTTTGTCGCCGACCTGACCGATGCCGGCGCGCCGGCGCTGTCGGTGCCGGCCGACGTCGGCGTGTGGCAGGCGGGGCAATGGGTCTCGCGCCGGAATCCGTCCGCGCCGGTGATGACGCCGTCGCGACCGCTGCTGGACCACCTGATCCGCAGGCGGGTGCTGGCCGAGCCACGCATCCGGCTGATGTCCGCCACCGAGGCGACCGGCCTGCTGGGCGGCCCGGACCGCGTCACCGGCGTCACGATCCGCGCCCGGGGCGCCCGGGTCGATGCGGAGCTCGCGGCCGACCTCGTGGTCGACGCCACCGGCAGAAGCAGCCACACGTCGGCCTGGCTGGCGGAACTCGGCGCGGCTGAGCCTGTCGAGGAGGTGCTGGACGCCGGCCGCGGTTACGCCACCGGTGTGTGCCAGATGGACGGTCGGATCGGCGACCTCGGCGGCTTCTACATCGTCCCCGATGCCGGCCAACCGCTCGGCGCGATCATCCTGCCGGCCGAGGACAACCGTTGGCTGGTCACCCTGTCCGGACCGCGCGGCCAGGCGCCGCCGACCGATCCGACGGGCTTTGTCGACTTCGCGCGGAACCTGCCGCACGACGCCCCGCACAAATGGCTCAGCACCGCACGTCTCGTCGGCCGACCCGTCGGCTACCGCCGCACGGCCAACCGCCGACGTCGTTACGACCGCTCCGCGCCGGCCGGCCTGCTCGTGGTCGGCGACGCCGTCTGCGCCCTCAATCCCGTTTACGGGCAAGGGATGTCGGTCGCCGCCATGAACGCGGTGTTCCTCGACCGCGTGCTGGCCGGCGCCGCTCGGAGGCCATCGGCGCACGAGCTCCAGCAGGCGGTCCGACGATCGTCGCAGTGGGCGTGGGAGGTCGCCACCGGCGCGGACAGCCCCATGCCCGGCGCGGTCGGCAACGCGCTGCGCACCGGTCCACTCGATCGGCTCGTCGACCGGTACCTCGAGCGCGTGCGCGAGCGCGTGCCCGGCGACCCGGTGGTGTGCCGCGCCTTCCGGGACGTGCTGTTCCTGCTGGCGCCGCCCCGCAGTCTGCTCACTGCCCCGCAAGTCGTGCTCCGGTCGCTGTTGCGTGCCCCGACGCCGACACCGCCGGACCTCCCCACGCCATGAGCCCGAGAGCGAGGTCTACCCGATGACCACGATGTCCACGAATCTGGCGCTGGACCTGGGCCGGTCGCTGGTCGAACCGGCGCTGCGCGATGCCGTCCGGCAGTGTCTGTGCCCGGAACTGGCGCGCGTCGCCGCGTACCACCACGGCTGGACCGACGATGTCGGCCGGCCGATCGAGGGGCGGGGCGGCAAGCTGGTCCGGCCCGCGCTGGCGCTGCTGTCGGCGCGGGCGGCGTCGGGCACCGCCGCCGACGGTGTGCCGGCCGCGGTGGCCATCGAGTTCGTGCACAACTTCTCGTTGCTGCACGACGACATCATGGACGGCGACACGGTCCGTCGCGGCCGGGCCACCGCCTGGACGGTTTTCGGTGCGCCGCAAGCAATCCTCGCCGGCGACGCGTTGCTGGCCGCGGCGGCGACGGTGTTGTCGGACACGCGCCGCGCGGGGGCCGCGCCGGCCACCCGGTCGCTGATCGCCGCCACCCAGCGCATGATCAGTGGCCAGGCCGCCGACATGGACTTCGAGCAGCGCGACGACGTGACCCTGGCCGAATGCCTCCGGATGGCGGGCGACAAGACCGGCGCGTTGCTCGCCTGTGCCTGCGCCCTCGGCGCCGAGCTCGTCGGCGGCGACGTGACCCTCGTCCGACGCCTGGCCGCCTTCGGCGAGCACGTCGGGCTCGCCTTCCAGCTCGTCGACGACCTGCTGGGCATCTGGGGCGACCCGGCGCAGACCGGCAAGGCCGCGGGAGCCGACATCCGGGCCCGCAAGAAGTCCCTGCCCGTGGTGGCGGCGTTGAACGCGGCGGGATCGGACGAGCTTCGCGCCCTCTATCACGCCCCGGGTCCGGTGACCGAGCCCGACGTGCGACGGATCACCGACCTGGTCGAACGCGGCGGAGGTCGGGACTGGGCGCGGGAGGAAGCGGCCCGGATGACCGCGGCCGCGGCGGACTGCCTTGCCGGCGCGGCGATCCCGGACGCCGTGCACGGCGAGTTCCGCGACGTCGCCGCGCTGATCCTCGGCCGCCGCTCCTGACGACCCCTGCTGGCAGAAAGGCTTTCCGATGCCCGAGCTCAAGGCGACGCCCATCGCGGCCCGCGCCGCCGAATGCCCGTTCGACCCCGCGCCGGAGCTGCGCGCGATGCTGCGCGACGACGAGCTGCCGCGGATCAAGGTGCCCAGCCCGCTGCTGGGGGAGTTCGAGGCCGTGGCCGTCACGCGGTTCGAGGACGCCAGGACCCTGCTCGGCGACGACCGGCTGCTGACCGGTCAGAGCCTGCCGACCCAGCCGGGCAACCTGCTCAGCTACGACGGCCCCGAGCACGCCCGGCTGCGGCGCATGCTGACCGGTTTCTTCACGACCAAGCGGGCGCGGGCGCTGCGGCCGATGATCGACGACGTGGTGGCGGCCCGGCTGGACGCGCTGGCCGCGGCCGGCCCCGGCGCCGATCTGGTGCAGGCGTTCTGCGCGCCCATCCCGACGCAGGTGATCTGCGAGCTGCTGGGCGTGCCCTACGCCGACCGCGAGGACTTCCGGCACCGGGCCGAGGTCGCCCTGGACATGAACTCCACCAGAGACGAGCAGATCCAGAAGGCCGCCGACATGCAGGCGTACATGGGCGGGCTGGTCGCCGGCCACCGCGACGAGCCCGGCGACAACCTGCTGGGCGACATCGTGCGTGAGCACGGCGACGAGCTCGCCGACATCGAGCTGGTGGGGATCGGCAACATGTTGCTGATCGCCGGCCACGAGACGATCACCAGCATGCTGGCGGTCGGCATCGCCCTGCTGCTGCAGCATCCCGACCAGCTGGCGATCGTGCGTGACGATCCCGCGGCGGTCGACGGTGCGGTGGAGGAGCTGCTGCGGTACTGCACGCCGGCGACCATCCTGCCGCGCCAGGCGGCCGCGGCCCTGTGCGTGCGCGGCCAGGACATCAGCGAAGGCGAACGGGTGGTGGTGTCGATCCTGGCCGCCAACCGGGATCCGCGGGGGACCGGTCGGGACCTCGACACCTTGGACGTGCGCCGGCCGCCGCAGCCGCACATGGCGTTCGGCCACGGGCCGCACCAGTGCCTCGGCCAGCAGTTGGCCCGGACGCAGCTGCGGGTCGCGCTGCCGGCCCTGTTCACCCGCTTCCCCACGCTGCGCCTGGCCGTGCCGCCGGCGGAGGTCGACTACAAGACCACCGCCCTCGTCTTCGGCGTGAAGACGCTGCCGGTGGCCTGGTGACCGCCATGAGGGTCGAGGTCGACCAGGAGAGATGCGCCGCGGTCGGGCGGTGCGCGGGGATCGCACCCGAGGTCTTCGACCAACGCGACGAGGACGGCGTGGTGATCCTGCTCGACGCGACGCCGGCGGCGCGCGGTCCGGTGCGGGAGGCGGCCCTGCTGTGCCCGTCCGCCGCCATCGTCGTGCACGAACACAGGGGAGGAAGCCATGTTTGACCTGGATGTGCCGGTACTGGTCGTCGGCGGTGGCGGCTGCGGGCTGGCCGCGTCGATCTTCCTGTCCGACGTGGGGGTGCGCCACCTGCTGGTCGAGCGCCGGGAGTCGACCTCGGCGCTGCCGAGGGCGCACTACCTCAACCAGCGCACCATGGAGATCTTCCGGCAGCACGGGGTCGCCGACGACGTCTACACGCTCGGCGCGCCGCTGGCGAACATGAGCGAGGTCGTCTGGCGCACCTCGCTGGCCGGCGACGGGCCGCTGGACGCTCGGGACCTGTACCGGATCGACGCCTTCGGCGGCCGTGGGACCGCCGGGCCGTACGCGACGGACAGCGCCTGCCCCTCGACGAACCTGCCGCAGCACCGGCTGGAGCCGCTGCTGCGCCGGCATGCGCAGGACCGCGCGCCGGGCAGCGTGCGCTTCAACCACGTGATGGAGGATTTCACCCAGGACGAGAACCACGTGACCGCCCGGGTGACCGATCGGTCGACCGGCGAGACCGGCACGGTCCGGGCGCGCTATCTGCTGGCGGCCGACGGCGGCCGGGGCATCGGCCGCTCGCTCGGCGTGCCGATGGACGGCGACGCCGGCGGATTCACCATCATCTCCGTGCACTTCAGCGCGGACCTGTCCCGCTGGTGGAGCGGCGACTCGGCGCTGATGACCAATTTCGTCAGCCCCGACGGCGGGCTGATCTCCGCGTACGCGATGGTCGCGGCCGGGCCCAACTGGGGGCTCGCGTGCGAGGAATGGGCCCTGCACTTCAACCTGCCGCCGGGCGCCACCGTCGACCTGGGCCCGGACGCGGTCGCCGCGCGGGTGCGGGAACTGCTGAAGCTGCCGGACCTGAGCCTGCGGATCCACCACGTGAGCGAGTACCTGCCCGAGGCCGTCGTGGCGCGGGCCTTCCGGGTCGGCCGGGTCTTCCTCGCCGGTGACGCCGCCCATCGGCAGCCACCGGCCACCGGGCTCGGCCTGAACTCGGCGATCCAGGACGCGCACAACATCGCGTGGAAACTGGCGGCGGTGCTCGACGGCAAGGCAGACGACGCGCTGCTCGACAGCTACGAGGCGGAGCGGCTGCCGACCGCCCGCCGGAACGTGGACTGGGCGATGTCCTGCTTCCTCAACCACGGCGTGCTGCACGCGAGCCTGGGCGCGATGCCCGGGATGCCGCCCGAGGCCCGCGCGGCCAGCTTCCGCGAGCTGCTGTCCGACACGCCGATGGGGCAGACCCGGCGGGCGCGGGCGCGGGAGGTCTTCGCGACCCAGCGGTCCGAGTACCAGGCCCACGACATCGAGATCGGCTTCGCCTATCCGGCCGGCGCCATCGTGCCCGACGGCTCGGCGGCGCCACCGCGCGACCCGATGGGCGTCACGTACCACCCGGTCGCCCGGCCGGGCCATCGGTTGCCGCACGCCTGGCTCACCTGGGACGGCGAGCGCGTCGGCACCCACGACCTCGTCGGCAGCCGGGGCGGTTTCGCGTTGCTGACCGGGCCGATGGCGGACGACTGGGCCATCGCGGCCAAGCGAGCCGCGGAGGTCCACGGCGTGCCGCTGGCGGTGGTGACGATCGATCCGTCCGACGGCGGGTGGGCGGCGGTCAGCGGGATCGGCGACGGCGGCGCGGTGCTCGTGCGTCCGGACAACCATGTGGCCTGGCGCAGCCCGCAGGCGAGTGACCGCGCCGCCGACGAGCTCGACGCGGTGTTCCGTCGGATCCTCGGCAAGGAGCCGACCATGTCCCATGGCGAGCACGAGCGCGTCGTCCGGGAGTTCCTGACCGGGCTGGGGCCGACGCCGGCCGCGGTGCGGTCGACGCTCGACCGGTTCCTGACCGACGACTGCGTGTGGGAGAACCCCGGCACCCCGGTGTGCCGGGGCAAGCGACAGATCCTCGAGTTGATGCCGCCCGACTTCGCGCGGCTGGAGGTCGAGTTCCAGCATGTGGCCACGGCCGGCGACACGGTGCTGGTCGAGCGGGTCGAGAGCATGCTGCGCGCCGACGGCCCGCCGATCGCGCTGAACCTCAAGGTGATGGCCGCGTTCGAGCTGCGGGACGGCCGGATCAGCGCCTGGCGGGACTACTTCGACATCACCACCCTCATCACCGAGCGCCCGGAAGGGTGACCATGACGAACATCCGAACGCACACCACCGACCTGCGGGTCGAGCTGGTCGGACGGGTCCAGCGGATCGGCGCGACGCTGGCGGCCGGCGTCGCGGCGGGGGAACGGGACCGGCGGCTGCCCGACGACACCGTGCGCGCGATCGACGAGTCCCAGCTGAGCCGGCTGTGGACCGCGAGCGCCTACGGCGGGTTCGAGACCGACGTGCGGACCCTGAGCGAGGTGACCAAGGCGCTGGCCCACTTCTGCCCGTCCACGTCGTGGGTGGTCAACAACATCAACGGGTCCAACCTGCTCGCCGCCCGATTTCCCGGCGCCGCCCGGGACGAGGTGTTCGGTGACAATCCCGGCGCCAAGCTGGCCTCGGTGTTCGCCGCGCCGGGCAAGGTCGTCCGGGTCCCGGGCGGGTACGCGTTGTCGGGCCGGTGGCCGTACGCCTCGGGCATCCTGCACGACGACTGGGCGATCCTGAGCGCACTGGAGACCACTGCCGCCGGGGACGTCGTCGGTGCGGTGTCCGTGCTGGTGCCCACGGCCGACGTGATGATCGAGGACACCTGGCACACCGTCGGCATGCGGGCCACCGGCAGTCACACCGTGGTCGCCGAGGAGACGTTCGTCCCCGCGCACCGGGTGATCCCGATCGAGCAGCAGCTCGGCCGGGACAACGCCACCGACCTGCTGGCGCCGCCGCTGTTCCGGTCGCCCGCCGTCTCGGCGATGGCGGTCATCTGCGCCTCCGTGGTGGTCGGCATCGGGCAGGCCGCGCGCGACTTCGTCGTCGACCGGGCGCCGGCGCGGGGCATCGCGCCCACCAGCTACACCAGTCAACCGGACTCACGGACCTTCGTCTCCGCCCTCGGCCGGACGGCGTTGACGATCGACGCCGCCGAGCTGCACGTGAACCGGGCCGCCGAGGTGATCGACGAGGCCGCCGCCGCGGCGGTATCCCTGCCGGAGACCGAGCTCCGCCGGATTCGCGGCGACGTGGGCCAGGCGGTGAACCTGGTGACGGTGGCGCTGGACGAGCTGATGTGGGCGCACGGGGCGGCCGCCTTCGCCGAGGCGAACCCGTTGCAGCAGTACTGGCGGGACGCCAACACCGCGGCCCGGCACGCGGTGCTCAACCCGTACGTCGGCCGTGAGCTCTACGGCGGCGCGTTCTTCGGCCTCGACTCCATCGTGCCCACCCTCTGACGCTCTGACTTCGTATCGGGGGACGACCCGTGGACTGGTTGCCGCCTTACCTCATTCCGATGTCGACGGTGCCGCCGGTCACCGTCGGACCGGCCGCCGTGCCGGGCTGGCTGTACTGGTCGGTGGCCGGTCCGACCGCGGTCGGCTGGGTGCTGACCTATCTGCTGGCCATTCGACAGGCCGTTGTGGACCGTCGGGTGGGCATCCCGGCCTATCTGGCCGCGGTGAACTTCGCCTGGGAGTTCAGCCTCACGTTCATCCTGGAGCAGACCCCGGCCCAGCGGCAGGTCGACGTGGTCTGGCTGGTGTTCGACAGTGTCCTGCTGTACCAGGTGTTCCGCTACGGGCGCGCCGACCATCGCTCGCTGTCGCCGCGCGTGTTCAAGTGGTCCGTGGTCGGTGTGCTGGTGTGGGCCGCGGTGACGGTCGTCCTCGGGGCCAACGAGTTCCACGACACCGACGGCATGTACACCGGCATGATCATCCAGGTGCCGCTCAGCGCGGCCTTCCTGGTGATGCTGCGACGGCGCGGCTCGTCGGTCGGGCAGTCGATGGCCATCGCCACCGCGAAGTTCGTCGGCTCCCTGTTCGCCGGCCTGGCCGCGTTCGTGCTCTACCCGTCGCATCTGCTGTTCCTGGTGCTGGTGCCGACCTATGTCGGCCTGGACCTCGCGTACCTGGTGCTGCTGCGCCGGACGATGCGTGCCGAGGGTCGCTCGCTGTGGGCGTTGCGCCCGGACCGGCGGCCCGAACGCTCAGCCGCCGCCGTCAGATGACACCCGTCCGCAGCGCGTACGCGACGGCGTGCGGCCGGTTGCGTAGTTTGAGGCGCCGGGTGATGCCGAAGATGACCTTCTTGACGGCCCGTTCCGAGAAGCACAGCTCGCCGGCGATCTCGGCGGTGTCCATGCCGTGCGACAACAGCCGCAGCACGTCGATCTCGCGCGGGGTGAGGCCGGAGAAGTGCAGGCCGTTCGGCGAGAGCACCTCGCGCTGAATCTGCTCCACCTGCCGCAGCAGCTCGCCGAGCACGCTCGCCGGCAGGGCCCCGCCGCCCGCGGCGGCGGTCAGCACCGCCTCCTCGATGCGGTCGCTGGTCGCCGCCGCTCTCGGCAGCACCGCGACCACGTTGCACTCCACCGCCGCGAGCAGGTCGGCGGCGTCGATGTCGCCGGGGATCAGCACCACCGGCACGCGTAAGGCCTCCTTCACCTTCCGTAAGGTCGACATCACGTCCACGCTCATCCGTTCGGCCACCAGCACGGCGACATCGACCGGCACCGGCCGGTCGCCGGCCACCACCTCGATCCCCGACACGGAGTCGAGGTGCTTGCTGATCACCATCTCGGTCAACGGATCCGGTGCGCGTACCAGGACCTTCACCACGATGTTCACTCGAGCCTCCCCAGAGTTCGTGGGCACAACGCCGACTGGACTGACCGTATGCGGCCGTGACCGCGGCACGAGCGGCGTGAACGTGGTCGGGGTCACGAACGGGGGGGATCCCTCATCTTCCCCCTCACCGGTCCGGAACGGCCGACAGGGCGGCGCCGAAGGCGCCGCCCTGTCGGTGTGAAAGCCGTGGTCAGTAGGCGGTGACCACCGGTGCGGCACCGAGCTCCCCAGCGGAGTCCAGCACTGTGTCGGCGATGCGCATGGCCTCCTCGATCAGCGTCTCCACGATCTGGGCCTCCGGCACCGTCTTCACGACCTGGCCCTTGACGAAGATCTGGCCCTTGCCGTTGCCCGAGGCCACACCCAGATCGGCCTCACGAGCCTCGCCC
>DATJJB010000870.1:0-15826 GCA_035492655.1 Kutzneria sp. | reverse complement strand
TCGACGCCATGCACGCCCGCGAGGTCACCGGCATCGAAGCCGATGTGCTGGTCAGCGCGGCGCTGGCGGTGTTCGACGTGGTCTGCCGGCAGTGGATCGCCAGCCCGACCGCCGATCCGGCCGGGCTGATGGACCAGGCGTTCGCCGTGCTGACGCCTACCCAGGAAAGCGCTTGATCAGGCCAGCCAGTCCGACAGCGGCACCGGCGTGAGGCCGTCCTGCTTGGCCCGGTTGATGAAGGCCGTGTAGTCCTGGACGAACGTCTTGCGGAAGTGCATGAGCACGATATCGCCGGCCTTGAGCTGCTTGCCGCCCTGGAACTGGACGACGCCGTCGTTGACCGCGGCCGTCCACAGCACCAGCGCCTTCAGGCCGCAGTCGGCGGCAGCGCGCTGGGTGTCGGCGTTGAAGCTGCCGAACGGCGGCCGGAACAGGGTTGGCCGGTGCCCGAACGCGGTGGCGAAGGCGTCCGAGTCGTCGCAGATCTCCTTGCGCTGCGCGGCGTAGGACATCTTGCTCAGATCCGGGTGGTTCACCGTGTGGTTGCCGATGACCAGATCGTCCTTGTCCTGCAACTGCTTGAAGTAGTCCTCATGCCCCTTCACGTAGTGGTCGTTGAGGAACAGGGTCGGCCGCGCGTCGGAGTTCTTGATCAGGTCGAGGGCCTGCGGCTCCCGGACCGCGCCGTCGTCAATGGTGATGAAGACGTACTTCTTGCCGCCGGTGTCGATATGCCGGATCACCGGGGCTTTGCCGCCGGCGATGGCCGGCGCGTGGGCCTGCGGCTCGCCGAACGGATACGGCTGCGCGGCATGGGTCGGCGGCGCCGTGGTCGTCGTGGTGGCGCTACTGGTCGGAGTCGGCGTGCTACTGGTAGTGCCGGCGGACAGGCCGGCGGCCGAGACATCGGTGCCCGCTTCACAGCCGGCAAGCGCGGCAACCGCGACAATGGCGGCAACCGCCGCAACAACAGCACGCACCGTGATCGACCTTCCACCCCGCATCAGAGCATCACTCGTCTTAGTGACGTTCCATCGGGGGTAGAGGTTGCACTGTGTCGACAGGCTGGCGGTAATTGACGGGACTAGGGTTGGCCTGGACAACCCAGCGTCATGGAGGCCACACCATGAGTCTCGATCGTCCCGTCAAGCCGGACCCCTACGCGCTGCTGCCCGCGGTCGGCTCGTTCGAGGTCACGTCGAAGGACGTCGCGGACGGCCAGCAGTTGCCCAACGCCCAGGTCTTCAACAGCTTCGGCATGAGCGGTGACAACGTGTCACCACAGCTGAGCTGGTCCGGCTTCCCGGCCGAGACCCAGAGCTTCGTGGTGACCTGCTACGACCCGGACGCGCCCACCCCGTCCGGCTTCTGGCACTGGCTGGCCGTGAACATTCCCGGCTCGGTCACCGAACTGCCCACCGGCGCGGGCGCGGGCGACGACTCGCTGCCGGCCGGCGCGTTCCACACCCGTAACGACTACGGCACCACCGAGTTCGGCGGCGCGGCCCCGCCGCAGGGCGACCAGGTGCACCGCTACTACTTCGTGGTGCACGCGGTGGACGTGCCGGCGTTGGAGGTGACCCCGGACACCTCGGCCGCGGTGGTCAGCTTCAACCTGGCCTTCCACACGCTGGCCCGGGCCATCATCACGCCGGTCTACTCGCACTGACGAAACCCTTACGACACGGGTGGCCGGGGGAATCAGCCGGCCACCCGTCCTGTTTGATGGCTATGTGCGGCACTTCGACTTGGTGGTAATCGGCACCGGCTCCGGCAACTCGATCGTCGACGAGCGCTTCGCCGACTGGGACGTGGCGATCGTCGAGAAGGGCGTGTTCGGCGGCACGTGCCTGAACGTGGGGTGCATCCCCACCAAGATGTTCGTGCACACCGCGGACGTGGCGGCCACTCCGGCCGGCGCGGCCCGGCTCGGTGTGGACGAGGAGCTGCACGGGGTGCGCTGGCCCGAGATCCGGGACCGGGTCTTCGGCCGGATCGACCCGATCGCGGCCGGTGGCCGGCGGTGGCGGATGGAGGGCAACGCCAACGTCACCGTGTACGAGGGCCAGGCCCACTTCGTCGGCCCCAAGACGCTGGACACCGGGACGGGCGAGGTCATCACCGCCGACCGGTTCGTGATCGCCGCCGGCTCGCGGCCGATCGTGCCGGACGTGGCCGGTATCGAGGAGGTCGGCTTCCTCACCAACGAGGACGTGATGCGCCTCGACGAGCTGCCCCGGCGGATGATCGTGCTGGGCAGCGGCTTCGTGGCCACCGAGTTCGCGCACGTCTTCGCCTCCTTCGGCGTCGAGGTGACGCTGGTCGCCCGCTCCGGCGTGCTGCTGCGGCACGAGGACGAGGAGATCGCCACCCGCTTCACCGAGCTGGCCTCGAAGAAGTGGGACGTTCGGCTGAACGCCAAGGCCGTCCGGGTCGAACGGGTCGACGGCACGGTCCGGCTGCACCTGGAGACGCCGCGCGGCGCCGAGGTCGTCGAGGGCGACGTGCTGCTGGCCGCCATCGGCCGGATCCCCAACACCGACCTGCTCGACGTCGAGTCCACCGGCGTCACCCTGCACTCCGACGGCCGCGTCGTGGTCGACGAGCAGCAGCGCACCGCCGTGGACGGCATCTGGGCGTTGGGCGACGTGAGCTCCGAGCACCAGCTCAAGCACGTGGCCAACCACGAAGCCCGGGTCGTGCAACACAACCTGCTGCACGCCGACGCGCCCATCGACAGCGACCACCGCTTCGTGCCGCATGGCGTGTTCTCCTCGCCGCAGATCGGCGCCGTCGGCCTCACCGAGCAGGAAGCCCGCGAGCGCGGCATCCGTTATGTGACGGCCAGTCAGGACTACGCCGACATCGCCTACGGCTGGGCGATGGAGGACACCACCGGCTTCGCCAAGCTGATCGCCGACCCGGCCACCGGCCAACTGCTCGGCGCGCACATCATCGGCCCGCAGGCGCCGACCCTGATCCAGCTGGTCATCCAGGCCATGAGCTTCGGCATCAGTGCCCGCGACCTGGCCCGCGGCCAGTACTGGATCCACCCCGCCATGCCGGAGCTCCTCGAGAACGCCCTCCTCAAGCTCCCACTCGACTGAGCCGCCGCCAACCGGTTGGAAAGGACCATTCCTCTCATTGAACGTGAGGAATGGTCCTTTCCAAGCATCAGGAGGTTGACAGGGCAGGGCGTCAGATGTATGTGGGGCGGCCGATGAGCCAGCCGAGGGCGGCCTGGGCGGCGAGGATGCCGAGGACCAGGATCAGCGGCACGGTCCAGGAGCCGAGCAGGCCGTGCACCAGGCCGGCGGCGAACGGGCCGCCGGCGGCGATCAGGTAGCCGAAGCCCTGGGACATGCCGGACAGCTGCGTGGTCTCGGCCGACGTCCGGGTGCGCAGCCCCATCATCAACAGCACCACGGGAAAGATCGTCATGCCGGCGCCGAGCAGCAACGCCCACAGCAGCGGCACGGCGGTCGGCGCGAACATCAGGCCGAGCACGCCGACCACCGGCGCGACGGTCAGCCCGACCATCACCGCGGACTGGGCCGTCAGCTTGGCCGCGAAGTGCGGGACGAACAGGTTCAGCGGCACCGCGACGACCATGGTGATGCCCAACAGCACACCGGCCGCGTCCCGGCCGATGCCGGCGTCGCGCAGGATCTCCGGCAGCCAGCCCATGATCACGTACGCGAAGACCGACTGGACCGCGAACAGCAGGGTGAACACCCAGGCCATGGGCACCCGCACCAGATTCCGGTCACCGTGCGCGGGCCGGTCGGCGACGACGGCGTTGACGTCACGTCGAGCCCCGAGCAGCCACAGTGCCAGGGCCAGCGCGGCCGGGATGGCCCACGCGGCCAGCGCCGGCCGCCAGCCACCGGTGGCGGTCTCCAGCGGCGGCGTCACCGCGGCGGCGACGGCGCTGCCGCCGGCCATGGCCGCGCTGTAGACGCCGGTGATGAGCCCGATCCGGTTCGGGAAGGAATCTTTCACGACGACCGGCACCAGCACGTTGCACACGGCGATGCCGGCACAGGCCACGAAAGTTCCACTCAGCAACAGCCCGGAACCGGCCACCGCGCGCACGACGAGCCCGATCGCGAGCACGGCCAACGCGGCGCCGATGGCCGGTCCGGCGCCGATCCGGCGGGCCAGCCACGGCGACCCCAGGGCCGCCAGGCCGAAGCAGATCGACGGGGCGGCGGTCACCGCGCTCGCCCATGCGGACGTTGCCGTCAGCCCCCGCTGGACGTCGCCGAGCACCGAGGACAGACTGGTGACGGGAATGCGGAGGTTGGCCGCCGCCAGCGTGACCGCAACCGCCAGCAGGGTGGTTCCGGCCAGCACGGCGTGTCGCGAGTTCGGTGTCGTTGCCGGCTCAAGTAAATGCGCTGTCTGGTTGCGCCGGGTGGCACTCTGTTCGGTCGACGGAGTGCGGTCCGGCACACGATGCTGGGTCGCCACCGTCACACTATGCCAAACGTAGGATGTCCGGACGAGAGGATGACCCCCGTGCCGTTGGCCACTACTCGCCGCACCGGCCTTGTGGACCAGGTGATCGAGCAGATGCGAAAGGCGATCTCGTCCGGGGAGTGGCCCGTCGGCCAACGCATACCCGCCGAGCCCGAACTCGTCAGCGCGCTGGGCGTCGGCCGCAACACCGTCCGGGAAGCCGTCCGGGCGCTGGCCCACGCCGGCCTGCTGGAGGTCCGCCAGGGCGACGGCACGTTCGTGCGGGCCACCAGCGAGCTGTCCGGCGCGGTCCGCCGGCTGGTCGGCGACGAGCTGCGCGAGGTGCTGGAGGTGCGCCGCACGCTGGAGGTGGAGGGGGCGCGGCTGGCCGCCAAGCACCGGACACCGGAGGACATCCTCCAGCTCGAGGCCGTGCTGGCCGAGCGCAACCAGGCCGCGAGCGAGCAGGCGTGGGAGGCCATGATCGAGCGGGACACCGCCTTCCACCTGCTGATCGTGCAGTCCTCGCACAACGCGCTGCTGACCGAGCTGCACCGTGGCCTGACCGAGGTCGTACGGGCCAGTGTGGCCGCCACGGTCAACATCTCGCCGCGCGAGGCCGGCCAGATCTCGCACGACGGCATCCTGGACGCGGTGCGCGCCGGCGACCCGGAGCGGGCCGCCCGCGAGGCCGGCACCTTCCTGGACGAGCTGCTCGAGCGGCACACCGCCGAACGGGCCTGACGAGCGAGGTCCTACGATCAGGGCAGCAAGGGCAATGATCGTGCCGACGACCTGATCGTGTGAGGTTCTCGATGGACGTGCGCAGTTCCAACCTGTCCCGGCGGGCCGCACTGACCGGCCTGGGTGGGGTGGCCCTGCTTGCCGCGGCGGCCTGCTCCCCGAGCAAGGAGGCCGCGTCCACGCTGCCCGCCAACCAGGTGCCGCCGGCGCCGACGGCCGACGCGTCCGCGTCGATCGCCGAGCAGCAGAAGGTCATCGCCGGCCTGGACAAGCAGATCATCGAGCTGCTCAAGCAGCGTGAGGACGCCGCGACGGCCCTGCAGAAGCTCCAGGGCGGCGCCAACGGCGGCCGCGACCAGGCGGTCGTCTCGGCCTACGCGGCCGGCGCCGGCGCCAACGGCGCGGCGATCGGCCGGGCCGTCGTCGGCGCGGACAGCGGCGCCCCGGCCAACAGCAGCCCCACGGCCACCTCGACCTCGCACTGAGCTCGGCTCGAAGCCCCCGGCGACAGTTCGCCGGGGGCTTCGGCATGTCAGTCCAGTGGCGGGTCAGTCCAGCGGTGGGGCGCCCGGCGGCAGGAACGGCAGGCCGGCCGGCGCGCCGTGCTCGATCAGGGCCAGCAGCGCGTCGGTGTCCAGGTGCTGCTCGACCAGGTCGCCGAGCACGTCCAGCTGGGCCTCCCGGGCGGCCGCGAACGAGTAGTCCTCCGCCGCCCTGAAGCCGTCCCTGCCGGCCGTTGCCGCGGCCCAGCGCAGGAACTCCCGGCGGAAGCCGTCGTTCTCCAGCAGACCGTGCCAGTGCGTGCCGATCACCGGGCCGTCGACCACGCCTTCCATGTCGCCATCGGATTGTTCGATCAAGCCGGCCAACGCCGCCCCGCGACGCAGCACCCGGCCGTGGTGAATCTCATAGCCGGTGACCGCGTGCCCGAACGCCTTGCCGGCCGGCCGGGTCAGCGTCTTGTCCGCGGCGAACCGGATCTCGGTGTCCAGCAGGCCGAGCCCCGGCACCTCGCCCGCGCCCGACTCCACGTCGTCGACGATCGTCTTGGCCAGCATCTGAAAGCCGCCGCAGAGGCCGAGCACCGGCAACCCGCGCCGCACATGCAATCGAACAGCATCGGCGAATCCCGTGCGCCGCAGCCAGTCCAGATCGGACACCGTGGCCTTGGACCCGGGCAGCACGACGAGATCCGCATCGGTGAGCCGGGATGGTTCGGTGACAAAACGAACGGACACACCGGGTTCGCCGGCCAGCGCCTCCACATCGGTCGCGTTGGAGATGCGAGGCAGCCGCACAACCGCCACCCGCAGCCACTGTTCGCCCACCGGCGGGGCCGGACGGCCGATCACGCCATCGGCCACATAGGACAGCGAGTCCTCCGCGTCCAGCCACAGATCCTGCCGCCACGGCAACACGCCGTACACCGAACGGCCCGTGACCCGTTGCAGTTGGCGCAATCCCGGCTCCAGCAACGCCGGGTCGCCGCGGAACTTGTTCACCACGAAACCGGCCAGCAACGCCTGATCCGCCGGCTCCAGCAATGCCACCGTGCCGTACAGATGGGCGAACACCCCGCCGCGGTCGATGTCCCCGACCACGATGACGGGCAGGTTCGCGGCCCGCGCGAGGCCCATGTTGGCGATGTCGGTGGCCCGCAGATTGACCTCAGTGGGTGAACCTGCGCCTTCACAGATGACGATGTCGAATTCCGAACGGAGCTCCGCAAGGGCCGTTCGGGCGATCACGGACAGCTCACGCTTTCGGTCCCGATAGGACAGCGCGCTGACCTCGCCGACCGCTTTGCCGAGCACCACGACCTGCGAGCTGCGGTCGCCGCCGGGCTTGAGCAGCACCGGGTTGAACCGGACGCTGGGCTCCAGACCGCAGGCCGCCGCCTGCAGCGCCTGGGCCCGGCCGATCTCGCCGCCCTCGACCGTCACGGCCGAGTTGTTGGACATGTTCTGCGCCTTGAACGGCGCCACCCGCACGCCACGGCGGGCCAGCCACCGGCAGATGCCGGCGGCCAGCACGCTCTTGCCGGCATCGGATGTCGTGCCGGCGACGAGCAATGCGCCCACAGTGTCCCTCCCCGGGTTCTCGGACTGCCATCATCCTCGTCATGGCCACCGTCGTTCTTGTGCACAGCCCCTATCTCGGCCCGGCGAGCCTGCGGCCGCTGGCCGATGCGCTGGCCGCGGGCGGCGTGGAGTCCTGCCTCGTCGACCTGCGGGTCACCGTCAGCGCCGCGCCCGTGCACCAGCGGCTGATCGGCGCTTTCGCCGACGCCATGGATGAGGTGGAGCTCACGTCGCCGGCCGTGCTGGTCGGGCACAGCGGCGCCGGGCCCCTGCTGCCGGCTTTCGCCGCCGAGCTGGACGAGTTGGTCGCCGGGCTGGTCTACATGGACGCCGAACTGCCCACTCCCGGCCGCAGTTTCCGTGAGCTGGAGCCGGCGTTGTTCGCCTCGCTGCGGGCTTCGGCGCGTGAGGGTCAGCTGCCGCGGTGGTCGGACTGGTTCACGCCGAATCCGTTGGTGGAGTTGGTTTCCGACGAGGCCCTGCGGGCCGAGATGGCCGACGAGGAGCCGGAGGTCGCCGTCGAGTTCCTCAAGGAGCACCGGCCGTCCGCGGTCTGGGACGGCCCCAGCGGCTACCTGATGCTGACCGACGGCTACGCCGCCCAGGCCGCCGCGGCGCGGGACCTCGGTTGGCCGGTGCGGGAGTTGGCGTCCAACCACCTCGCCCCGGCCACCGATCCCGATCCCGTCGCCACCGCCCTCACCGAGCTGATCGCGTTGCTGGGCTAGCCACATGCGCTTCCTATGTGGCACCAGACGCCACATAGGAAGCGCATGTGGCGTCAGTTCTTCTGCCACCAGTCGGTGAGGAAGCGGGCGTAGTCGTCGGCTCCCTCCTCCCAGATGAAGTGGCCCTTGTCGACGACGTCCAGTTGGCTGCCGGGAATCCGCTCGCGCAGGTACTCGGCGTTGGCCAGCGGCACGACCGGGTCGAACCGGCCGTTGATGATCTGCACCGGCGTGGTGATGCCGCCGAGCTTCTCCCCCAGCACCGGCAGTTGCCGCCGATATGCCTGCACGTAAGGGATCTGGTCGGCGAAGCGCTGGCCGACGTAGGCGGCCTCGTAGTCGGCACGGACCTCGGCCGGCAGCTCGTAGCCCTGGATGCTGTCCAGCGCGATCGTCAGAATGTCCCGCTGCCCCAAGGCCCGGTACGGCGCCAGGTCCTCGTCGTGCACCCAGGAGTGCAGCGGTTCGCCGAGTTGCAGCGGCACCGCCGCCCCGCCGGTGCCGACGCTGGCGCTGCGGAATCGGTCCGGGTGCTCGGCGACGGCGAACAGCACCGCGCTGGTGCCGATGTCCGGCCCGACGACGTGCGGCCTGGCCAGCCCGAACTCGTCAGCTATGCGCACGATGAACTCGCTCATCGCCTGCGGTGACAGGAGATCCGCGCGCAGCTCCGAGTGCCCGAAGCCGGGCAGGTCCACCGCGGTCAGGTGGGCGTGCTCGGCCAATCGCGACCAGGTCGCGTCGTAGGCGTACAGGGTTTCCGGCCACGGCGCGAACAGCAGCGCCTCGACCTCGCGCGGCTCGGTGCTCTGCGCGTAGCGCACGGACAGCCCGTCGATGGTGCGGAACCGGGTGTTGATCTCGCTCATGCCCTGGCCTCTCGGCTTGAAAATGACCGGTCGTCTCATAATGACCGTTCGTCTTAGCCAGCGTCAAGGGACGGCATGACGAAGGGGCCGGATCCGCTGGATCCGGCCCCTTGGACAACCCGGGATCAGGGCAGCGTGAGGATCTCCGCGCCGCTGTCGGTCACCACGATGGTGTGCTCGAACTGGGCGGTCCACTTGCGGTCCTTGGTGGTGACCGTCCAGTTGTCCGGCCAGATGTCGTACTCGATGGTGCCGAGGTTGATCATCGGCTCGATGGTGAAGGTCATGCCCGGCTCCAGCTCGGTGGTGACGCTGGGCTCGTCGTAGTGCAGCACGACCAGGCCGCTGTGGAAGGAGCGGCCGATGCCGTGGCCGGTGAAGTCGCGCACCACGCCGTAGCCGAAACGGTTGGCGTAGGCCTCGATGACCCGGCCGACCACGTTGAGCTGCCGGCCCGGCCGCACCGCCTTGATGGCCCGCATGGTGGCCTCGTGGGTGCGCTCGACCAGCAGCCGGGCCTCCTCGCTGACCTCGCCGGCCAGGAAGGTGGCGTTGGTGTCGCCGTGCACGCCGCCGATGAACGCCGTCACGTCGATGTTGACGATGTCGCCGTCCTCGATCACCGTCGAGTCCGGGATGCCGTGGCAGATCACCTCGTTCAGCGAGGTGCAGCACGACTTGGGGAAGTTCCGGTAGCCCAGCGTCGACGGGTACGCGCCGTGGTCGCAGAGGAACTCGTGCACGACGGCGTCGATGTGGTCGGTGGTGACGCCCGGCGCGATCGCCTTGCCACCCTCCTGGAGCGCCTGCGCGGCGATCCGCGAGGCCACCCGCATGGCCTCGATGATCTCCGGCGGCTGCACCCACGGGTCGGTGTTGCGCGCCGGCGCCGGCTTGTCCACGTACTCGGGACGCGGGATGTTGCTGGGGACGGGTCGCCGGGGAGACAACTCACCGGGCTTGAGAGCGGCACGCACGGGCATGCCATCACCCTACGACCACGCCGCTGGGCGTTATGCCGGGCCGGGCGTCCACGGGGCGTAACGGGTTGCTCCCGCTGTGCGATGCATCACTCGACCGTGAGGGGGGAGCCGGCCGTGGGCGACCACGAGAACAAGTTCACCGGCACCAACGAGGGCCACCTCATCCAGGCCCGCGACATCGACTGGGTCTACATCGAGCGGGGCTACGCCGGGCCGATCGAGCTGGGCGACATCCGGTTCAAGCCCGATCTCCCCCGCACGCTCGACCTGGGCGATCCGGGGTGCGTCGGCCGTGAGTCGGAGCTGGCGCGGCTGGTCGAGGTGCTCGGCCGGGGCAAGAGCGTGGTCCTGCGCGGTCCGGACGGCATCGGCAAGACCACGTTGCTGCGGCACGCCGCCCACCACGACAAGCTGACGATCTCGGACATCGACGTGGTCGTGTGGACCTCGCCGGGTCTGCCCGACGCCGACCAGATCCTCAAGGCGGTGCTGGACCAGGTCGCCACGTACCCGGGCGAGCGACCCCCGGTCCCGGGGCCCGTGCTCCGGCGCGCGATGACCGGCCTGCGGGCTCTGGTGATCGTCGAGGATCCGCGGTGCACCGCCGCCGAACTGGCCGAGGTGCGGGGTGCGATGCGGCGCAGCGTCTTCGTCGTCACCACGGATCGCGGCGATCTCAAGGCCGACAAGGAAATCCTGCTGGCCGGCCTGTCGGCCGAGGAAAGCCGGCTGGTGCTGGAGTCGGAGTTCGACGACGAGCTGCCCGCCGTCACCCGCGAGCGGGTCGAGAAGCTGTGCGAGGGGTACGGCCACCATCCGGGCAAGGTGGTGCAGCTCGGCCGGTATCTGTCGGTCGCCCGCACTCAGCGTGAGCTGGAGCCGGAACTCGACTCCGACGAGGCCCAGCTGATTGTGCCGCGACTGGTCGAATGGCTGGACGAGCCCACCCGCGCCGCGGTGCTTGCCTTGGCGGCCTTGGACAACGCCGAGTGGGGTTGGCCACTGTTGGCCGCAGTAGCCGACATCACGACGCAGAGCACGGCGAAGTCCTTGCAGAAAAGCGGGTTGGCGGTCGGCAAAGAGCGCTATCGGCTGGCCGCCGGCGTGGTCGAGCACGTGCCGACCGATGTCGTCGCGGTCACCGAGCGGATCACCGACTGGGCGTGGGAAATCGTTGCCACGGAAGAGATCGCGGCCGAGATCGGGGTGATCGAGCAGGCACTGGAGCGCACGCTCCGGGATCACCCCGAGACCGCGCTGGCACTGGCCTTCGTCGCGGCGACGAAGCTGGCCGCGACCCGGCACTGGGACGCCTGGGGCCGGGTGCTGCCGCTCGGGCTCAAGGCCGCGATCGCCGCGGATTCACGGCCCGGCCGGCACTATTTCCGCTACTCGCTGGCCGCCCGCAAGAACGCCGACGGCCGACGCCAAGAGGCCGCCGAACTGGTCGGGGCGCTGATGAGCGACCGACTGGACACGGCCGACGACAGCACCGCCGAGCGGGTCCGCCGGCTGGCCGACCAGGTCGGCTACCGCGGCACCATGCCGGCGGAGCAGGCCGCCGGCCTGATCGGGCTGCTGCGCCAGGCCGTGCTGAAGCTGCCGGATCCGGTGCAGCAGTTCGTGATCAGCCATCCGCAGGCGGTCCCGGCCAGCGTGCTGGGCCTGGTGTCGTTGCTGGTCGCCGGCCTGTTCACGGCCTCGGCCCATCAGCCGGACACGACGGTCGTCGCCGATCCGAACCACCCGATCGTCACCGCCACGACCACGCCGGGCTCGTCGTCGACAACGGGAATCCCCGGCGCGCCAACGACATCAGAGGCATCGACTGCCGGGTCGACGGGTACGAACGGCGGCACGCCGATCGGCAATCCGAGCACCGGTGGCGGCGATCCCGGCCAGACCACCGGCAACGGCGGCTCCGGCGGCACACCCTCGCCGCCGCCGACCACGCTCAGCTGGGGCTTCGTCCGGGACGACATGCAGGACGACAACGGCCAACCGCGCCAACTCGACGCCAAAGGCGCCGCGGCCAACTGGTCCTGGGGCATCTGGAACATGCAGTCACCGCCGGCCGGGCACCCGACCGCGTCACACGTCGCCACCGGCTGGGACCGGATCACGATGCCGCACGCCGGCACGCCCGGCGGCACGGTCATGGTCACCGCCTTCGACGTGAACCCGACCGGCGTGTTCTGCCAGCCGTCGAGCTGGGGACAGAACGGCGTCGACGAGATCATCGACGTCCGCTGCTTCACGAAGGCCGGCGCTCCGGCCAACGTGAAGGTCTTCGTGTTCTTCGCCGCCGGCAGCGGCACCAACCCGATCGCCGGCAGCGGCACCCGCTCGTACGTCGTCGACGACCGGCCGACCGCGAACGTCTTCGGTCCGGACTGGCAGCACGGGCGCAATGCCGGCAACGTCACCCGTACCGGCACCGGCCGCTACACCGCCGAACTTGCCGGCGCCGCAACGGGTGTCGTCGAGCTGACGGCCATCGGCGCGGACCCGAAGCACTGCTCGGTCCTCGGCCGCAACGGCGACGCCGTCGACATCGCCTGCTTCGGCCAGCAGGGCGGCGCGGTCGACACGGCCTTCGCCGCCAGTGTCGCCAACAACCAGAACTTCTTGGACGACAAGCGAAAGCCCGTCGGCGACTACGTCGTGTCGGCCGACCCCAGCCTGCGGTGGGCCAGCGACGGGCAACCCACCCGCGTCTCGACCGGCCAGTACCACGTGCATTTCGGCAACGGCTATCTGCCGAGCGCCGCGCACGTCACCGCCGAAGGCGACGGCCGCTACTGCATGCTCACGAACCTCAACGACTACAGCTACAAGGACAACACCCTCGTCTACGTCGCCTGCTACACCACCGGCGGCACGCTGGCCGACACCGATTTCGACCTGCTCTACACGTCCACCCGCAGCTACTGACTTCAGTGCACCGCGCGCAGGAAGTTGCCGGCCACCACCACGGCCGGTGACGAGCTGCCCGCGCCGACCAGCAGCACCGCGAACGCGAGATCGCCGCGGTAGCCGACGAACCAGCCGTGCGAGTTGGTGCCGTCGCCGAACTCCGCGGTGCCGGTCTTGCCGGCCACGTCGGGGATGTCCTTGATCGCCCGCGCCGTGCCGTCGGTCACCACCGCCCGCATCATCTGCCGCATCGAGTCCAGCACCGGCCCGGGCACCGGCTGCTGGGCCGGCGTGTTGACCTTGGTCTGGGTGCCGCGGATCAGGCTCGGCGTCGGGATGGAGCCCTTCACCACGGTCGAGGCGACCAGCGCCATGCCGAACGGGCTGACCTGGTCCTTGCCCTGGCCGAAGCCGTCCGCGGCGCGCTCGACGGTCGAGGTCGGCACCGGCATCGAGCCGGTCACCGTGGTCACGCCCGGCACCGTGAAGTCGGCCCCGATGCCCAGCTGCTTGGCCGTGTCGGCCAGCTGCTGGCTGGTCAGCTGGGTGGCCGCGATCTGCGAGAACGTGGTGTTGCAGGACTGCGCGAAGGCGGTGCGCAGCGGCACCGTGCCCAGGTCGAAGTTGTTCTCGTTGGGAATCACCCGGCCGTCGATGGTGACCTTGCCCGGGCACGGCTGCGGGCCGTCCACCGTGACCTTGCCGGCCTCCAGCGCCGACACGCCCGTGACGATCTTGAACGTGGAGCCGGGCGGGAACTGCCCGGTCAGGGCGATCAGACCTTGCGCATCGGCCGGCGCGTTCTGCGCAACGGCCAGGATCTCGCCGGTCGAGGGCTGTATCGCCACGATCGCGGCCGGCTGCTGCACTCCTGCGATCGCCGCCTGCGCGGCGGCCTGCGGGCCGGTGCCGATCGTGGTGGTCAGCGACGTCGCCGCCTCCGGCTCCTTGCCGGCCAGGTCGGCCACCGTGTTGCCGGCGGCGTCCTGGGTCACCACGTGCCAGCCGGCCGCGCCGGCCACCTGGGCGTTCACCGCGGCGCGCAGCGAGGACAGGAACTGCGGGCCGAGCGACTTGTTCTGGGCCAGCAGCTGGTTCTGGGTGGCGAAGGTGACGCCGGGCAGCTCGTGGATCTGCGCCCGCACCGTCTGGTAGTCCGAGTCACGCAGGTTGATCACCGAGTACGCCTGGCCGTCCGGCGTCTTGCTCGCCCCGTCGACGATGGACTGAGCGGTGATCGTGTTGTCGAACTTGTTCAACGCCGCCGCCAGCGCCGTGGCCACGGCGTTCAGGTCGGGCGTCTGCTTGCGGTCCACCGCGATGCCGATCACCGGCGTCGGCGCGAGCAGCGGCGCGCCGTCCCGGTCCAGCACCGGGGCCGGGTCCGGCTGCTGCACGGTCAGCGCCAGCGACTGCTGGGCCGACAGCTTGGGGTGCACGTCCCCGGGCTGCCAGTGCACCTTCCAGTCGCCGCTGGACTGGGTCATGGCCAGCGAGCCCTGGTAGGTCCAGGTCCGCCCCTTGTCCAGGTCCCAGCTGGCGTTGAACGGCACCGTGGCGGTGTCGCCGCTCGGCGGCTGCGAAGCGCCCGCGTTCAGCGTCACCGCCTTCGGCTTGAGCGCCGTCCGCACCTTGTCCATCAGCGCCTTCGACGTGTTCGCGTCGTCGGTGAGCTGGGCGGCAGCGGCGGTGTCACCCTTGGCGAAGTCGGCAAGGAAGGTCTTGGCGATGTCGTCCTGGCTCGGTTTGGACTCGAACAGCCCGCACGCGCCCAGCGGCAGAACCAGCACGAACGCGAAGACCAGCGGCAGCTTTCTCGGCACGGCCGCAGTATGCCAACCGGGCCCGACAAATTCGCGTGATATGGCCGTTCGTCGGCTCAGAACAACACCGTGGCGTACCGGCCGACCTCCGAGAAGCCGATCCGGCGATAGGCCGCTCGCGCCGGCGCGTTGAACCCGTTGACGTAGAGGCTTGCCGTGCGGCCCATGCCGCGGACCAGCCGATCGGCCACCGCCGCCGTGCCGCTCGCGCCCAGGCCCTGGCCACGCCGGTCCGGCCGCACCCACACGCCCTGGATCTGCCCGACCTGCTCCGACAACGCGCCGATCTCGGCCTTGTACACCACCTGGCCGGCCTCGAACCGGGCGAACGCGCGGCCGGTGCCGATCAGCTCGGCCACCCGGGCCCGGTAGCCCGCGCCGCCGTCGTCAAGACGGGGGTCGACGCCGACCTCCTCGGTGAACATGGCCACCGCGGCCGGCAGGTAGATGTCCAGCTCGTCCGGCCGCACCGGGCGGACCAGCGGATCCGGCTTGATCGTCGGCGAGCCGCCCATGGCCAGCAGCGGCTGGTGCGGCCGCACCTCGCGGGCCGGGCCCCAGACCGGCTCCAGCTCCTGCCACAGCCCCATCACCAGGTCGGCCGGGCCGACCAGGGAGGAGCACATGCGATGCCGGCGCAACGCGCGGTCGGCGAAGTGCCGCAGCGCGGCCCGATTGCCGGACAGCGGGATCATGTTCGGGCCGGAGAAGCACAGCCCGTTCAGCCGGCCGCTGCGGGCCGGACGGGACTCCAGGCCCCACAGCTCGCCGCCCAACCGCCACGGGTCCGCACCGGCGATCTCCACGCGTGCGGCGACCATGCAGGACGCGACCGGGTCCTCGGCGAGGACCGCGCGCACCGCCGACACGTCCCGGTCGTCGAGGACCCGGGCCCCGGCAAGCCTCAACACGCTTCCCAGCCTGCCAGATAACGCAGGCAACCTGCGCGCATGAGCACCCACTTAGCGGATCTTAGGCACCAGATGCGACGAGCCGGGCAGCGCCGCCCGGCTCGTGCGTCGAACGGTCGGTCAGGACGCGGTGACCACCGGGGACGCGCCGTCGATCGGCTCCATGTCCTCGGCGATGCGCATGGCCTCCTCGATCAGCGTCTCCACGATCTGGGCCTCCGGCACCGTCTTCACGACCTGGCCCTTGACGAAGATCTGGCCCTTGCCGTTGCCCGAGGCCACACCCAGATCGGCCTCACGAGCCTCGCCC
>DATJJB010000869.1:0-13402 GCA_035492655.1 Kutzneria sp. | reverse complement strand
GATGAACTGTGGTGACCGCATGAAACTGTCAGGGGTGGGTCGTAGCGTCGTGGCCATGGACCTCACCGCCACCACCGCGCAGCTCGCCGGCACGGTCGCCGATCTGGTGCGGCTGCTGCCGTCCCGGATGTACGACCCCGTCCTGGCCGGCGTCCTGATCACCGCGGACCGGGGCGGAGTGTTGGTTCGCGGCACCGATCGGGAACGCGGCGTACGGCTGCGCTGCGCGGCGACCGTGCACGCGGACGGCCAGGTGTTGGTGCCGGCCAAGCCATTGGCGGAAACGCTGCGTGCGTTGGACGCCCCGCAGGTTCGTCTGGTCGTCGAGGGTTCGCGGCTGGCCGTCCGAGTGCCCGGCGCGCGGTTCGCGCTGCCACTCCTGGAGGCCGACCTTCATCCCGGCGTCGCCGAACCGCCCGCTCGGGTCGGCGAGGTCGACGGTCCGGAATTCGCGTCCCTGCTGTCGGTTGTGGCCTCCGTAGCCGCTCGCGACGACGCCCTGCCGATGCTCACCGGCGTGCGCCTGCGCGGCGAGCCCGGCGGGCCGCTGTCCATGATCGCGACCGATCGATATCGGCTGGCCATCGCCACGCTGCCGTGGACCGGGGAGTCCTCAGTGGACGCCATGGTGCCGGCGGCGCTTCTCGTCGAGGCCGCCAAGCAGGCGTCGTCCACCGAGCGCGTCGCCCTGCACGTCGACCAGGACCGGGCCGGCCTGGTGTGGGGCGACGCCGCGATCGTCACCTCGCTGCTGGCCTCGACGCTGCCCGACGAGCGCAAGATCCTGCCCACCACCGTCGATGCCACCGTCACCGTCGACGCCGACGCGCTGGCCGGTGCCGTCCGCCGCGTCGGGCTGTTCAGCGAGGGTCCCCACGTCGTGCAGCTGGCCCTGGGCGACGGCGAGATCCGCGTGCACGGCGGCGGTCAGCAGGTCGGCGAAGCCGAGGAGCACGTCAAGGCCGAGATCACCGGCGGCCGCCCCACCCCCGCCTACCAGCTCCGCTACCTCTCCGACGCCCTCAAGGCCTTCGCCGGCCAGCAGGTCACCCTGTCCATCCAGCCCGGCCGCCGCGGCACGATGTTCACCTCCGACGGCCGGCTCCAGTACCTCGTGGTGCCGATCCGGACGGTGGCCTAACGGGAGCGGAGATACTCCAGCTGGGTCCGGACCGACCACTCGGCGGCGTACCAGAGGGAGCGGTCGACCTCGGCGTAGACGATCTCGACGACCTGGCGGGCGGTGGCGTCGGGGCCGAGCTGGGCCAGGGCGGCGCGGACCTGGTTGAGGCGCTGCTCGCGGTGGGCGAGGTAGGCCCGGGCGGCGGTGCCGGCGTCGGGGAGGTCGGGGCCGTGACCGGGCAGCACGAAGGTGCCGGGCGGCAGCTCGGCGAGCCGACGAAGGGAGTCGAGGTACGGCCCGAGGTCGTCGGTGACGGTGGTGCCACGGCCGAGCACGGTGTCGCCGGTGAGCACGGCCGGCGGGGCGTCGTGCTCCAGCCAGAAGCAGAGGGAGTCGTCGGTGTGCCCAGGGGTGACGAGCACACGGATCTCCAGCCCGGCCTGGGCGATGACGTCGCCGTCGGAGAGGCCTTCTGAGCCCAGGCGCATGGCCGGATCGAGGGCGTACACGGGCGCGTCGACGAGCTCGGCGAAGCGACGGGCGCCGGCGGAGTGGTCGGGGTGGCCGTGGGTCAGCAGCACGGTGCTGACCGGCCCATGGGCGGCGACCAGGTTGAGGTGCTGCTCGTCGTCAGGCCCGGGATCGACTACGACACAGGCCTGCGAGGAGGGGTCGCGCAGCACCCAGGTGTTGGTGCCGTCGAGCGTCATCTCGGACGGGTTGTCGGCCAGCAGCACGGCGGCGGTGGGCGTGACGGGACGCAACACGCCGTAGGCAGGGTGCTCGGCCCGCTCGCCGACGGCCGGGCGGGAGCTCATCGGCCGGCCACCTCGTCCCCAGGACCGGGGTCCAGGTGCAGCGGCGCACGGTCGTACTCGGGATCGCCGGGCAGCACAGCGTGCAGCTTGTTCCCGCGCCGGATCACCTTCGGGATGATCTTCTCGGTGGTCTGCCGGTCCAGCTCCATCGCCGCGGCCACGGTGCCGGCGTCGCGCAGCTCGGCCAGGGTCATCCAGGTCGGCGGCAGCAGCCCGACGTTGCCGGCCTTCCAGTCGTCGATGGCGTCCTGCGGCCGCTGCCAGCCGGCCTGGTCGGCCTCGCTGGTGGCGCCGTCGGCGTGCTGGCCCTCGGGCAGCACAGCCAGGAAGAACCGGGTGTCGTAGCGGCGGGGCTCTTCGGCCGGCGTAACCCAGTTCGCCCACGGCCGCAGCAGGTCGGCCCGCAGCACGAGGCCGGCGTCGGCCAGGAACTGGGCCAGCGACACCTCGCGGTTGACCAGCGCGTGCCGCACGTCGGCGTACTGCGCGGCGTCGGCCACCACCGAGACGTCGTCCTTGCCGGCCAGCAGCACGCCGGACTCCTCGAACGTCTCCCGCACGGCCGCGCACACCAGGGCGCGGGCCATGCTCGGGTCGCAGCTGAACTTGCGCCCCCACCAGGCCGGCTCGGGCCCGACCCAGGCGACGGAGGTGTCCGCGTCGCGCCGGTCCACGCCGCCACCGGGGAACACGGTCATGCCGCCGGCGAACGCCATGCCGGTGACCCGGCGCATCAGGAACACCTCCATGCCGGTGTCGCGTTCACGCACGAGGGCGACGGTGGCCGCGTCCTTCGGCGTCACGGGCGGGTTCGGCGCGACGTCCGGCACCATCGACTCCGGCAGCGTCAGTTCCTCGGGCAGCTGTGGCACGCCCACGAGCCTAAGGGCCAATCGGCGTCCTGCCGCGTGGAGAATCGTCACGTGGAGGAACAACTGCGGGTAGGACTGATCGGTGCCGGGCCGTGGGCCGGCTCGGTGCACGCACCCGGCATCGCCGAACACCCCGGCACCCGTCTGACCACGGTGTGGGCCCGGCGCCGGGACGCCGCCGAGGAGCTGGCCGGCCACTACGGGGCCGAGGTGGCCGACGACCCGGACCGTCTGATCGACCAGGTCGACGTGGTCGCGGTGGCCGTGCCGCCGGCCGTGCAGGCCGACATCGCGCTACGGGCCGCCCGAGCCGGCAAGCACCTGCTGCTGGAGAAGCCGCTGGCCGGCACGGTCGAGGACGCGCGCCGCTTGGCCGGCACCATCGCCGACAACAACCTGGCGTCGCTGGTCATGCTGACCCTGCGGTTCTCCCCCGAGGTGATCGACTGGCTGGCCGAGGTGGGTTGCCGGGGCGGCTGGCAGGGCGGCAGCGCGCAGTGGCTGTCCGGCGCGCTGCTCGGCGGCGCCTACTCGGGCTCCCAGTGGCGGCACGACCAAGGTGCGCTGTTCGACGTCGGCCCGCACGCCTTCGACCTGCTCGACGCGGCTTTGGGCCCGGTCGAGGACGTGCTCGCCGCGCACAAGACGGACAACGACCTCTGGCACCTGATCCTGGGCCACGCCAACGGCGTCACCAGCACCGTCACGATGTCCATGCACCTGCCGATGCGGCCGACCATCGTCGACCTGGCGGTGTACGGCGAACATGGCCACAGCGCCCTCGGCGGGCGCAAGACGTCCTCGCAGCAGGCGTACGCCGCGCTGCTCGACACCTTCGTCGACATGGTGCGCAGCGGCCAGCACACGCACGCCTGCGACGCCCAGCGCGGCCTGCACCTCCAGCAGATCCTCGACCAGGCGCTCCGCAAGCTGGCCTGAAATGCAGGGAAGGACGCCTTACCTGCGTTCAATGCAGGTAAGGCGTCCTTCCCTGCACAAGCCGGGGTTTTACTGCTCGCGCTGAGCGAGTTCCTCGTGCAGCTGGCGCAGCAGGTCGCGCTCCACGTCGCTGAGCTTGTCCTCGGCGATCGGCTTGTAGTCCACGAGCCCGAGCGCCGACGGGTCGGCCGAAGGCTCCAGCACCGGAGGCTGCGCGGCCTTCTCGGTGGCCACCGGCTGCACCGGCTCGACCAGTTCGACCTGGGACACCATGTCCGGCTTGGCCTCGGCGTGCGCGACCGGCTTGATCGGCACGACCGAGCCGTTGCCCTTGGCCCGACGGCCGCCGCCCGAGGTCGGGGCGACCGCGTGCTGGCCCGATAAGTTGATCGGCTTCGCGTCCGAGGCGGCCAGCCGGTGGTAATCGCTACGGTCCGCGCCGGTCTTCAGCACCTCGACCACGGCCCGGATGCCGGCGGTCTCCAGCGCCTGCCCGATCCGGTACGCCGTCGCCGGCGCGAACCCGTCGGGACCGATCTCGACCAGCACCACCCGCTGCGGCACCGCACCCGGCGTCGCGCCGGCCGGCGTCACCCGCCACACCGCGTGCACGGACTGCACGCCGATGAGGAAGTCCACCACCGGGGCCAGCGCCGCGCCGATGCCCTCGCCGGCGTCCGGCTCGTAGCTGAAGCGGTGCGGCGGGGCGTACCAGGTGTCACGGACCTTGAGCCGGTCGGCCAGCGAGGGGTCCGAGCGGGACTGGTCCAGCAGCGACCGCAGCTGGCCGTTCTCGGCCGGCGTCACCGGCACGCCGCCGGCGATCAGGCAGCCGACCAGCAACTCCACGGCACGGTCCGACTCGGCGATGGCGACCAGCTCGCGGGCCGAGGTGAGCGCGTCGTCGTCGACCCGCCCAGCCATCCGCAGCAGAATGTCGTGCAGCCGATCGGGCAGTCCGTCCCCAGTCGCGACGTCCGACACGACGGGTCTCCTTTCAGGCGGTGGCGAGATCGGCAGCGCCGAAGCACAGCAGTTCGGACACGTCGAGCGCGGCGCGGTGGTACGGCGACAGGTCGAAGTCCGGCGCCAGCACCTCGACACACGGCTCGTGCTCGCCGAGCGCCCGCAGCATGCGCTGGAGCTCCCCGGTCAGGCGGTGGTGGTCGGCGACGGCCGTCACCAGCACCACGCGGTGCACGCGGCCGTCGGCGGCGTGCCGCCAGGCGCAGCGCACCTCGCCGAGGCCCTCGCGGCCGCGCAGCGTCGCACCGAGCACGACACCGATCGGGTCGCCGCTGGCGGCCTGGTCGGCGGCCTCGGCGACGAAGGTGAACGCCGGCTCGGGGACCGCACCGATGCCCAGCACGGAGCTGGTCAGCGCCGGGTCGGCGCCGATGCCGCGCAGCAGCGAGTGCTCATCGGCGGTCAGGCCGATCCGGTCGTGCAGCAGCGCGCGCGGCAGGGCCCGGCCGAGCACGGGCAACGCCCCGCTCGCCAGCCAGTCCCGAAACCGCCACAGCTGGGTGTCGGACAGTCGTCCGGCCAGCCTCAGCAGCAGCTCATGCGCGTTCAGCTCGGCGTTGTCCCGCACGCCCACCGCCCTTCGGAGTGGCCAAGGTGACTCTCGCGGTCTAGCAGACCAGGAGACGCCACCTTAGCGCCACCCGAACGGGTTACTGAACTAGCCGATTTCGACGATCAACTCCACCTCGACGGGTGCGCCGAGTGGCAATTCGGCGACACCGACGGCTGACCGGGCATGCACGCCGGCCTCGCCGAAGATCTCACCCAGCAGTTCGGACGAGCCGTTCACCACGGCCGGCTGGCCGGTGAAGCCCTCAGCCGAGGCCACGAAGCCGACCACCTTGACGATGCGCGTGATCGAGTCCAGCCCGACCAGCGAGTCCACCGCGGCCAGCGCGTTCAGCGCGCAGGTGCGGGCGTAGGCCTTGGCCTCGTCCGGCCCGATCTCCCCGCCGACCTTGCCCGTGGCGGGCAGCGAGCCGGCCACGAACGGCAGCTGGCCCGAGGTGTAGACGAGCGAGCCGGTGCGCACCGCCGGCACATAGGCGGCGACCGGCGCGGCCACCGCTGGCAGCTCGATGCCCAGCTCCTTGAGCCTGGCCGACCAGGTCATGCCTTCTCCCGCTTCAGATAGGCGACATGCTGCTCGCCGCTCGGGTTGGGCAACACGGTCACCAGCTCCCAGCCGTCCTGGCCCCACTGGTCCAGGATCTGCTTGGTCGCGTGGATCAGGAGCGGGACCGTGGCGTACTCCCACTTAGTCATGCCGGCAGCCTAACCGGCACGCTATTTTCGATCACGTGGAGACGTGGCGGATCATCGCGACCTGCCTGCTGGCCTTCGGCGGCATCATCATGACCCTGCTGATCACCGGCAAGGTCCGGGACGACCGCAACCGCAACCCCGGCGACGTCACCCGCGCCGCCCTCTGGTCGGTCCTGGTCTTCGCGGTGCTGTGCGGGCTGATCGCCACCGTGCTGCCGAGCACCGTGGTCTGGGGCGTGGTCGCCGCCCAGTACATGATCCTCGTCCTGATGCATCACATCGGGTAGCTGTGCCCGTGCCGCGCCACTCCAGGCACCGGCGCAGCCTCGCGACCGTGGGCGATGCCTCAGCATCATCTCCGGCGAATACTCCGCGGAGCCGCCTAGGCTTGGCTTCGTGACCACACCCATCGTCGGCTGGACCGAGGAACTCACCCGGGCCCGGTTGCACGTGGTCACCGGCAAGGGCGGCACCGGCAAGACCACTGTGGCCGCCGCGCTGGCCATCGCGCTGGCCACCGGTGGCCGTCGCGTGCTGCTGGTCGAGGTGGAGGAGCGGCAGGGCATCGCCCAGCTGTTCGACCGGGCGCCGCTGCCGTACGCCGAGGAGCGCATCGCCTCCGCGCCCGACGGCGGTGAGATCCGCGCGCTGGCCGTGGACGCCGACGCGGCGTTCATGGAGTACCTGGCCATGTTCTACAACCTGGGCTTCGCCGGCCGGACGCTGCGACGGATGGGCGCGATCGAATTCGTCACGACGCTGGCCCCGGGCCTGCGCGACGTGCTCCAGACCGGCAAGGTCAAGGAGTGCGTCGGCCGCACCGACGCCGCCGGCCGGCACATGTACGACCACGTGGTGCTGGACGCGCCGCCGACCGGCCGGGTGGTGAAGTTCCTCGACGTCACCCGGGCCGTGCAGGACGTGGCCAAGGTCGGGCCGATCAAGGGCCAGAGCGAGGGCGTGGTCCGGTTGATGCACTCCGGCGACACCGCCGTGCACCTGGTCACGCTGCTGGAGGAGATGCCGGTCCGGGAGACCCTGGATGCGGTGGCCGAGCTGGACGGCGCCGACCTGCGGCCGGGCGCGGTGTTCGTGAACCGGGTGCGGCCGGCGCGGCTGGCCGACCGCTCGGTGCCGGCGGCCGCCAGTGGCCAGGTGGACGCCGCGCGGGTGCGGGCCGGGCTGGCCTCCGTCGGCCTGAAGCTGCCCGACGACGAGCTGGCCGGGCTGGTCGAGGAGACCGTCGAGCACGCCGTGCGGGTGCAGGCCGAGCAGCGGGCCCGCGAGCTGCTGGCCGAGGCCGACCTGCCGGCGCTGGAGCTGCCCGAGCTGGTCGACGGCGTCGATGTCGGCGCGCTGTACGAGCTGGCCGAGACGCTGGTCGACCAGGGGGTCCGCTGATGCCGGCAAAGCTTCATATCGACAAGTTGCTGGACGACCCGGCGACCAAGGTGATCGTCTGCTGCGGGTCCGGCGGCGTCGGCAAGACCACCACCGCGGCGGCGCTGGCCGCGCGGGCGGCCGAGCGCGGGCGGCGCACCGTCGTGCTGACCATCGACCCGGCCCGCCGGCTGGCCCAGTCGCTCGGCCTGCGGGAACTGGACAACACCCCGCGCAAGGTGTCCGTCGAGGGCTTCGACACCGAGGACCGCCTGCACGCGATGATGCTGGACATGCGTCGCACGTTCGACGACATGGTGCTGGCGCACGCGGGCCCGGACCGGGCCGAGCAGATCCTGGGCAACCCCTTCTACCAGACCATTTCCTCCTCGTTCTCCGGCACGCAGGAGTACATGGCCATGGAGAAGCTGGGGCAGCTGGCCGCTGACGGCTCGTGGGACCTGATCGTGGTGGACACCCCGCCCAGCCGGTCCGCGCTGGACTTCCTGGACGCCCCGCAGCGGCTGTCGACGGTGCTGGACGGGCGGATCATCCGGCTGCTGTCGGCCCCGGCGCGGGCCGGCGGCCGAGGCCTGCTGAAGATCGTCGGCGCCGGCTTCGGGCTGTTCACCAAGGTCATCTCGACGATCATCGGCGGCCAGCTGCTGGCCGACGCGTCCGCGTTCGTGCAGGCCTTCGACAGCATGTTCGGCGGCTTCCGGGAACGGGCGCAGAAGACCTACCAGCTGCTGCGCTCACCCGGCACCGCGTTCCTGGTGGTCGCCGCGCCGGAGCCGGACGCGCTGCGCGAGGCGTCCTACTTCGTGGAGCGGCTGGCCGCGGAGTCGATGCCGCTGGCCGGGCTGGTGCTCAACCGGACCCACCCGGTGCTGGCCAAGCTGTCCGCCGGCAAGGCGGTGGCCGCCGCCGACGAGCTGGAGCGGAACGGCGAGGCGCCGCTGGCCGCGGCCGTGCTGCGGGTGCACGCCGACCGGGTGGCCGTGGCGACCAGGGAGCAGCGGCTGCTGGCCCGGTTCACCAAGGCGCACCCGTCGGTGGCCGTCACCGGGGTGCCGGCGCTGGCCGAGGACGTGCACGACCTGGCCGGGCTGCGCGAAATCGGCCGGCGGCTGGCCGGGGACTGAAACGCACGCTTGTTTCGCCGAGGGCGGCGATTGCCGCCGTCGGCGAAATTCGCGCTGATCATCGGTTAGATTTTTTGAACACTCAACAAATGACGTCGATCAGCTGACCTTGTACTCACCAAGATCGGCATGCTCGCGCCGCGCCGACTCCAGCAACTCGAACCAGGAGTCCACATCCGGCCGGCGACGCAGCAGAGCCCTGCGCTCACGCTCGGTCATTCCGCCCCACACACCGAACTCGATGCGATTGTCCAGCGCCTCGGACAGACACTCCGTCCGCACCGGGCAACTCAGGCAGATGGTCTTGGCTTTGCGCTGCTCAGCACCCCTGACGAACAGCTGCTCCGGATCTTCATCTCGACATGAGGCGTCGACACGCCAATCCCCCTGAACGAACTGCATGACCCCCGCTCCCCTACGTCTCGTCCAAAAACCGATACCCCCCGGTACCGGCTGCCGTAGGCTGACCGCGGGTGCGGACTGTCCTCCGGCGTTGTCATGAGACGTTGACGGACTGTAGAGCCATCTGGTTCCCCTGCCAACACCGGGTTACCCGAATGTGAGCTTCACCCACCCGAAGTGGTGAATGAACGTCGCGGTGAGCGCTCACATCGAAGCACCACGTGATGACGCGTACTGTGACTGTCGTGCGTGTGGGCAACGGTCTTGTGAAGTTGGTCGGTCTGTGCCTTTTGGCCGGGGTTCTGGTCGCGGGCATGCTGTTCCCCACAGTGGGGGCGCTAGGCGTGGTGTCCAACCGCGCCAGCGACACCGTCGACGCCACATCGGCGGACCTGGTGACCACCGATCCACCGCTGATGTCCGTGGTCGAGGACAAGAACGGCAAGCCGATCGCGTACCTCTACAACCAGTACCGCGTCAACACGCCGTCCGACCAGATCTCGCCGTTCATGAAGGCGGCCATCGTCGCCATCGAGGACCGGCGGTTCTACCAGCACGACGGCGTCGACTGGCAGGGCACCTTCCGGGCGCTGCTGAGCAACCAGGTCAACGGCAGCGTGTCCCAGGGCGCGTCCACCATCACCCAGCAGTACGTGAAGAACTACCAGGTGCTGGTGGCCGGGCGGGACGACAAGTCGGCCCAGGAGCAGGCCCAGGCGCAGACCGTGGCCCGCAAGCTCAAGGAGGCCCGGGTCGCGCTCCAGCTGGAGAAGAAGCTGTCCAAGGACGAGATCCTGACCCGGTACCTCAACCTGGTCACCTTCCTCGGCCGGGTGGACGGCGTCGGCACCGCGTCCCAGGTGTTCTTCAACACCACGCCCGACAAGCTCACGCTGCCCCAGGCCGCGCTGCTGGCCGGCGTGGTCAACAACCCGATCAGCTTCGACCCGTGGCAGCACCCGGCGGCGGCCAAGAAGCGCCGCGACACCGTGATCGACGCCATGGCGGCCACCGGCAAGATCCCCACTGACGTCGCCGAGGCCAACAAGAAGACCGACCTGGGCGTCGGCCCCGAGCCCCAGCTGCCCGGCTCCGGCTGCGTCGGCACCGCCCCCGAGGTCGGCTTCTACTGCGACTACGTGCTCGGCTACCTCCAGCAGGCCGGCTTCAACTCCGACCAGCTGCAGACCGGCGGCTACGTGATCAAAACCAACCTGGACCCGGACGTCTCCAAGATCGCCAAGCAGGCGGCCGAGAAGAACGTGCCCAAGACGGCCAACGGCATCGCCAACACCTTCGTGATCGTCAAGCCGGGAAGCCAGACCCACGAGCTCGCCGCCCTGGTGGCCAACCGCGACCTCGGCGTGGACGCCGCGCAGGGGCAGACCCTGACCAACCTGCCCGCCGACGTCAGCGACAACTTCGGCGCAGGCTCGATCTACAAGATCTTCACCACCGCCGCGGCCATGGAGAAGGGCCAGGTCGGCCTGAACACCGGCATCCCGAACCCGAAGACGTTCTGCTTCTTCCCGCCGATCCGGTACCCGGAAACCAAGTGCCACACGGTGGCCAACGACGACCAGACCAACCCGGACCCGATCACCCTGCACGAGGCGCTGGCCATCTCGCCCAACACCTCGTTCACCAACGTCGAGATCGGCGCCAGCATGCCGTCGGTGCTGGACATGGCGTCCCGGCTGGGCATGCGCAACACCATGAAGACCAACCAGGCCGGCAGCGCGCCCGACCCGAACGGCGCCAACGAGCAGACCACCCAGCCGCAGAGCCAGTCGATGCTGAACAACCTGTCGTTCACCCTCGGCGTGACCCCGCTCAGCCCGCTGGAGCTGGCCAACGTCGGCGCCACCCTGGCCAGCGGCGGCGTGTGGTGCGAGCCCAACCCGATCGCCGCCGTCACCGACCACACCGGCAAGGCCGTGCCGCTCAACACGCCGCCGTGCGAGCAGGTGGTCAACAAGGCCGTGGCCGACACGATCATGAACGGCCTCAAGGACGACACCATCAGCGGCACCTCGGTGCAGGCCGCTCGCAACGCGCACTGGACCCGGCCGATGGCCGGCAAGACCGGCACCACCGAGACCAGCCGCTCGGTCGGCTTCCTCGGCATCCTGCCCAACTGGTCCGCGTCGTCCATGGTGTTCGCCGACGGCTCCACCCCGGAGCCGATCTGTGGCACCTTGCCTGTCCACGCCAGTCCCAACTGCGCCGGCGCCAACGGCGCGTTCGGTGGCACCGTCGCCGCGCCGACCTGGTTCAACGCCTTCACCCAGATCCTCGGCAACTCGCCCGTGCTGCCCCTGCCCAACGCCGACCCGGCGTACATGGACAAGAAGGACCACGGCCCCGCCATCCCCTACGTGGTCGGCAAGAACGTCGGCGACGCCACCAACGCGTTGAAGGGCGCCGGCTACAACATCGTGCAGACCGCCGACTTCAACTCCACCGCGCCCAAGGGCACCGTCGTCGGCCAGACTCCCATCGGCTCCGCCCCGCACAGCCAGAGCATCACGCTCTACGTGAGCACCGGCTTCGTGCCACAGGCGCCAGGGGCGACATCACCGGCACCGTCAACGAGTAACGGCACACCGGGCGGCTGATCTTTCGCGTACGAGAAGGGGCCGGGAGCATGCGCTCCCGGCCCCTTTGCCGTATCGGACCCGATCAGCAACGGTAGAGGTGCGCCTTCACATCAGCGGCCGTGCCCGTCTGGATGTAGTAATCCGGGAAGTAACCGTCGAGGTTGCCGTGCGCCAGGATCCAGACGTTGCCGCCGCCGACGCTGTCACCATAGGTGTGGCAGTGCAACGGAATGACGTCGCCATTGCCGATGGTTCCGGTGAGCACCGGAGCACACGAGTAGCTGCCTCGATGGTGAACAAAACGAGCCCCCCTTAGATTTCCTTTGGTTGTGTCCTATGGACTAACGAAGCCCGAGTGTGCGGCTCAGGTCATCCGGGTGGCGCACCCACACGTCGACCGCCCAACCGTCCGGATTGGTCAACGTGAGGCAGCCCTGGCTGCCCGGGCCCCAGAGCGACACCACTGTCGGCGTCCAGGACTGGTCCCAGGTCAGGACTCCCGTCCCCTTGGCCCGCCAGGAGGCGCTGGGCTCCCACTGCAGCCGGTCGCCGAGGTAACGGAGCCGGCCGAGCAACTCGCCGGTCTCCTCGACGGTGAGCCGGCTGTGCCGTCCGGGCAGGGCGACGTCGAACTGCCGGGCGACCGCCAGCGGCAGCTGCGCCGACCACGTCGGCGACTCGCCGGTCGCCCGTCGACGCAGCTCCGCCCGCCGATCACGCGCGACGATCAACGTGATCGCCGCGTAGCCCAGCACGATCACACCGACCACGGCGGCCAGCGCCGGCACCGGCCCGACCTTCAGTCCCAGGATGATGCCCATCGCCAAGACGTACCCGAACGAGAGCAGTGAGCGACGCCTGCGCCGGCGTTCCCGCTCCCGGCCGTACTCGGTCATGCCGCTTCCCGATCGGCCTTGTCCTGTTTAGCCGATCGCACCACGGCGACGGCCAGGCCGGCCACGCGGACCAGGCAGGCGAACATGCCGAGGAACAGCGGGCCGATCACGATGATCGCCCACAAGTCGTGGATCGTCGGCCGAACGACGCCGCCGAACACCACCGCCGCAACGCCGAACACGGCCGCGTAGAACTGCCATTTCTGCTGACGACGGAGCAGTGACCAGGTGCGGTGGCTGTACCGATTGTCACGCACGGTCGACTTCTAACAGGCCGGCCATCTCGGACAGCTGCGCGCGGGAGTAGAGGGCGGGGAACGAGGCGAGGACCCTGCCGTCGGCGTCGGTGAAGAAGCCGAGGCCCGACCGGGGCGGCCGGACCTGCCCACCGGGGATGCCGCCGAACAGGCTGACGGCGAGCCAGCCGGCGGCGAGCAGTCCCGTCACGGACGCCATCAAAGCCACGCGCCCGTTGCGCAAAGGACAGTGGAACACCGCCGGCCCGCCCCCCTGAGTCATGTCAGCCCAGCAGCTTGGCCTTCACCACGGCGGCGACACGGCCGCCCTCGGCGCGGCCCGCGACCTTGGCGTTCGCGGCCTTCATGACCTGGCCCATCTGCTTCTGCCCCGGCTGCTCGCCCGACGCCGCGGCGACCTCGGCGATCGCCTGCGCGACGAGGTCGGCCAGCTCGTCGTCGGACAGCTGCGCCGGCAGGTACGTCTTGAGCACCTCGGCCTCGGCCAGCTCGGCGTCGGCCTGCTCCTTGCGGCCCACACCGGCGAACGCCTCGGCGGCCTCGTTGCGCTTCTTCACCTCACGCGAGAGGACCTTGAGCACCTCGTCGTCGGACAGCTCCCGCGCCACCTTGCCGGCCACCTCCTCGGTGGTCACCGCGGCCAACGCCATCCGCAAGGTCGCGACCACAGTGGTCTGC
>DATJJB010000868.1:0-26779 GCA_035492655.1 Kutzneria sp. | reverse complement strand
CCGGGCTCGGTGATCGCGAAGCACGACTTGCGGTCGCCGGCGATGGTCGGCACGAGGTAGCGGGCCTGCTGCTCCGCGTTGGCGTGGAACAGGATGTTGTCGGCCTTGCCGCCGAGGTAGAACGGCACGAAGGAGCGGCCGAGCTCGGCCTCGATCAGGGCGGCGGTGACCGCGTCCAGGCCCATGCCGCCGTGCTCCTGCGGGGTGAGCACGCCCCAGAAGCCGGCCTGTTTGGCCTTGAGTTGCAGGGCGCGCGACTCCTCTGCGGTGAACCCGCGCTGGCCGGCGCGCTCGCGCCGCAGCACCTCGGGTTCCAGCGGCATGACCTCCTTGCGCACGAAGGTGCGCACCCAGTCCCTGATCTCCCGCTGCTCGTCGCTGAGTGAGAAGTCCACCGCGCGTCCCTTCCCGACTAAACCGAACACTGTTAGTTTTAATGTACGCGCAGGAGGTGGCCATGCCAAGACCACACACCCCGATCCTCAGCCCGACCCGCATCCGCACCACGGCGCTGGCGCTCGTCGACCGCGACGGCCTCGAGGCGCTGTCCATGCGCAAGCTGGCGGCCGAGCTCGGGGTGCGAGCGGCGTCCCTGTACAGCCACGTGGCGACCAAGGACGACCTGCTCAACGACGTGGCCAACGAGATCATCGGCCGGGTCGACGTGAGCGGTTTCGACGAGGGCTGGCGGCCGGGGTTGATCGGCTGGGCCCGGTCCTACCGGGCCGCGCTGGCCGAGCATCCGAACATGGTGCCGTTCGTCGCCCGCGGCCCCGCCCGCCGCGACGCGTCGCTACGCATGGCCGACGCAGTGCACGGCGGCTTGGTCGGCGCCGGTTGGCCGCCTCGGGAGGCGACCATGATCGGCGCGGCGGTGAAGTACATCGTGATCGGCGCGGCGACGAGCTCGTTCGCGGCCGGCTTCTCCGACGACGCGCAGCTGTACGTGGAGCGGTATCCGCACCTGAACCAAGCGCATCTGTTGCGGCAGCACGCGGAAGAAGTGGACGACGACAGCTTCGAGCTGGCGCTGGAAGCGTTGCTGGCCACAGTGGACGCGAAGCATGCGGCGGCGGGCAAGGAGTGAGGGAGCGGGGCGTTTCGGTCGTGGGAAGGGGCGGGGCGTCGTAGGGTGCAAGCCGTGGCCGAGGCGATCGAGTTGCAGGTGGGCGAGCGCACTGTGCGGGTGTCGAGCCCGAGCAAGGTCTACTTCCCGGACCGCGGCATCACCAAGCGGCAGGTGGTGGAGTACTACGTCCAGGTCGCGGAGCCGTTGCTGCGGGCGGTGGGGGACCGGCCGACGACGCTGAAGCGGTATGTGGACGGGGTGACGGGGGAGGCGTTCTACGCCAAGCGGATCCCCAAGGGCGCGCCGGAATGGGTGCAGACGGCGCGGATCACGTTTCCGTCGGGGCGGACGGCGGACGAGGTGTGTCCGACGGAGCCCGCGGTGCTGGCCTGGGCGGCGAACCTGGGCACGTTCGACTTCCACCCGTGGCCGGTGCGGCGTGCGGACGTGGACCGGCCGGACGAGCTGCGTATCGACCTGGATCCGCAGCCGGGTACGGACTTCGCGGACGCGGTGCGGGTGGCGCTGACGCTCCGGGAAGTGTTGGACGAGCTGGGCATGACAGCCTTCCCCAAGACCTCGGGCGGCCGTGGCATCCACGTGCTGGTCAGGATCCGGCCGGAGTGGGACTTCATCGACGTCCGGCACGCGGTGATCGCGCTGGGCCGCGAGGTGGAGCGCCGGCTGCCGGACAAGGCGACGACGGCGTGGTGGAAGGAAGAACGGGGCGAGCGGGTCTTCCTGGACTACAACCAGGCGGCCCGGGACCGTACGATCGCCTCGGCGTGGTCGGTCCGCGGCACCCCGAGGGCGACCGTGTCGATGCCGCTGACCTGGGAGAAACTGCCCACGGTCGACCCGAACGACTTCGACGTGCTGACCGCCCCGGGCTGGCTGGCCGAGCACGGCGACGCGCTCGAGGGCATCGACGACCAGGCGTACGGGATCGAGCGGCTGCTGGACTGGTACGCGGCCGACGAACGGGGTGAGATGCCCTATCCGCCCGATTATCCGAAGATGGCCGGGGAACCGAAGCGGGTGCAGCCGAGCAAGGCCCGCCGGGACTGAATCGTGGCCATGCAATTCCATTGTGGACAGCAATCCCGCACGAAGGCGTATCATGTCCGGCTCGACTCTTGACAGTCGGGAACATCACCGTTCCACCCGGTGACCTGCGGGGAAAATGTACTGAGACGTCAGTGTGATCGCTCTGACGCATCCCGCTGTCGGCCGTTTATCATGGAGCGAGCGGAAACCCCGAGGCGCCTGGAGGAGGGCCGGCCATGACGATTCCCTATGTGGCACGCTTCGTCGGCGGCCCGCTCGACGGCCGCGAGGAGATCTGGAGCAAGCCGCTCGACGAGCCGCGGCAGACCATCACCCACGTGCACCTGCACGACGGGCCCAAGATCGAGCACCACTACGACCTGCACCACAGCGACCAGTTCGGCTGGGAGTACCGCCTCCGCGAGTCGTGAGACCGTCATCGCGAACGCAAATGTCACATGAGCGTCGTTGTTGCCTTCATGAGGCATGTCCGGTCCGCATGTGACGGTGGTTGGCGGCGGCGGGGTGGCTGGTGGCGGGGTGGGGTGGTTCGAACACGTGTGCTAATCTCTGCGTCGCCTTCCGGACGGAGCCGGTGAGGGGCGTCCGCCCCTACTGCTAGGTTGCCGAGCGGCAGCACATCGGGCCGACCTCGTCACGGTGTGTGCCACCCCGGTGCCCAGCCCTGCACGCATCGAGGAGAATTGAGATGGCGCAACCAGGCTCGCTGTCCGACGAGGACGTCGAGCACCTTCGTGACGAGCTGGTCCGGGGCCGCGAGCCCACCGTCTGGTTCACGGCCGACGCGGTCGGGGTCGAGGCGGGCCGCTCGGCCCGGGTCACCGCGCTCAACGACCCGGACGAAGGCGACTACATCCAGGTCCGACCGGCCGGTTCGCACGATGAGCTGTCCTTCTCGCCGAGCGAGCTGACGCTCGAACGGCCGGGACGCAAGCGTTCGCCAGCAGAGCTACCAGCGGTATCCCGTCCCTCCATGGAGCAGAGAATGTCGGAGATCGAGAACACCACCACCGAAGCGCCCGAGGAGGTCGCTGCGGGCGACACCGCCGTCGTGGAGGAGGCCCCCGCCGCCAAGAAGCCGCGGCCGGCCGCCAGCACCGCCAAGAAGACCCGCGTCGCCGACGTGGTGATCACCATCAGCGGCAGCGTCGACGGCGACTGGACCGTGGACGTGGTCGCGGCCAAGAAGAAGGCCCTGCGGGCGCTGCCGGTCACGCCGGCGCTCGTCGGCCAGGCCGCCAAGGCGCTGCACCCGGAGGTCGCCGAGTCCATCGAGGCGATCCTGGAGCAGGCCCGCGAGCAGCAGACGGCCAAGGTCGAGCAGCTGCGGGCCGAGCTGGAGGCGGCCCAGAAGGCGCTCGAGGAGTTGGCCGGCTGATTCGCCGGCAATAGCACAGAGTGGGGATTCCTTTCGGGGGGTCCCCACTCTTTTTTCGGTCACGTATGGCGATCCGTGAATCGATCGGGCCCGCGTTCGGGTGAGGTCGGGGGTCGCTCACGTAGCGGTGTCCCCGGGCCGTCGTACGGAAATACCGTCAACTCGGCTGGTCCGTTCGATTTCCGGGGAGGTCCTCATGGACGACAAGACACCTGAGCTCGGTGGCTGCAGCTGTTGCGGAAGCTGCACGGGCCCCGGCTGCGGCTGCTGCTCCAGCTGCAGCTGACACCGCTAGGGAACGACACTCACGGCGGGCAGGCGGTGCCGTCCGTCGGAATCTGAGCGTCGACCAGGAAATGCCGCACCGCGGCGGTGGCGCATGGCGACTGCACGAGCGCGCCGTGCCCACCGCCCTCCCAGCTGACCAGCACGCCCGAGGCGAGCTGACGGGCGGTGCGCTGCGTGCCGGCCTCCGGCGTGATCGGGTCGTCGGCCGTGCTCAGCACCAGGATCGGCGGCGCGTTGTGCCCGCCGGGCGCCGGCAGCTGCTGCGCCGGCACCGGCCATGAGCTGCACAGCAGCAGCTGCTGCGCGAACAGGCCGCCGAACAGCGGGGCCTTGGCCTTCCAGTCCGTCACCATGCCGCTGATCTGCTCCGGCGGCAGCCGCATCTGCATGTCGTTGCAGCCGGTGATCAACTGCGTGTCCAGCAGCGGCGGGGCGCCGTCCACCACGGTGGACAGCGGGGCCGCGAACCGGGCCAGCGGCTCGACATTGCCCTGCAGTGCCGTGTTGATCGCGTCGGCCAACGCCGTCCAGGCGGCCCGGTCGGCCAGCCCCATGAGGACGGCGTGCACCGCCTCGCCGACCGACAGCCGTGCGGTCTTCGGGTGCTGACGGAGCTGGTCGAGCAGCGCCAGCGTGGACGTCTTGGGGTCCGAGCCGAGTGCGCAGCCGCGGGCGCGGCAGTTGGCGGCGAACGCGTCGAACGTGGCCTCGGCGCCGAGCGCGCCGGCCTGCGCCGCACCCGGCGGGTCCAGGACGGGGTCGGGCGAGCCGTCCAGCACCAGCCGTCCGGTGTGGCCGCCGAAGCGGTCGGCGTACAGGGTCAGCACCCGGGATCCCTCGCCGTGGCCGACCGCGTTGAGCCGGTTGACGCCCAGCGCCTGACGCAGCTGCTCCAGGTCGCCGGCGGTGCGCCAGCTGTCCAACGCCTGCAGTCGGTCGTCCAGCTCCAGCACGCACGCCTGGCTGGCCTGTTTGGCCGCGGCCGACAGGTCGTCGAGCTGGGTGCTGTTGGGGTCGAACTCGGCGATCTCGGCCCGCGCCCCGCCGGGGATGCACTGGGCCGGGTCGGAGGCGCCGGTGCCGCGGCGGTCCATGCCGATCACCGAGAACGTCTTGAGCAGCTCGGCCGGCAGCTTCGCGGCCAGCTGCGCCGCGTACAGCGTGCCCGGCGCGCCGGTGGCGTCGTTCACCACGACCAGCGGGATCGCGCCGTCGCCGGCCTTGAGCAGGGACAGTGAGACGTCGCCGACGCCGGGCTGGCCGGGGGCGTCGAGCGGGGAGGTGATCCGGCCGCACTGGAACGACAGCGAGGTGGCGGTCTCGGTCAGCCGGCCCTTGGTCGCGGCCGTGCAGTCCGACCAGGACACCGAGGGGTTCTGCGGCTTGTCCAGCGGCGGCAGCTGCCCGGTCGGGACGGGAGCGCTCGTGCCGGTGCTCTGCCCGCCGTCGTTGACCGCGATCACCGGGCGCACGGACGGGCCGACCGCGCAGGCGCTGGCCGCCAGCATCAGGACGGGGACCAGCACGCCGAGCGACCGGCCAGGCTGGGAATGGCGCGGCACGCTGCTCCTCGCTCTCGTCTCGGTCGTGGTCAGCCTCGCACGGCCCCGGTGAGGCTCCGGTGAGCGGGACTGTCGGTGCCAGCACCTATTTTGTGGGGCATGGTCATGGTTTACGTGGACGGCACGTCGGGCCGGCTGCCGCGGCGCGGGCTGAGCGAGGTCGCCGGCCGGATGCTGGGCTCGGTGCCGCCGACCGGGCTGCTGCTCGGCGGCATCATCAGCGTGCAGTTCGGCGCGACCCTGGCCAAGGGCCTGTTCCCGCTGGTCGGACCGGCCGGCACGGCCGGACTGCGGCTGCTGTTCGCGGCGGTCATGCTGCTGGCCTTCTGGCGGCCGCGGTTACGCCTGTCCGGCCGGGCCTGGCTGCTGGTGCTGGCCTACGGGACCGTGCTCGGCCTGATGAACCTGTCGATCTACGAGTCGCTGCAGCGGCTGCCGCTGGGCATCGCCGTGACGATCGAGTTCCTCGGCCCGCTGGCCATCGCGCTGGCCGGTTCCCGCCGTCTGCTGGACGTGCTGTGGGCGCTGCTGGCCGCCGCCGGTGTGGTGCTGCTGGCCGACCTCGGCGGCGACACCTCGCTGCTGGGCATCCTGTTCGCGCTGGCCGCCGCGGTCTGCTGGGCGGCCTACATCCTGCTCGGCGCCAAGCTCGGCGAGGCCACCGCCGGCGGCTCCGGCCTGGCCATCGCGATGGCCGTCGGCGCCCTGGTCATCGCCCCGTTCGGCGTGACCGAGGCCGGCTCGGCGCTGCTCGACCCGACGACCCTGGTGATCGGGGCCGGGGTGGCCCTGCTGTCCTCGGTGATCCCGTACTCGCTGGAGCTGGAGGCGCTGCGCAAGATCCCGCCGCGCCTGTTCGGCGTGCTGATGAGCGTCGAGCCGGCGGTGGCCGCGCTGGCCGGCATGCTGGTGCTCGGCGAGAACCTCCGGCCGGTGCAGTGGCTGGCCATCATGTGCGTGGTCGTCGCCTCGGCCGGCGCGACCTACCTCGCTCGCAAGCGCTAGGACGTGATGTCCTTACGGGCGAAGCGGCGGGCGGCCAGCACCAGGAACACCGCGCAGTAGGCCAGCGACGAGAACGAGCCGCGGACCATGTCGCCCCAGTCCACGTCCGCGCTGAGCAGGTCGGACCAGGCCGTGGCGTAGTGCGTGGGCAGGTAGTCGCGCAGGTCGCCGAGCGCGGTGATGGAGTCCAGGATCTGCGACACGATCGACACCAGCACCGCGCCGCCGACCGCGCCCAGCGGGGCGTCGGTGGAGACCGACAGCAGCAGGGCCAGTCCGGCGATCCAGGTCAGGTAGACGATCAGATACGCCACGGCCAGCGCCAGCCGGACGATGCCGGTGCCGAAGGCCAGCGACTCGCCGGTGGTGCTGATCAGGTCGCCGTCGCCGTACCAGATCAGGCCGACGACCAGCGCGACCGCGGGCAGCACGATCAGCCCCAGCACCGACAGCAGCCCGGACACGATCGCCTTCTGCCGCAGCAGCCGCCCGCGCGGCACCGGGATGGCCAGCAGGTACTTCAGGCTCGACCAGGAGGCCTCGCTGGCCACGGTGTCGCCGAAGAACAGGGCGATCACCACCACCAACAGGAAGCTGGCCGAGGCGAACAGCGCGAAGATCGCGAAGTTGAGGCCGCTGGAGGTGGCCAGGTCGACGAAGGCCGACGACGCCGTCCGCGGGCCGTTCTGGGTTGGGGCGGCCTTGAACGCGATCAGCAGCAGGAACGGCAGGACGGCGAGAAAGACCAGCGCGAACTGAGTGCGCCGACGTCGCAGCTGGCGGCGCAGTTCCACGCCAAGCCGCAGCGTCCGCGAGCCGCGGTAGCCGGCGACGGACCCGTCCCCGGCCACCGCGGAGTGCTCGTGCTCGGCCACGGCGACCAGGTCGGCGATCGCCGACGGATCGGTGTGCACACCGTGCTCGTCGGTCATGACCCCTCCTGTTCGCCACTCTCGACCAGCTTGAGGAACGCGTCCTCCAGCCGACGCCGCGGCCCCGCCTGCTCGACCGCGATACCGGCACGGACCAGCGCGTCCACCGCCGCCGACCGGGCCGTGGTGCCCAGATCGGCGTGCACCAGCGGGCCTTCGGCCGTGACGGCGGATGTGCCGTTGAGGCCACGCAGCACCCGGGCGGCGTCGGTGACCCGATCGACCCGGAACGTCGCCTCGCCGCCGCCGGCCACGATGTCGTCCACGTCGCCGGCGGCGACCAGCCGGCCGCGGTGCATCACGACGACGTGGCTGCAGGACTGCTCCACCTCGGACAACAGGTGGCTGGAGACGACCACGGTCCGACCGGTCGCCGCGTAGCGCTTGAGCACGTCCCGCATCTGGTGGATCTGGGGCGGGTCGAGCCCGTTGGTCGGCTCGTCGAGCACCAGCAGGTCGGGTAGGCCGAGCATGGCCTGGGCGATGGCCAATCGCTGCCGCATGCCCTGGCTGTACGTGCCGACGCGGCGTCGAACGGCGTCGCCGAGGCCGGCGATCTCCAGGGCCTGCGCCAGGTGGGCTTCCTCGATCGGACGGCCGGTCGCGGCCCAGTACAGGCTCAGGTTGGCCGTGCCGGACAGGTGCGGCAGGAAGCCCGCGCCCTCCACGAACGAGCCGATCCGGGACAGCACCGGCGCGCCGGCCCGCACCTTGTGGCCGAACACCCGTATCTCGCCCGCGGTCGGCCGGACCAGGCCCATCAGCATGCGCAGCGTGGTCGTCTTGCCGGCCCCGTTGGGCCCGAGCAGGCCCAGCACCTGGCCGTGCTCGACCCGGAACGACAGGTCCTTCACGGCGGTCAGCCGGCCCGGATAGGACTTGGTCAGGCCGGTGATCACCATCGGCACGTCGGCCAGCTCGGGATCGAAGTCCCGGCCACCGCGACGGCGCAGCAGCGACACCAGGGCCGCGACCAGGCCGAGGCCGAGGATCACGACGATGCCGATCACCGGGCCGGCCGGGATGCCGCTGCCGGTGGCGCTGGTGCCGTCGACCACCGGCACCTGGAGCGGGCCGGCCAGCGCGACCGTGCGCACCGACGGCGTGGTCTGGTTGGCGTACGCCTGGTCGGTCGTGGTGACGACCAGCTGCAACCGGTGCCCGGCGGCGACCGGCCGGACGATGCCGGCCAGGCTGACGGTCACGTCGACCGATGGGCGATCGGCCGGCAGCTGCACCCGGATCGGCGCGACCGTGGCTCCGGGCAGCGTGCGACGGCCGTCCGGGCCGACGTCGTAGAGCTTGGCGAACAGCACCGTGTCGCCGGAGTCCGTGGCACCGGGCACGCGGCCGATGCGCAACGTCGTGAGGGCCGAGCCGGCGATGGTCAGCGGCGCGCCCAGCGGCTCGCTGGTGAACACGGCCGACTGTCCGGGCAGGTCGATGGCCAGGCTGCCGGCCAGGCTGGACGCCGAGCCACCGAGCAGCGCGCTGCCCACGCCGGGCAGGCTGCTCACCGACGCGGGGCTGCCGCCGGGCGGGTTGATCACCGGCTGCTGCGGGCCGGCCAGCGTGATCTTCTGCCGGGTCGTCGGGTTGTCGCGCAGGCCGGGATAGGCCGGTGCGGCGATGGTCCGCAGTGTCGGCGCGCCGCGGGCCCGGACGGTGCCCTGCACGTCGTACGAGAAGCCGGTGCCGGGATCGGGCGTGGTGTGCTTGAGGTGGAAGGAGAACCAGTCGGCGACCTCGGCCCGCACGCTGTCGCCGGGCGCGCCGCCGTCGTGGCCGCCCGGATACCAGGAGACCTTCACCGGCACGTTGTTCTTGGCCAGCTGCCGGGCCGTCGCGTCGGCCTGGTCCAGGCCGAACAGCGTGTCCTGCTCGCCCTGCACCAGCAGCGTCGGCGCGGCGATCCCGCCGGCCACGCTGACCGGGGAGTTGCGCCGCAACAGGTCCACGGTGGCCTGGTCGGCCCGGCCGGTGGTGGCGACCTGCGTGTAGGCCGCGCACACGTCCGGCGCGAAACGTCCGCACGAACTCGGCGCCCCGGTGCGGATGCCGGTCATCGCCGAGCCGAACAGGTTGCCGGCCCAGGTCTTCTTGAACACGCCGTTGCCGTCGCCCACCCCGGCCGCCGGCGTCGCGCCGTCGATCGCGACCGGGCTGGCCGCGTTGGGCAGCAAGGCGTTCGACAGGTCGTTGTACGTGATCAGGGACGCGACGGCGTCGATCCGCTTGTTCTTGTCCAGGCCGGCCAACATCAGCGCCAAGGCGCCGCCGTAGGAGCCGCCCATCACGCCGACCCGTGGGTCGTCCTGCTTGTCCTGCTGCACCTCCGGCTGCCGCGACAGCCAGCTGACCAGCTGGTCGGCGTCCTGCACCTCGTAGTCCGGCGAGTTCAGCTCGATCTGGCCGGTGCTGCGGCCGAAGCCGCGGGCCGAGTAGGCCAGCACCGCGAAACCGCGCCGGGCCAGGTCGGTCGCGTCGTCGGCCAGGTCGGCCTTGGTCTGGCCGAAGCCGGGCGACACGATCACCGACGGCGCCGGTGTCGCCTCCGGCACGTAGAAGGTGGCGTCGAGCTGGATGGGCTGCTTGGCGCCGTCCGGGCCGTCGACCACGTCGATCAGCACGTCACGAGTGCTGACCGCGGGCGGCGGCGCGGCGCGGTTGACCCACAGCACCCCCGTGACGGCGAGCAGCAACAGGACGACAAGACCCACCGCGGGCCAGGTGCGGCTGGTCAAAACTCTCCCCGGGCGTCAAGCACCTCGCTGACGTGTTCGACCATCGGCGGGTCGTCGAAGAACTCGCTGACGGCGTCACGCCAGTTGACGAGGTGCTCGGAGTAGTAGAACTGCTGGGTGTGCGACTCGAGCGAGTCCCACTCGGTGATCACCAGATACCGGCACGGGTCCTCGACGCTGCGGGTCAGCTTGGCCGACCGGCAGCCCGGGCTGGCCAGGATGTGCTCGATCGCGCCGCGCGAGGCGGCGACGAAGGCATCCCCGAACCCGGTCCGTACCCGGATCTCGGCGATCGTGAGGATCACCGGTGAATCGTTGCACGAGCCCGGTCGGGTTTGGTCACGGGTTGTGTCAGTGCTTGTGGCCCCGCCTTCGGCAGGGCGGCTCAGCGGTGGGCTCGCTGAGTGGCGGACCTCGAAAATCCGGCAACCGGGCGAAGCGGGGGCGGGGCCGAGCGGCGGTGTGGCTGCATTGAGTGATGTTCACCCCCTGACTGGCTTCTCACCGTGGTCATCTGGGAGAATGAGTGACGTTGGAGGGGAGTATTCCTTCGCGGCGGCGTCGTCAGCACGGTGTTCAAGGGCGAGCACCCGGTTCCGTCGGTCGGCACGGCAGTGTCGACGGAAGAGACCTCCGGTCGGTGGCGTATGCCCTTGGACCGGAGGTTGATCATGATTGTCCCACTGTGGTTGTGGATCGCGACCCTGGGTGGACTGGCCGTCCTGCTCGCGCTCGACCTGGTGATCGTCGACCGGCACCCGCACGTGGTGAAGGTGGGCGAGGCGGCCCGGTGGGTGGTCTTCTACATCGCCTGTGCCCTGCTGTTCGCCGGCGGCCTCTGGTACTTCGCCGGCTCGGCCCCGGCCGGCGAGTTCATCGCCGGTTATCTCACCGAGTACTCGCTGTCGGTGGACAACCTGTTCGTCTTCGTGATCATCATGACCACGTTCGCCGTGCCACGGATCCACCAGCACCGGGTGCTGCTGATCGGCGTGGTGCTGGCGCTGATCATGCGCGGCCTGTTCATCGGCGTCGGCGCGGTGGTGATCAGCCACTTCAGCGCCGTCTTCTACCTGTTCGGCGCGTTCCTGGTCTACACGGCGGTGCAGATGGCCCGCTCGCAGGGCCAGTCGCACGACGGTGACGAGTACAAGGAGAACCTGATGATCAGGCTCTCCCGCAAGGTCCTGCCGGTCACCGACGACTACCACGGCGTCAAGTCGTTCGTGAAGCACAAGGGCCGCACCATGGTCACCCCGATGCTGATCGTGATGATCGCCATCGGCACCACCGACCTGCTGTTCGCGCTGGACTCCATTCCGGCCATCTTCGGCCTGACCAAGGAGCCCTACCTGGTCTTCGCGGCCAACGCGTTCGCGCTGATGGGCCTGCGGCAGCTGTACTTCCTGATCGGCGGCCTGCTGGACCGGCTGGTGTACCTGCCGGTCGGCCTGTCGGTGCTGCTGGGCTTCATCGGCTTCAAGCTGATCATGGAGGCCTTGCACGACAACGAGCTGCCGTTCATCAACGGCGGCGAGGGCCTGCCGGTGTGGGAGATCAGCACCGGCACCTCGCTGGCGGTGATCGGCGGCGTGCTGGCCATCACCACGGTGGCCAGCCTGATCAAGACCCATGTGACCGGCAAGACGGACCGCGATGCCGGCAAGACCGCCGGGAAGGCCAAGCCCGAAGCCGCCTAGGAGGTACCGTCGCCGGGTGCGCCCTGAAGACGTCGCGCTGCTGCGCGTGCCCGGTTCCGTCACCCTCCGCGGCGATCTGCTGCTGACCGACGTTGCCCGCCCCGACCTGGAGTCCGACAGCTACCGGGGCGGGCTCGTCCGGGTGCCGACCGACGGGGAGTCGCAGGAGTGGACCAGGGGCGAGCGGGACACCGCGCCGCGGATCTCGCCGGACGGGCGGCTGGTCGTCTTCCTCCGTGACCGCCAGCTGCACGTGATCCCGGCCGACGGTGGCGAGGCCCGCAAGGTCACCGACCTGCCCGGCGGCGCCGGCACGCCGGTGTGGGCCCCGGACTCGCGGCGGGTGGCCTTCGTGGCCCGGGTGCCCGAGGACGGCCGCTACGGGGTCAAGGACGCGCCGGCAGCCGAGGCCGAGGCCCCGCGGCGCATCACCGACCTGAACTACCGCATCGACGGCGTCGGCTTCCTCCGCGACCGGGTCCAGCAGTTGTTCGTCGTCGACGTGACGGCCGAGGACGAGGCCACGCAGCTCACCGACGGCTCGTACGACCTCGACAACCCCGTCTGGACGCCGGACGGCCGGCACGTGCTGGCCGTGGGCGCACGCCAGGACGCCGGCCCGCAGAACCTGCACGACGACGTGTACGCCGTGCCCGCGGCCGGCGGCGAGCCGGTCGTCGCCGTGCGCGGCGTGGGCATGATCAGCCTGATCGCCGCCGCCGAGGGCCGGGTCTACTTCCTCGGCTCCGAGTTCGAGGGGCTGGCCGCGCGGCCGCTGCCGGACGCCCTGTGGGTCGCGGCCTTCGACCCGGCCGGGGACCCGCATCCGCCGCGGCTGCTGACCGACCCCGCGTCGGTCGACTGCGAAGGCCTTCCCGGTGCCTTGACCGTCACCGAGGACGGCGTGCTGGCCCTGGTCCGCAACCGCGGCGCGGTGGAGGTCCGCCGGATCCCCTTCGACGCCGACCAGGCTTCGCTGGACGACCTCCCGGTCGTCTTCGGCGGCCAGGTGGTCGTGAAGGCGTTCGCCGAGGACGCCGGCCGGGTGGCCGTGGTCGCGGCGACGCCGGAGAGCGCCGGCGAGGTCGTGCTGGTCGGCACGGACGTCAAGACCGACTTCGGCGCCGACCTGCGGGCCGCCGGGATCCGGCCGCTGCGCGAGATCCACGGCACCGCCCCGGACGGCTACCCCGTGCACGGCTGGGTCGTGTTGCCCGAGGGCGAAGGCCCGCATCCGACGGTCTTGAGCGTCCACGGCGGCCCGTACATGTACTACGGCTGGGGCCTGTTCGACGAGGCCCAGGTCTACGCCTCCGCCGGCTACGCGGTCGTGCTGCCCAACCCGCGCGGCTCCGCCGGCTACGGCCGGGACCACGGCACGGCCATCGTGCACAAGCTCGGCACGGTCGACGCCGACGACGTGCTCGCGCTGCTCGACGCCGCCCTCCAGCTGCCGGAATGCGACGCCGAGCGGGTGGGGGTGATGGGCGGCTCCTACGGCGGCTTCATGACCAGCTGGCTGGCCGCCCACCACGGGCACCGGTTCAAGGCCGCGTGGAGCGAGCGGGCGGTCAACGCCTGGGACTCGTTCGTCGGATCGTCCGACATCGGGTGGTGGTTCGCGCAGACTTATTGCGGCACCGATCCCGACATCCAGCGGGCCGTGAGTCCGCTCACCTACGCCGACAAGATCACCATCCCGTTCGCGGTGGTGCACTCGGAGCAGGACTGGCGCTGTCCGATCGAGCAGGCGCAGCGGCTGTTCGTCGCGCTCAAGGCCAACGGCACCGAGACTGAGCTGCTGCTTTTCCCCGGCGAGGGGCACGAGCTGACCCGGTCCGGCCGGCCGGTGCACCGGCGGCAGCGGTTCGACGCCGTGCTGGACTGGTGGCGACGGCATCTCGGGGAATCCGTTGGCACCGGGCCCCGCTGATTTGGCACGCTCCCGTCATGACATGGACGGTGCGACGAGCCGATCCCGGTGACGTTCGCGAGCTGGCCAGGATCAATCGCGAATCCTGGCTCAAGGCCGCTCGCGGCGCGGTGCCGGACGTGTTGCTCGACCGGATGCTGCCGGAGAGCCACCTCAACGGCTGGCGACGATGGGTGTGCCTGCCCGACCCCGACGGGGTTTTCGTCGCCGAGGACGACCAGGGCCGAATCGGCTCCTACTGTGTCGTCGCGGAGGCCCGCGACGACGACGACCTGCACGACGACCTACGCACCGGCGAGCTGATATCGGTGCACACCGACCCCGAGTGTCAAGGCACCGGCGCGGGTCGGACGGTGCACGACGCCGCGCTGGACCACCTGGCGGCGCAGGGCTTCCGCTACGCGGTGCTGTGGGTGCTCCAGGACGACTGGGACACCCGTTCCTTCTACGCCCATCACGGCTGGCGGCACGACGGTGGGGCCAAGCACCACGTCGTGGGGGAGCATCGGCTCACTCTGGTCCGCTACGGGAGGTTTCTGCCTCGCAGCCGACGCAACCGCCCCCCAGCAGGCTTCCGCCGACCCGCCTTCGGCTGAGGCTCAGCCCAACATGATGTAGTTCAGCTCATCGCAGATCCGGCTCAGCGGCAGGTCGAGGCCCGGATGCTCCAGTGGAAGCAGCACATCGGGAGCATCCGGCATGGCGTTGCCGCCGGGCGGGTCCCACAGGCAGATGGCCGGGTCGCCGGCGTCCATCGACGACCGGTACCAGAGGCCGTCCAGCTCGGGATAGGCGGCGCGGATGGTCCGCGCCCAGGCCTGGGTCAGGTCCTTCGGCCCGCTGCTGATCTCCTGGGACGCGCCGGCCCTGGTCGGCCACAGGCCGGCCAGGTCGAGCAGCCGCAGGGTGCGCTGGGGCCGGAACACCACCAGGTGCGGCCGCCGGGTCCGGCGGTCGACGGTGGAGGTGGCCTGGTAGACCTCGGCGACGCTGGTCCGGACCGAGAGGCCGAAGTACAGCACGCCGTTGCCGGGGTCGTCGGCCGGCCGGCCCTCGGGATGCGGGTCGAAGCGGGCGTGCGGCAGCGGGCCGGTGTACCGGAACGAGTTCCATCGCTGCGGGTGGCTGCCGCCCGCGGTGAAGATGCGGACGAGCCGGGTCGCGCGGTGCACCGCCACCACATCCTCGGCGCGGCGCAGGAGCGCCTGCAGCACAGCGGGTGCCGGCGGTGGGGGAAGCCGAGCCATTCAGATACGTCGTTTCCGTTCGGGGATGGTGCCGGGTCCGACCACTGATCGTGCCGGGCCGCACCGCGAGTCGATCAAGCAGGGGTGCCCAGCATCGCGGCGACGGCGGCGACGCGGCGGGGATCACCGCCCGCGAGCAGCCATTCCCGCGGCGTGCCGGCGGACTCGCCGACCGGGAAGTCGGGCTGGGCCGTGGTCATGAAGCCGGCCAGCACCAGCGGCGGCTGGTCGTCGGGCATGGCGGCCAGCACGACCTCCAGGCCGGGGAGCACGCCGGAGTCGGTGAACTGCCACGCCGGCAGCCGCCAGCTGCCGCGGTCCTTCCACCCGGCGAGGCGGCCGGCGGCCAGGCGGTGCCGGATGCGGCTGGTGTCGACGTCGAGCACCCGCGCCGCGTCGGTGACGGTCAGCGCGGTGTCGAGCAGCACGGTCTGCGCGGCCAGCGCCCGCGCCCGCGGGTCGAAGTCGTCCTCACGCAGTCCGCCGAGGTCGAGGCCGACGTCGGTCAGCGCGACCTGCTGCTCGGGGGTGAAGTAGGCGGCCGGCTCGGGGTGCGGTGGGGCCAGCCGCTTGGCCACGTCCTCGACCAGGGTGAGGAACTCGTCCGCGGTGACCCGTAGGCCCGCCTTGGCCAGCACAGTCTCCAACGCCATGGTCATACGCACAGGGTAGCCTGCGCGTGCGCATTCGTGCGATAGCTGTCACCCGAATCACCGGCAAATTCGACCGACCGCACCCGTCCGTCCACTGCGCGTAGCCGGATCGGGGTGGGCGATCGGCGCCGTCGAGACCCGTTACGCTGGCTGCGCAGCGACAGCCCGACGCGTAAGGGAACCGGTGGACGACCAGCAGCAGCCCCCGTCCACGCACCGGTCTCCGGTCGAGTTGATCTTGTGGTCGCTGGTCGCGGCCGCGCTGCTGGCGCTGATCGTGCTCAGCACCGTCTACATCGGCACGTACAACCAGCACCACTTCACCGACCTGTACGTCTATCTCGGCGGCGGCGACGCCTGGCGACACGGCCAGGACCTCTACCAGACCGAGATGGCCACGCCGTTCGCCGGCTTCCTGCTCAAGTTCACCTATCCGCCGCTGGCCGCGGTGCTGTTCGCCGGCCTGGCCGTGCTGCCGCTGGCCGTGGCCATCGGCCTGTTCACCACGGCCACCCTGGTGATCCTGTTCCTGTGCATCCGCGCCGTGCTGGTGCGGGTCGCGCCGGCCCGGCTGCTGGCCCGCTTCCCGGTGCCGATCGCCGCGCTGGTCCTCACGCTCGGCGCCGCCTGGCTGGAGCCGGTCCGCGAGACGATCTCGTTCGGGCAGGTCAACGTCCTGCTGCTGGGCCTGATCGTGGCCGACTGCCTGGTGGCCAAGCCGTGGTGGCCGCGCGGCCTGCTGATCGGGCTGGCCGCCGCGATCAAGCTCACGCCGGCCGCGTTCGTGCTCTACTTCCTAGCCAGGAAGGACTGGAAGGCCGCGCTGACCATGGTCGGCGGCTTCGTCGGGTTCGGCCTTGTCGGCTTCGCGCTGGCCGCCGGCGACTCGGTCAGCTACTGGTTCCAGGACTTCTTCGACACCAACCGGGTCGGCAACCTCGGCTTCAGCTACAACCAGTCGCTGCGCGGCATGGTCGCCCGGCTCGGCATCCCCTCGAACCTGGAGGGGCCGCTCTGGGTGCTGCTGTGCCTCGGCGTGCTGGCGCTGGCCTGGCTGGTCGTGCGCCGGGCCCGGCTGGCCGGCCAGGACCTGCCGGCGATGCTGGCCGTCGGCCTGCTGTCGCTGCTGGTGTCGCCGGTGTCCTGGGCCCACCACTGGGTCTGGGCGGTGCTGGCCATGCTCTGGGGCGCGGCCGTGGCGATCCGCGCCCGGGCCTGGCTGCCGGGCGCGCTCACCCTGTTCGCGATCTACCTGTTCTGGCAGGCCCCGTACCACCAGGCGCCCGAGCTGCGGGACCCCGGGCAGTACTGGGACCTGCACGACAACGTGATCGGCAACGCCTATGTCTGGCTGGCCATCGCCGTGCTGATCGTGATGGCGGTCTGGTCGCGGCGGCTGCGGCCGGTCTCAGACCGCGTCGACGGTGCTGTCGGCGCGCAGGCCTCGTAGCCGGAAACCCAGCAGGATCAGCGAGATCCCCCAGATCAGGGCGAAGATCGCGATCGTGGTGACCAGGGCAAGCGCGCCCGCGCCCGGGTTGAGCAGCAGCACCACGCCCAGCACCAGGGTCAGGCCGCCGGTCAGGATCAGGAACCAGGCGTGCGCGATGGCCCGCCGCAGCGCGATGCCGCCGGCGATCTGCACCAGGCCGGCGATGATCGCCCAGATCGCGATGATCACCAGCAGCACCACCGCCGTCTCGCCCGGCAGCATGATGGCGACCAGGCCGGCCAGGATGCCGACGACGCCGATCAGCACGTTGGACCAGCGGTGCCCGCGGACCGCCGCGCCCAGCGCGATCGAGCTGATGCCGTCGACCAGTGCGTAGAAGCCCCACAGGAAGATCAGGGCGAGCAGCGTCAGGCCGGGCCAGGCCAGCGTGAGGATGCCGAAGATCACGGCCAGCGCGCCGCGCAGCGCCACCAGCCACCAGTTTCGCGTCATCAGTTCGATCACGCGCACATGGTCCTGCCGGGGCTGCCGCCCCGCAACGCGAGAGGTGCTCACGGCCCGAGATCGTTGCCGGTTGGCCTAGTGCCGACGTCAGGTCACTGCTCTGAATAGGTGAGGTATTCTCCCCGGCTTGCTCAGAATTGCCTTTGAAAGAGCTCCGAGGAAGATCCGAGTGGGATCGCGTTCAGCCCGCTGAAGTGGGACGACACGGTTAATTTAACAAAGTGAACGACTGTCAACGTTAACCGTTAAGGGTGTCCGCGCATCCGGTCGACTGTCCAGAATCTCCACAGCCGCCCTTCCAATCCTTGCTTGGAGCGACCATGCGATTTATGGAACAAGGAAAAGATTATGTGATCTCTTTGTATCGCATCGTCATCGGGCTGCTGTTCGTCTCACACGGGGCGGCCAGCATCTTCGGCCTGTTCGGGGCCAAGAAGGCCGTCGAGTTCGGCGTCTGGCCGAGCTGGTGGGCCGCGGCGATCCAGCTGGTGGCCGGCGCGCTGGTGCTGGTCGGCCTGTTCACCCGGGTCGCGGCGCTGCTGTGCTCCGGCTCGATGGCCTACGCCTACTTCACCGTGCACATGCCCAAGTCGTTCATTCCGATGATCAACGGCGGCGAGGCGGCGATCCAGTTCTGCTGGGCCTTCCTGTTGGTCGCCTTCCTCGGCGCGGGCGCGTTGTCGGTCGACCGGTTGTTCCGTCGCACCGCCGAGATCCGGATCAACGCGGTGCCGCAGCCGGCGGCGCAATGATCCGCTGATCGGACAACCAATGGTCAGGAACGGACTATTCATCAGAGGGCGTCGACGTGCTTTCCCGGGGAACCAGTATCGGCACCTGGTCCTCGACGTCGGCGCCCTCCGCGCCGTCCAGTACCGAGAGCAGCGCTTTCGCCGCGGTGGCGCCGAACGCGAACGTGTCGCGGGTGAGCGCGGTCAGCGGCGGGTGCAGCAGCTGGCACAGCGGGGAATCGTCCCAGGCCACAATGGACAGTGACGCCGGCACCGCGACGCCGAGCTCGGTCGCCACGGCCACGCCGGCCACCGCCATCACGTCGTTGTCGTAGACGATCGCGGTCGGCGGCCGCGGGGACGCGAGCAGCTGTCGGGTGGCGGCCGCGCCCTGCTCGCCGGAGTAGTCGGTCATCAGGATCGGGGCGGCGTCGATGCCGTGCGAGGCCACGGCCGCGCGGAACGCCTCGGTGCGGCGCTCGGTGTGCAGCAGGTCCGGCAGCCCGGCGACGCGCGCGATCCGCCGATGGCCCAGCCCGGCCAGGTGGTCGACGATCCGGGTCATCGCCTTGGCGTCGTCGGCCCACACGCTGGGCAGCCGCCCGTGGTGCCCGGGACCGCCTATCACCAGCGCCGGCAGGTCCAGCTCCTCCAGCAGCGCCACCCGCGGGTCCGCCACGCGCAGGTCGATCAGGATGACCGCGTCCACCCGCCGCTCCGACCACCACTGCCGGTAGACGGCGATCTCCGCGTCCAGGTCCTCGACCACCTGGAGCAGCAGGGCGATCCGCCGCCCGGACAGCTCGGCCTGCAGGCCCGAGATGAGCTGGAAGAAGAACGGCTCCGCGCCGAGCGTGCGGGCCGGCCGCGCCAGCACCAGGCCGATCGCGTCGGCACGCGCCGCGGACAGCGCCCGTGCGGCGTTGTTGGGATGCCAGTCCAGCTCCCGGGCCACCGCCAGGATGCGGGTGCGGGTCGCCTCGGACACGCCGGGCAGGCCGTTCAGGGCCATCGACACCGCACCCTTGGACACGCCCGCGCGGCGGGCGATGTCCATGATCGTCGGTCGTTTCACGGTCACCCCAAACGGCGAGAGCGCAGCAGCTAAACCGGTTCAGCCTCGTCGCTAAACCGGTTTACCTCTCCGGTAGCATCGGGCCCGCACGATGACCTGTCAAGGCCGCTACCAGGACAAATTCGGCTATTGACAACGATGGCGGGCCTTTGGCAAATTCGTGCGCGTCACCGAGCGCCGCACACACCCCTTGGACGGTTGTCATGCCGACGAATCCCCTGTCGAGGCGCGGTTTCCTGCTGGCCGCCGCGGCGACGACCGCGCTCGGTGTCACCGGCTGCGGCCTGGGCGGCGGCACGGACGACAACGCTGACACCGGCCCGGTCACCGGCGACGTCACCGGTGAGATCAAGTTCCAGACCTGGGCGCTCAAGCCGAAGTACACCGACTACATCAACGGCATGATCACCGCGTTCCAGCAGCAGCACAACGGCGTCAAGATCACCTGGATCGACCAGCCGGCCGACGGCTATCTCCAGAAGGTCACCGCCGACGCGGCCGCCGGCAACCTGCCCGACGTGATCAACGTGCCGCCGGACCTGTCCTATCCGCTGGCCCGCAAGAAGCTGCTGCTCAACATCGAGACGGCCGTGCCGGACGCCAAGAAGGACTACGTCGACGGCGGCTGGGCCGCCTACGCGCTGCCCGGCCAGCCCGGCAGCTTCGGCTTCCCCTGGTACCTCAACACCGGCCCCACCTTCTACAACAAGGCGCTGTTCCGGCAGGTCGGCCTGGACGCCGAGCACCCGCCGACGAGCTACGCCGAGCTGGAGGCGGCCGCGCTGGTGATGGCCCAGCGCAGCAACAAGCAGATCGCCATGCTCGGCCTGACCCCGGTGATCGCCGACTTCGGCCTGTACGGCGTCAAGGTGATGAGCGACGACGGCGCCAAGTTCACCTTCAACGAGGCCAAGGGCGTCGAGTTCGTCGAGATGTACAAGCGGCTGTTCGACGCCGGCGCGCTCATCCCCGAGGCGCTGTCGGCCACCTACACCGGCGCCGGCACCAAGTTCATGAACCAGCAGATCGCCTGGGCCCCGGGCTCGGCCTACGACCTGCAGAACTTCAAGACCAACGCGCCCAGCCTGTACGCCAACGTGGGCATCACCAAGACGATCACCAGCACCGGCAAGGCCAACCTGTACGTGCAGGGCCTGTCCGTGCCGTCGGCCAGCAAGAACAAGCCGACCGCGCTGGCCTTCGCCCGCTTCGTGACCAACGCGCAGAACCAGATGGCCTTCGCCAAGCTGACCGCGATCTTCCCCAGCACCAAGGGTTCCATGCAGGATCCGTACTTCGCCCAGGACGGCGGCACCGACGAGGGCCGGGTCCGGGTGGCGGCGGCCAAGCAGCTGGACACGGCGGTCAACTACACGCCGGTGCAGTGGAGCGAGCAGATGACCACCCTGTTGCAGCAGAAGATGTCCGACGCCATGCAGGGCAAGGCCACGCCGAAGCAGGCGCTGGACGACACCGTGGCGCAGTGCGACAAGCTGCTGGCCGGGTGAAGGTCGCGGCCGAAGTGGTGCGGGAGCCGGCTGACGCGCGTCGGCCGGCGGTGCGGATCGCTCAGCAGCGCTGGTTCACCCCCTGGCTGTTCCTGCTGCCCGGCCTGGCCGTGGTGCTCGGCTTCAACCTGTTCCCGTTCCTGAACACGGTGGTGCTGGCCTTCACCAACGCCAAGGTGTTGGGCGGCGGCCACTTCACCGGCGCGGACAACTTCGTCCGCATGCTGCGGGACCCCGCGTTCTGGACGGCGGTCGGCAACAGCGCGCTCTACATCGTCGGTGTGGTCCCGCCGCTGGTGATCCTGCCGTTGCTGCTGGCGCTGCTGGTGGAGCGCAAACTTCCCGGCATCACGTTCTTCCGCACCGCGTTCTTCACGCCGGTGATCGCCTCGATCGTCGTGGTCGGCCTGATCTGGACCTGGCTGCTGGATTCCCGTGGCCTGGTCAACGACGTGCTGCGGGCGTTGGGCGTGCTGACGACGCCGATTCCTTTCCTCACCGACGAATGGCTGCTGCTGGCCAGCGCCATGCTCGTGACGGTGTGGAAGGGCCTGGGCTACTACATGATCATCTACCTGGCCGCGCTGGGCACCGTGTCCAAGGACCTGCACGAGGCCGCGCAGGTGGACGGGGCCGGCTGGTGGCGGCGGCTGTGGTCGGTGACGCTGCCGACGCTGCGGCCGACCATGGTGCTGGTGGCCGTGCTGTCCGCGGTGTCGGCGTTCCGCGTGTTCTCCGAGGTGTACCTGCTGGCCGGGCCGGCCGGCGGCCCTGGCGGCGCCGACACCACGCTGGTGATGCTCATCCAGCAGGTCGGCACCGGGCTGACCGGCGATCTCGGCTACTCCTCGGCGCTGTCGGTGGTGCTGTTCGTGCTCACCCTCGGACTGCTGCTGCTCACCAACCGGCTCAACCGCAAGGAGGACCTGTGAGCAGCCGGAACATCGGCCGGTACCTGTTGCTGCTCCTGGTCCTGGCGATCACCGTCGGCCCGTTCCTGTGGCAGCTGTCGACCTCGCTCAAGGGCGTCACCGAGGACATCTACTCGACGCCGCCGCAACTGTTCCCGCAGCACCCGACGCCCGGCAACTATGCGCGGGTGGCCGACGCGGTGCCGATCTGGTCGTTCGCGCTGAACTCGTTGCTGGTCGCGGTGACCAACGTGGTGGCCAACTGCCTCGGCGCGGCCATGGCCGGTTATGCCTTGGCCCGCCTGCGTTTCCGTGGCCGGACCGCGGCGTTGACGGTGTTCCTGGCCAGCCTGCTCGTGCCGTTCGAGGCGATCATGGTGGCGCTGTTCCTGGTGATGCGCTCGCTGCACCTGAACAACACGCTGGCCGCCGTGGTGCTGCCCGGCTCCATCGCCGCGCTGAACGTGCTGCTGATGCGCAACGCCTTCCTGGCCCTGCCCTCGGCGGTGGAAGAGGCCGCGATCATCGATGGCGCAAACGTGTGGCAGCGGTTCACCCGGATCGCGCTGCCCTCGGCCCGTGGCACCGTCGTGGTGGTCGCGGTCTTCTCGTTCATGTTCAGCTGGGACGACTTCCTGTGGCCGCTGATCGTGCTGAGCGATCCGGCCAAGTACACGCTGACCATCGGGCTGAGTTACCTGCAGGGCACCTTCGTCAACGACCAGCGGCTGGTCGCCGCTGGCACGATGATCGCGGTGGCGCCGCTGGTGCTGCTGTTCGTCGCGGCGCAGAAGTACTTCTTCCGTGGAGTCGGAGAAGGCGCCGTCAAGGGTTGATTACCGGGGAGCGACCGAATGCACGATGACCGCAGCCTGCTCGACGAGCGGCTGACCAGGACCGTCCGCCAGCGCATCCGGCCGGAGGTGTACGGCGCGGCCGTGCCGCTGACGCTGGAGGTCTGGCACGCGCCCGGCGAACCGGTGCCGGTGGCCGAGGCGCTGGCCGCCTCGTACGAGCCGGCCGAGGTCGGCGACGCCTGGGGCGCGCCGTGGGCCACCAGCTGGTTCCGGATGTCCGGCACCGTGCCGGCGGAGTGGGCCGGCCGGCACGTGGAAGCCGTGGTGGACCTCGGCTTCACCCACCCCGGGCCGGGTTTCCAATGTGAGGGCCTGGCGTACACGCCCGACGGCAAGCCGATCAAGGGCCTGGCCCCGCGCAGCACCCACCTGCCGGTCGGGACTTCGGTCGCCGGCGGCGAGGACGTGCTGTTCTACGTGGAGGCCGCGGCCAACCCGGTGATCCTGGACTTCGTGCCCTTCCAGCCGACCGGGCTGGGCCTGAAGGAGACGGCCGGCGACGAGCCGATCTACCACGTGGTGCGGGCCGAGCTGGCCGTGTTCAACCGTGCTGTCTGGGATCTGTTGTTGGACATCGAGGTCCTGAACAGCCTGAAGAACGAGCTGGACGAGCGGGAGCCGCGACGTTGGGACATCCAACGCTCGCTGGACCGGGCGCTGGACCGCTTGGACTTCCAGGACATCCCCGGCACGGCCGGCCTGGCCCGCGCCGAGCTCTCCGGGGTGCTGTCCAAGCCGGCCAATGCCAGCGCGCATCAGATCACCGCCGCCGGCCACGCGCACATCGACTCGGCCTGGCTGTGGCCGCTGCGGGAGACCGTCCGCAAGTGCGCCCGCACGTTCTCCAACGTGACGGCGTTGATGGAGGAGTACCCGGAGTTCGTCTTCGCCTGCTCGCAGGCCCAGCAGTACGCGTGGATGAAGGAGAAGCACCCGGACGTCTGGGAACGGGTGAAAGCTGGCGTTGCCAGGGGTCAGTTCGTGCCGGTCGGCGGCATGTGGGTGGAGTCCGACACCAACATGCCCGGCGGCGAGGCGATGGCCCGCCAGTTCATTCACGGCAAGCGGTTCTTCCTCGACGAGTTCGGCATCGAGACGGAGGAGGTGTGGCTGCCCGACTCGTTCGGCTACAGCGCGGCCATGCCGCAGCTGGTGAAGCTGTCCGGCTCGCGCTGGTTCCTCACCCAGAAGCTGTCGTGGAACCAGATCAACCGGTTCCCGCACCACAGTTTCTACTGGGAGGGCATCGACGGATCGCAGGTGTTCACCCACTTCCCGCCGGTCGACACGTACAACTCCGACCTGCTCGGCGCGGACCTGGCCCGGGCCAGCCGGCAGTACGCCGAGCACGGCAAGGCCACCCGGTCGCTGGTGCCGTTCGGTTACGGCGACGGCGGTGGCGGCCCCACCCGCGAGATGCTGGAGACCGCCCGCCGGTCCGCCGACCTCGAGGGTTCGCCGCGGGTGACGATCGAGGCCCCGTCGAAGTTCTTCGCCGCCGCCGAGGCGGAGTACGAGGACGCCCCGGTGTGGTCGGGCGAGCTGTACCTGGAGAAGCACCGGGCCACCTACACCACGCAGGCGCGGACCAAGCAGGGCAACCGCCGCAGCGAGCACCTGCTGCGCGAGGCCGAGCTGTGGGCTACCGCTGCGCTGGTTGCCGGCGATTATTCGTACCCGTACGAGCAGCTCGACCGGTTGTGGAAAACCGTGCTGCTGCACCAGTTCCATGACATCCTGCCCGGCAGCTCCATCGCCTGGGTGCACCGTGAGGCCGAGGCTCGGTACGCCGAGGTGGCTGCCGAGCTGGAGTCGTTGATCTCCTCTGCGCTGTCCGCCTTGGCCGGCGAGGGCTCCGAGACCGTCGTCTTCAACGCCGCCCCGCACTCGCGTTCCGGCGTGCCCGGACTCGGTGCCGGGGCAACGGATTCTCTGGGTGCGCAGCCGGTTGCCGTCGAAGACCTGGTGCTGGACAACGGTTTGCTGCGGGTGACCGTCGACTCGCGCGGCCTCATCACCTCGCTGCGCGACCTGGTGGCCGACCGCGAGGTGCTGGCTCCCGGGGCCGTCGGCAACCTGTTGCAGCTGCACGTCGACATCCCCAACCAGTGGGACGCTTGGGACGTGGATCCGTTCTACCGCAACAATGTCCGCGACCTGGTCGAGGCCGACGAGGTCGTCGCCGTCGACGAGGGCAAGGACGTCGGCGCGATCCGGGTCCGGCGCACCTTCGGTCAGTCGTCGTTGACCCAGGTGCTACGCCTGCGCGCCGGTGAGCGGCGACTCGATGTGGAGACCGAGGTCGACTGGCAGGAGGTCGAGAAGTTCCTCAAGGTCGCCTTCCCCGTCGACGTGCATGCCGACCGCTCCACCTCGGAGATCCAGTTCGGCCACCTGCACCGGCCGACCCACGTCAACACCTCGTGGGACGCCGCCAAGTTCGAGATCTGCGCGCACCGTTGGGTGCACGTCGCCGAGCCCGGCTACGGCTTCGCCGTCGTCAACGACTCCACCTACGGGCACGACATCACCCGCAAGGCCCGGCCTTCCGGCGGCACCACCACCACTGTCCGCCTTTCCCTGCTCCGGGCCCCGCGCTTCCCCGATCCTTTGACCGACCAGGGCATCCACCAGCTCAACTACTCCGTCGTCCCCGGCGCCGCCATCGCCGACGCCGTCCGTGAGGGCTACCGCATCAACCTTCCCGAGCGCCGAGTGCTTGGCTCCGGCCAGGTTTCACCGGTGTTCACCGTCGACAACCCCGGCGTTGTCATCGAGGCCGTCAAGGCCGCCGACGACCGCTCCGGCGACATCGTCGTCCGCCTCTACGAGGCCCTCGGCGGCCGCGCCAGGGCCGTCCTCACCCCGTCGTTCGCCGCCACCTCCGTGCAGGAGACCGACCTGTTGGAGCGCCACCTGGCCGACCGTTCCCTGTCCGACAACGCCGTCGAACTCGAACTCCGTCCCTTCCAGGTGCTGACCTTGCGCTTCAGCCGCTGACAGCGCACGGAGTTGACCCCGCTCGGGAAGTTCCCGAGCGGGGTTTCTTGTGGTGGTAGGGGGCTGAGCCCGATTCCTTGTGCCGCCGGGAATTTCGGCTGGAAGGGAATGAGCGAGGAGGTGTCCAGTGCTGTTCCGCGGAACTTCGTTGAGGCTGTCGGAAGGCAGGTCTGGACGCGTCGGACGGGTCAGGCGAAGGAGAAGCGCGCGGCGGCTTCGGCCGGCGTGGTCGCCTGGCGGCGTCCGGGGACATTGTGGACGGTTGCGCCTTCGGAGCGCAGCTGGTCGGCACCGGCTTCCCGGGTCATGACGGCGGCGTAGTCACGGACGTCAGCGGCGGTGAGGTCGGTACGGCCTCGCTCGGTGTGCTGCTGGAGGAGGTCGGTGATGTCCGGGTTGAATCGCAGCATCGTCACCGGGGCGTTGAAACGCCTGGCGATGGCGATGAGTCGTGCGCGTGCCGGCGGCGTGACGTTCGTCGACTCGGCGACCGCGCTCTGCCCGGAGGCGAGCTTGGCGATGATCCTGCGGTCACGTTCCTCAAAAATCGCCGCGTCGGATTCGGCTTGTGCGGGTGCGGTGCGGAAAAGCTCCGCGCGGATCTCGTCGCTGGACACCACGGCTTCCTCGTCGAGCCGGCCGGACGCGATCAGCGCCCGAACGAAGCTGGTCTTGCCCGACGCCGGTGGGCCGACGAGGACGACAAGTCCTGCCGGCACCCGGATGGCCGGTGCGAGAGCGTTGAGGTAGCGGCCGCCTGCGCAGTCGACAGCTTCCTCCGGAGCGCCGGTCGGCAGTCCGCTGGGCAAAATGCTGTCCCGGTAGCTGCCGTCGCTGGCCAGATAGAGCGCGAAGCCCCAGGTGTGCGGCACGCCGGTGAAGTGCAGTCGGCACAGCGGCAGGCTCTTTTCGCCGGGCAACTCGGCTGCCACGTAGGCGAATCCTGCGCGGAAGCGGACCGTGATGCCATCCACGTGCGGCCAGTATTCGCGGACGTGGAGGTTCAGACGGTGGCGCAGGTGGTGCTGCACCGATTCCGGGACGTTCGTCGGCACGGGCCCATCCTGCCGGGTTCGACGGCGAGCAGCGAGGCGTTTAGCGCGCGGCGCGGGCGCCAGACCCAACCACCGCCTCACTCCGAGTACAGCGACTCGATCTCCG